>JACPPY010000011.1 GCA_016190755.1 Chloroflexota bacterium | reverse complement strand
CCTCCTCGGCGTCCAGCCAGGCCGTTTGTAGACAGACAAAAACGGCTGTTAGCCCGATTTCGTATCTATTCTGCCTTCAACCTGCTGGAAGTTCGGACTAGGGAGTCGCCAAAAAGATAGCCCGCAAGTGTTGGCCCTTCACACTTGTTAGGGCACTTTAGCTTCCTCATATAGAATCTGCCGCAGGCTGAGCTACTGGAGCTAATTCCCGATGTATGCTTCCATAGTGCCTTCATTCGAGGCAAACTGCGCTACAAAGGTGGCAACCCAAACATCCAGCTGACTCAGCCGCCCCCTAAGTGCAGCGATGTCTTCAGCCAGGGTTGACCAATCTCGAAGGAATTCTGCCAGCTCATAGGCCTCAGCCACATTACACCTCCCTGTCAAGAGCACCCAGGTCACTCTTGCCATGATGTTGTTGGGTCGTAAGGTGATGTCAGTAGCGGTCCTTGCATGTTAAGATTGTAGCCAGGCGTAGCCTTGTGCGCAGCCAGCAAACGGTGGGTCTGCCACCAAAATCCCTGACGGCACGCAGGCTGACCCGGGTTCGCGACAACCAACGGAGAAATGGTCTACCCAGCATAATACAGGGATGTAGGATCATGAATAGTGTATTGGCCATAGTCATGGCAGGAGGAGCGGGGGACAGGCTGCAACCGCTGACCAGGGCGCGCTCCAAAGGCGCAGTCCCGTTCGGAGGCAAGTTTCGGCTCATCGATTTTACGTTGAGCAACTGCATCAATTCGGGCCTGCGCCGCATTTTTGTCCTTACACAATACCTTTCTGAGTCGCTAAATCGCCACATTCAAGAGGGCTGGGCCATATCAAGCGCCGGACTGGGCGACTACATATATTCATTGCCGGCTCAACAGAAGCTTGGTGCGGGATGGTACCGTGGCACCGCTGACGCGGTGCGGCAGAACCTGGATGTGGTCATGAAAGAGGATGTTGAGGACATTCTGATTCTCTCCGGTGATCACATTTACAAGATGGACTACCGTCAGTTCGTGGCCTACCACAAGATGAAAAGGGCCGCCGTAACAGTATCTGCTACCAGAACCAGCAAAGAACAGGCCAGCAGGAAACTCGGGGCGCTCCAAATAGACCAGGACCGCCGCTTGATTGGCTTTGAGGAAAAGCCGGAGCAGCCAAACACAATGCCTGATGACCCGAAAAGTGTTCTAGCTTCCATGGGCGTCTATATTTTCAACAAAAACGTATTGCTCCAGGCTCTACGGGGTGGAGAAGATGACTTCGGTAAACAAGTTATCCCAGGGATGATGGGCAAGAGTCACGACGTTTTCGTATATGACTACGTGAAGGAAAACAAGATACAGGATTATGAGATCAATGTCAGAGACGGTATAAGAGAAAAAGTGTTTGTCGACAAAACCAGGGATTCGTCTTACTGGAAGGATGTCGGCAGCATCGATTCCTACTACGAGACCTCCATGGAACTGGTCAGTGTAGATCCTGTCTTCAGCCTCTACGGAGAGAGGTGGTCTTTCAGGACATACCAAAGGCCCATGCCTCCCACCAAATGTATCCTTGGCGGCGTAATATCGGAGTCCCTCGTGTGTGACGGCTGCATAGTCAGCGGCGGAACTGTCAATATGTCGATACTCTCCCCGAACGTTGTTGTGGAGAAGAATGCCCGGGTGGAGCAATCAATCGTTTTTGATGATGTTATCATTGAGCCTGGTGCACAGGTAAGACGCGCCATCATTGATAAGGACAGCAGAATCCGGGCAGGTGCCTTACTTGGCTACGACCTAGAAGCAGATAAGAGGAGAGGCTACGCAGTATCAGAAAGGGGCATGGTGGTCGTTCCGAAAGGGACGGATGTGGCCCGATCTTAACCACTGACAGGAGATGTGAACTGAAGCCAAGGTGAAACCCGCAAAATGTGTCAGGCGATTTGCGGGGGATTACAATACAAATCCTGCCAATGTAGATTCCACCTTGGCTTGAGTATAGACAACTTCATAACTGAGGTATGCGATGGCTTTAGGTAGCAAACAAAAGGTGCCGCCCAAGTCCTCTATGGTTCGATTGCTCGTTGGCACACGTGCGTCCCGACGTCATGCTTGTGATTGGTGATGGCTGCAACGTCCTCTCAATTGCTGCTGAGAAGACCATTGGGGATTCTGAGCAACCGTGGTATGAGGTCACTATGGAAGGCAGCTAACAGCACCATCAGGTCATGGTGTGCGCCTTGCCCCAACAAGTGACGAAAGCCGCAACCATTTACGATTGCACCAATTTATACGTTGGACAATAACAAGCGCCGGCCTGCGGCACGGCTCATTCTGCTCGGGCAGCACCATCAAAGTCAGCCTCAGGGTAGGAGGCAGAATCCCTTCTTAGCCACATGTCCAGCTCTTGTGGACTACCTTACTTCACTGACTGCTTTGAAGCAACCTGCACTTGCTTGGTAGCAGCCTGCTTCTTTGCCTTAGCCTTGGCCTGCCCCTTGAGTTTTTCTTTCTCTTTTCGTCCCTTTGCCTTGCTCAAATTCATCCTCCGTTCTGAATACCTATGCCAACCGACGAAGCACTAGGCGTATGCTAATCCTTCCTCGGCTCTACTACCATTTCAGATCTGCTCTTTTCTTGACCAATCACCTGGCTTATCCAGCCTCTTTCCCAAGCCACCTATTGCGGACCAGGCAATGGCAGCAGTCTCGATTAGTACCATACCAGGATAACACATGTGTCTTCCGACGCAGTCCGTGCGGCCAAGCCTGTCACTGAAACAGAAAAGGGGCTAGGTCAAAACACGAGCAACACATCGCAAGTAGCGATGGCAGCGACGCATCGAGATAGGCTATAATCAAGGCCAATAAACCCTCCGAAAGTAATCCCCTCAAGGACGGAGGGAACCTCCTTTGAATTGGGTTCCGTCCGGCGCAAATGAGAGGCCTCTCCAGCCACGCCGTCCGGGATGCCAGCGGCGTACTCTTCAAGACGCGCCACAGCAAAGTCGCGTGAGAGGCCCGTCACGGTGAATCGCCCATTCTGCTCCCAGGTAGGTCGATGACAATGATTCTGTACATCATAGCCAGATTTTTGAGTTTCCTGGCTCACGCATTGCCCCGGAAGTCCCTGTATCTACTGGCCGGGATATGTGGAGATATGCTCTACTTGGCGTGGCGGACTGGCCGTCACAACGCCCGCGAAAACATGCTCTTCGCGCTCGGCCCAGGCGCCAGTCGGAGACAGATTGACCGGGCAGCACATGAGACCCTGCGCAATTTCACGCGCTATTATGCGGAATTCCTGCATGGTCAGGAAAAGCTGCTCGGGCGAACAAGTTGTTCCGGCCTGGAAAATGTGGACCAAGCGCTTGCCGGTGGACAAGGCGTCATACTGGTCAGCATGCATATGGGAAGCCCGGAGCTTGCAGGGTTTCCGGTAATCCACAGCCAACACATCCTGAACGTGGTTGTCGACTCTCAGTTCGGCAATGACAGGGTCAACCGCTGGATACAAAGGCTGCGGGCCAAGTCAGGCATGACAGTCATAGCAGCCAACAAGGGAGTCCTGCCGAACCTGATGAGGACTCTCAGGCGGAATGAGGCACTAGCCCTGCTCATCGATTGTCCGCACCTGGGCAACATTGACGTGAAGTTCTGCGGCACGGAGGCCAAGGTGCCTGGGGGGACCGCCGCGCTTGCGCTGCGCACAGGGGCCAAGATCGTGCCGATGTCCAGCATGCGCACTAAAGGCAACCACTTCATCACCTGCTTTGACAAACCGCTGGACTTCAAACCTAGCGGCAACTTTTCGAGCGATGTCAAGGCCCTTACCCAGAGGATCATGGACTCAATGGAGCAGAAGGTTCGTGACTACCCTGACCAATGGTTCATGTTCCAAAACATGTGGGTTGCTGGGTAGATTCCAATGTCCCTGCCAAGGATGGTGACATGTCAAATTCACTAAACACGACAAAGCCGCATTTACCACTCGTATCGTCTGGCTCAATCCGCCTCGCTCCTTCGCCTCTCAAGGAAATCGTCGCACCTAGCGGTTGGGTCCTTATGACGCCACTCGTCCACTTGTCATCTGCCGGGGGGTGTGGTTGGTGCTGACTTCAAGAAATCCATAAGTTGCAGCAGTAGCCCCTGAATATCAAGGTTATCTATTGTGGATGACTCTGGGATCTCCTCCGACGAGCCAATGTCAGGCCTTGTCGTGGTAGCTGATGAACGTGCCGCTTTCACCCAACCCCAGGTAAAACTTTTTCACGCGGTCGCCCTCCAGCTGTCCTGACTTGCCCTCGTAGGCCGTCCTGCCATTCTGGAGGACGTAGCCGTAGTCGGCTATTTCCAGAACTGCGGCTGTGTTCTGCTCGGCGACAAGCAGTGACGTGTTGCTCTCGCGGCAGATAGTTTTAAGTATGGAGAATATCTCGCCGATAATCCCTGGGGCCAGGCCGAGGGAGGGCTCGTCCAGCAGCATGAACCTCGGCCTGGTCAACAATGCTCTGCCGATAACCAGCATCTGTTGTTCACCGCCGGACAGGTATCCGGCCTTCCGCCGCCGCAGCGCCGGCAGGTTGGGGAAATACCGATATACGCCGTCCATATCCTGGTCGACATTCTTCCTGTCCTGCCTCAGGTATGCGCCCATGAGCAGGTTTTCCTCTGTGCTCAACTGGGGGAATACGGAAATGCCTTGCAGGACATGGCACACGCCAAGGCGTGCTATCCGCTCCGGGGCCAGGCGATCGATGCGTTTCCCGTCAAGCTCGATAGACCCCTCGCTCAGTTTTCCATCCTCTGTGCGTAGCATGCCTGAGATGCTCTTCAGGGTCGTGGATTTGCCACTGCCGTTCGCGCCGAGCAGGGCCACCACTTTGCCTTCTTCCAGCTTCAATGAGACGTCGCTCAGCCCAAGGACTACACCGCCATATATGGCTCTTATTCCGTTAACTGTTAGCATAGTTTTTTATTGCACCCTCACCCCTGTATCCCCCGCTCCCTCGAGGGAGCGGGGGATATTTATTTCGAAGGGGGCACAGCCCCCTTCTAGCACTCCCCTGCTGGTGGATCGAAATGTCAAGGCCATTCGGGCAATCCTGAGGGCCTTTTCATTCCCATTTCGAGTGCTTCCAAAAGCATTCTTTTAAACCATATTTGGTCTGGCAATCGGCTCAGGGAGAACGCAAAGGTCCTGGGGCAATCCTTGGCCCGTTGGTGTCGTGGGGGCGTATGGCCATACGCCCTACCTGATAGTCCTCCGTAGGGGCCGACGGCCCTGTCTGCCAGAGGGTGGGCGGTAGCCTGCCCTATATGATGGAGGCGCTTATTCACTTTGGTGCCCCTTATCCGGACTGGTAGCTCAGTGTCCTCTCATTCCGCTTTGCCATCATCCGTGCTCGTCTACTCGCCGAATGGCCAGCGCTTGTAGCTGGTCTTGAGTTTCTGCCACACGGCCATCAGGCCGTGCGGCCGGAAGGCGATGAATAGTATTATGGCCAGGCCATAGACGGCGAAGGTCAGCGCTGCGGAAAAGTTGATGCTCAGTGGCACCACGCCGCTAGCGGTGATCTCGTGCAACACCTGCCGGACAAGTTGGAGAAATAAGACTCCCAGCACTGCGCCGGCTGTGCTGCCCAGGCCGCCGATTATGATCATGCCAAGGTACCAGATGGAGTCCCACAGGCTAAACTGGTCTATCCTTACCGCCGTGACATAGGAGGTCCAGAACACGCCGGCGATACCGGCGAACAGCGAGCCGATGAAGAAGGCCCGAAGCTTGGCTCCCGGGACGTTGATGCCTAATCCGGAGGCAGTCACCTCGTTGTCCCTGACAGCCAGGAAGGAGCGTCCTATGCGGGAACGTGCCAGACTGGCTGACGCAATAATGCAAATGGCTGTCAGCAAAAGCAGAAAGTAATACCAGGAGGTGTCAGTGATTATCTTGAGAGGTCCGACAGAGGGTCCCGGGACATTCGAGAGGCCCCAGATGCCACCGGCTATCGACAGGTTCTGGAAAATGTGCTGAGAGATTGTGAAGAAGGCCAGCGTGACTACTGCCACGTAAAAGCCTTTCAGGCGAATGGCCGGCAAGGCTACCAGGACGCCGACCGATGCTGTGGCCAGCACGGCAAGGAAGGCCGCAATCCAGAAGGGGAAGCCAAGCTTGGTAGCGAGTATCGCCATGATGTACCCGCCGGTCATGAGGAACGCCGAGTGTCCCAGGCTGATCTGTCCCGCCATGCCGGTTATTATCTGGAGCCCCAACACGGCGATTATGGTGAGGAGCGTGAAGTTGAGAAAGGTGACCCACTTCATGTTGTCGGTCACACTTAGCAGTTGGGGGAGCACTACTGTGGCGACGAGCAGTACCGCCAGCGCGGTCCATCCCCTGAGGCCGCCAATAAGAGCTACATCCCGTCCGTAATCAGCCTGTCTTCTGCTGCCTCGCTTCAACGTTAAACCCTCTCTATGGGCTTTGTCCCGAACATGCCGCTGGGCCTCACCAGCAAGACAATGAGAATGAGCACCATGGAGAATACGCTTTCGATACCAGTGAAATAGGCGCCGGCATAGTATGAGACGAGGTTTTGTCCCACTGCCAGCACTAAGCCGCCCGCGATGCACCCGGCCACGGAATCCATGCCGGCTATGAGCACCACAGCTAATACAACCAGTACCAGCTCGGAGAGGGCCATGCTGACGCCGCCGACAGTGGCGATCAGTATTCCTCCTGCTGCAGCAATCACCGCTGAGATGGACCATGCGACTTGAGAGCTGAGCCGGACGCTTACGCCCAACGTGCGCGCAGCGGCCTGGTTATCGTAGGCAGCCCTCATGGCCAGGCCGAGGCGGGTGCGGCGGAAGAAAAGGGTTATGACGAAGGCCAGCAGGACGGCCACGAGAAAAGCCCATAGGTATTCCCGGGCGAGGACGATTCCGCCCAAATGCAGAGGCCCCTTGGGGAAGACAGGCGCCATGGCCAAGGTCTTCGTACCCCACACAGACATGACCAATCCCTGCAGGACTCCCAAGAGGCCCAGGCTGGCGACGAAGGTTGCAAACTGCGAGCGATCGATCATACGACGGAACAGCAGCCATTCCACAACCAGTCCGAGCAACACGGCCACCGCCAGCGTCGCGACTACCGCGAAGGGGACGGGCAGCCTCGGAGCAGCCGGAGAACCGACGAATGTCCAGGCAACGAAGGCGCCGACGACAGCGAGCTGGCCGTAGGCGATATTGAACACGCGGGCGTTCCGGTACGCCACTACAAAACCCATGGCGATCAGGCCGTAAATGCCCCCCACGAGTGCGCCGGAGATTATTAACTGTATGAGCGTTATGACAGGGTCCACTGGCGCAACTTCCTTTTCCGTGCGATATATGTTGGCCGCAGAGCGGCAATAGGAGTTACCCTATGGGCAGGCTGCCTGCTGACCATCGGCCTCATTTCTCCCCAGGTATGCAGAAGCAACCCGGGCGTCACGCGATATTTCTGCCGGTGTCCCCTCGGCTACCTTCTGGCCGTGGTCGAGCACTGCTACCTTGTGCGAGAGCTCCATGACCGTCTGGATATCGTGTTCGACCAGCACGATAGTCATGCCCTGCCGGTGCATGTCCAGTATCAACTCGCAGACCATCTCTTTCATCACATCGTCCAGGCCGCTCATCGGCTCGTCGAGCAGGACCAGGCGCGGCTGCATGACAAGGGCTCGCGCGATCTCCACCTGCTTTCGTTGTCCGTAGGACATCATCGAGATCGGCTTTTTGCGCAGTTCCTCAATGTGGGTAAAGGTTATCACCTCTTCTATTGATCTGCGGCTTTGCAGTTCTTCGCGACGAGACCTGCCGAAAGGTGCCAGGCACTCCATCATGCCAGCCCTACAATGCATGTAACGTGCCGCCAGAAGTATGTCCAGAGCGGTCATCGTCGGATACGTGTTCGGGTTCTGGAAGGTGCGGCTGATGCCCAATCTCGCGATTCGGTGCGGCCTCATGCCAAGTATGTCAGTGCCGTCGAAAACGATCTGGCCTTCCCGTGGCCGATAGTATCCCGTGACGCAGTTTATGAAGCAGGTCTTGCCTGCCCCGTTTGGCCCTATTAGGGACAGGATCTGTCCCTTCTCGACCTCAACGCTCATGCTGTCCAGCGCCTTGATGCCGCCGAAGCTCAGCTCCAGGCGCTCGCTATGCAGTATGATATTGCTGGTAGACACTAACCCACCCTCGAAACGCACTACCTAGTTGTGCGAGGTATCATAAGGACGCCGGGATTTCCTTGTCAACCCCTGGGGTGGAGTCCTATCTGGAGTCCTGTTGACAGCCTCCGCCCAGAGACTTATTATCGATTGCCCGCTGGAAACATGGAAGGTCGAGTCAGGAGCTGGTGGGACAGCGCCAATGAGTGAACTGCAGACTAACTTCGTCCATAAGCCCTTGAACGGGACTGAAACTGAGGCATTCCCAAAACGCTGGTTCTACGTGGCCACATCAGCATCGGGTGCCACGACGAAGCGGGATGCCGAATCGCCGGAAGGGTTTGCTGACATCGTCTGCCAGTCAGCATTAGCCTGGGTAGACTTTCGGACGGATAATTTCGATAAAGATGCACCGGTCGCCGCCAAGCTGCTCGGCTTCAGCGACCAATTGATCGCCTCGTTCGTCGGCGAGTCGCGGATAACTTACCAGGACTTCGATACTGAGATGGGGCTGAAGCTGCCTTCAATTCAAGTGCGCTTCCTGGACGTGAAGCCCCACCCTCTATTGCTGTTGTTGAAGAAGAACTTCATACTGACGGTCCACCCGACCAACGTCGACCGGCGTTTTGGCCGGCTGCGCCGCTATGCCGAGACGGTCTTGAGGAAGATACCCACGGGGATTTCCGATCAAGACAAGCTGACTATGCTCCTTGTCCGTATAATTGACGAGAACAACGAGCGGAATTTCGAGCACCTGAGAGAGATCGAAGAGCGCGGCGACGAGCTAAACGAACACCTTATAGACCCCAAGGCCATGCGCGATACATTGGGACCTCAGATATACGGTATGAAGCATGCCCTGCTGATTTATCTCGACTCGTTGTGGGAGACGGTGAACGTGGTGCACGCCCTGCGATATGGCGATGCCGAGTTGATAACAGACGATCCTAAGCTGCTGGAGAGGATCGGCATTCTCAGCAGCGAGGTAAACACGCAGATAGGGCTGGCCGAACACATGTCCGATGTGCTGGCTTCGGGTCTCGAAGTGTTACAGAGCATCTACAATAACCAGCTTCAGGCGTTGAACAACCGGCTGGCGCTGGTAATGACTTATCTCACGATCATCGGCACGGCCGTCCTCGTACCGAATACGCTGGCCACTGTATTGAGCAACTCGGCCTTCGACCTGGAACCCAGCGACAAGGGCTGGTACATTGTGTTGCTCGTCGTCTCCACCGTGGTTTCCACGGCTTTTGCCTGGTTATGGGCCAAGCGCGCCGGATGGCTTCCCCGGAGGATGGACTAAACTGAGATGCTCAGGCAATTGCCCGGGTGACTGTATCCGTGCCGTTGGTTTGACAAAGCCACGGCCTATGTGCTTAACTTGTGCCTACATAACGCAAAGGCTGGGAACAGGGATAGTACGCTTCAAGCGGAGCTAAGAGAGTCGGGATTAGGTGTGAGCCCGATGCAGGCGCAGGGGCGGAATGGGCCTGGGAGCCGCAGACCGAAAAGAGGACTTCTAGTCCCCCAAGTAGGCTCTGACGCAAGGGCAGCGTTATCACAGCCCTGGGCATCGAGGGGGATTCCTCCTCAGTGCTTGAGAAGAGATGGTGGAAACACCAAAGAGGGTGGCACCGCGAGTTACCTCTCGCCCCTCGTGGCGAGAGGTTTTTTGTTTTTGAACTCCGGTGGAGCAACATGAAAGTGCTGGGCATGGAAACCTATATCCCCGACAGGGAGAGCTTTTGCCGCATCGCTGAGGCGGGGAATATCGCCCCCGTCTTCCGCGAACTGCCTGCCGACCTGGATACGCCGGTATCGGTGTTTCTCAAGCTGAAGGGGAATACCCCCTGTTTCCTCCTGGAAAGCGTGGAACGTGGGGAACAGGTGGGCCGGTACTCTTTCATCGGCACAAACCCGTCGGTCATAGTTCGTGCGAATGAAAAGGAGGCCGTGGTTACCAGAAATGGTTCCGAGGCCAGGGAGTTCCTCGGTAAAGCACCCAAAGCCTCTGACCCACTACACGTTGTCCAGAGGCTTCTCTCAGGGTACCGCGTGGTCCGGCTGCCCGGCCTGCCGGGGTTCTTCGGCGGCGCCGTGGGCTACCTGTCGTACGACATGGTGCGCTTCTTCGAGAGGCTGCCTAACGCCGCCAGGGATGAACTGAACCTGCCCGACTGCTTTTTCATGTTCACCGACACAATGGTCATCTTCGACCACGTGCAGCAGAAGATGAAGGTTGTGTGCAACGTCCCGGTGGGTGGCGATCCGGCCCGAGCATACGATGAAGCTACGGCAAGAATCGATGCCATAGTATTCAACCTGGAAAAACCGCTGGCGGCCGAATCACTACGCTCCAGGATATCTGCAATTAAGGGTCGAGCATCTGAGGTCGCATCCAACTTCACTCCCGCAGAGTTCAAGCAGGCGGTAAGGGCGGCCAAAGAGTACATCGCGGCCGGCGACGCTTTCCAGATAGTCGTCTCGCAGCGCCTCCGCCAGCCGACCACAGCTGATCCGTTCTCAGTTTACCGTACGCTCCGTATGCTCAACCCTTCTCCGTACATGTTTTACCTTGAATGCGGCGGTTTCCAGGTTGTCGGCTCCTCACCCGAAATGCTGGTGCGGCTGGAGGAAGGCGTGGCCGAGACCAGGCCGATAGCGGGCACAAGGCCGAGGGGCTCGACGGCGGAAGAAGATGCCGCGTTGTCGGAGTCGCTGCTGGCCGACCCCAAAGAGCGTGCCGAACATGTTATGCTTGTCGACCTGGGGCGGAATGATCTGGGGCGGGTGTGCCGTTTTGGCACGGTGCGGGTGCCGACCTCCATGGTGCTGGAGAAGTATTCGCACGTCATACATATTGTGTCTTCGGTAAAGGGTGAGTTGGCTCCGGACCAGGATGCCTTCAGCCTGCTCCGTGCCTGCTTTCCTGCGGGAACGTTGACCGGTGCGCCGAAGGTCAGGGCCATGGAGATAATAAACGAGCTGGAGGGGTTACGCCGGGGCCCGTATGGAGGCGCAGTAGGGTATTTCTCGTTCACCGGCAACATGGATACATGCATAACCATACGCACTATCGTTATCAAGGACGGCATAGCATACATGCAGGGCGGCGCCGGCATAGTAGCCGACTCAGACCCTGATTACGAGTACCGAGAGACTATGAAGAAGACCGAAGTGTTGAGGAATGCCCTGGCGATA
Source organism: Chloroflexota bacterium (assembly GCA_016190755.1). Lineage (GTDB taxonomy): Bacteria > Chloroflexota > Dehalococcoidia > JACPPY01 > JACPPY01 > JACPPY01. The sequence continues at coordinate 11,336 of JACPPY010000011.1, read as the reverse complement.
GCCGAGGCGAACGGAACATTGGGTCGAAACAGGTAGAGCGAGGAACCGCATGATAAAGGAAGCTATAGCCAGCCTGGTGGAAGGCCGCCACATGACCGAGAAGGCAGCCGAAGAGGCCATGGGCGAGATAATGCGTGGCGAGGCTACGCCAGCGCAGATAGGGGCCTTCTTGACCGCACTGCGAGTCAAAGGTGAGACGGTGGAGGAGGTCACGGGATGTGCCAGGGCCATGCGCTCCGCGTCTCTGAAGGTAAAATCGCGCCGTCAGCCGCTAGTGGATACCTGTGGCACGGGCGGCGATGGTGCTGGCACATTTAACATATCGACTACGGTGGCCCTGGTGGCCGCTGGCGGCAGCGTGGCAGTAGCCAAGCATGGCAACCGGTCCGTGTCCAGTTCATGTGGAAGCGCTGACTTGCTCGAAGCATTGGGAGTACGAATTGACCTGGGGCCTGAGGCTGTCGGCAGGTGCATAGACGAGGTGGGCGTCGGCTTCATGTTTGCGCAACGGTTCCATCCCGCCATGAAAACCGCCGGGGGGCCCCGTCGTGAGATGGGCATAAGAACGGTATTTAATATACTCGGCCCACTGACCAATCCCGCGTCGGCGTCAATCCAACTCATCGGTGTATATGCGCCGGACCTGACGGACCTGCTGGCGATGGTGCTGTCCCGGCTCGGCACGAGCCGGGCAATGGTGGTCCATGGTGAACCGTGTCTGGATGAGTTATCAACTATTGACCACAACCGAATAGCTGAGGTGAAGGGGCAGCAGGTAGATACGTGGTGCCTGGACCCGGGAAGCCTTGGTCTTCCTTCGGCAAGGCTGGACGACCTCAAGGGTGGCAAGGCCGATGAAAATGCGAAGGCGACGCTGGCGCTGCTCAAGGGAGAGAAGGGGCCGAAGCGGGATGTGGTGGTCTTGAACGCAGCCGCAGTGTTCGTGGTCGCCGGCAGGGCACGCGATTTCAAGGATGGCATGCAAATGGCCGTGGAAAGCATAGACAGCGTTCGGGCTTACAAAGTGCTGAGCGACCTGGCCCGGTTCAGCAATGGAGTGGCATCAGCAGTATGACGTTAGCCCAGGACATGCTCAATAGGATAGTCGCCAGTACATGGCAGAGGGTGGCGCAACGCTCGAAGGCGCGGCCTTTCTCCCAGGTTGAAAAGCTGGCGCGCCAGGCGCCGGCCGCCAGGGACTTCGCTGGAGAGCTCAAGAAGGAAGGAATAGGCATAATCGCGGAGATAAAGCGGGCTTCTCCCAGCAAAGGCATGTTGAACCCTTCGCTCGACGCCGTGGCTCAGGCACACAGCTATGAGCATGGCGGCGCTGCGGCAATATCCGTGCTTACCGAGCCCGAGTTCTTCCACGGAAGCTTCTCCGACCTTGAGGCGGCGCAGAAGGCTGTGAAGTTGCCTGTGCTATGCAAGGACTTCATAGTCGACCCTTACCAGGTATTCGAAGCACGGGCCCACGGAGCGGACGCGGTACTGCTCATTGCCGCGAACCTTAGCCGGGAAAGCCTCATCGGGCTGCAATCTCTGGCCAAAGGCCTGGGCATGGCGGCGCTCGTGGAGACGCATAACGAGTCCGATGTTGAGAAGGCTCTGGCAGCCGGGGCGACGGTCATAGGCATAAACAACCGCAACCTGGCGGATTTCACGCTGGATATCCAGACGACCTTCAGACTGCGGCCTTTGCTTCCGGATACTGCCGTCGTGGTAAGCGAGAGCGGCATAGGTAGCCGGAAAGATGTTGTCGCCCTGGAGCGCGCCGGCATCAACGCTGTGCTTATCGGTGAGTCGTTGGTAAAATCCGCTGATCCGGCTGCCAGAATAAAGGAGTTGCTGGGGCAGCAATGATACGCGTCAAGATTTGCGGCATAACCAACCTGGAGGATGCACTTTGGGCCGCAAGGTGCGGTGCCGATGCTCTGGGCTTCGTCTTTGCCCCAAGCCCACGTCGGGTAACATTGGACCAGGTGCGAGGTATTGTCCCGAACCTGCCGCCATACGTCACCAAGGTGGGAGTATTCGTAGACCAGGACCTGGCCTTTGTGAAAGAAGCTATGGCGACCTGCCCGCTGGACGTCGCCCAGCTACAAGGGTCGGAAAGCCCCGAGTATTGCCGGGAGCTATTCCCTCGTGTGGTCAAGGCTTTCAGGGTGAAGGACGCCAGGTCACTGGCCAATATGGCAAATTACCGGGTGGCGGCCTATTTGCTGGATAGCTATGTGGAAGGCAGAGATGGGGGCACCGGTACGGCATTTAACTGGGACCTTGCCCGGGATGCCGGGCGGCACGGGCCAGTTATCCTGGGCGGTGGGTTGAACAAGCACAATGTGTGGCTGGCCATTACGATGGTGCAACCCTACGGGGTTGACGTTTCCAGTGGTGTAGAATCAGCGGCGGGCAGGAAAGACCCGGTCAAGGTGCGTGACTTTATCCAGGCTGCCAGGCAGGAGAGTCTATGATATCAAGGAGCACACGTTTCCCGTTACCAACCGCGGGCGGACGCTACGGCATTTATGGAGGGCGGTTCGTCCCGGAAACACTTATGGCCCCATTAATAGAACTGGAGGCCGCTTATGCATCGGCCAGCTCCGACCCTGCGTTCTGGAACGAGTACGAATCTATGGCCCGAAGCTGGGCTGGCAGGCCAACGCCGGTGTATCACGCGAAAAGGTTCACGGCGAAGTGTGGCGGCGCAGCGATATACCTCAAGCGCGAGGACCTGGCCCATACTGGCGCTCACAAGATAAACAACGCGCTTGGACAGGGGTTGCTCGCCAGGCGTATGGGCAAGAAGCGGATACTGGCCGAAACAGGAGCCGGGCAGCATGGCGTCGCCGTGGCCACGGTTTGCACCATGCTGGGGATGGAGTGCATCGTTTACATGGGTGAAGAGGATGTCCGGAGGCAATCGCACAACGTCTTCCGTATGAAGGTGCTGGGGGCGGACGTGAGGCCGGTAGCTTCGGGCAGCCGCACGCTGAAGGACGCCATAACCGAAGCTATGAGGGACTGGATAACCAACGTGCGGGATACCTACTACATGATAGGCTCCGTCATTGGGCCGCACCCGTATCCGATGATCGTCCGCGACTTCCAGTCCATAATAGGACGCGAGGCCCGGGAGCAAATGCTTGCAGCGGCTGGCAGATTGCCCGACTGCGTTGTGGCCTGCGTCGGCGGAGGCAGCAACGCCATGGGCGCATTCTACCGCTTCCTGGACGACGAGCCCGTGCGGCTTATCGGCGTTGAGGCTGGAGGCACGGGCTTTGGCGAGGGTGGGAAGTCCGCCGCATCTCTATGCCGCGGCAAAGTTGGCGTCTTCCATGGCGCGAAAACATATTATTTGCAGGATGACCAGGGGCAGATAGCCGAGGCCCATAGCATCGCCGCGGGGCTTGATTATCCGGGTGTGGGACCGGAGCTGTCTTATCTCAGGGACGTAGGCAGGGTAGAGTGCGTGGCCGTGACGGACGAGCAAGCTGTAGAAGGATTCCATATGCTGTCCCGCGCTGAAGGCATAATGCCGGCAATGGAGTCATCCCATGCCGTGTACCACGCCTCGAAGCTAGCGCCGAGTCTGCCGCAAGACAAGATAGTGCTGATCAACGTTTCGGGTCGGGGCGACAAGGACCTGGACATAATAGCCAGGGCCGCCATGACCTAGTACGAGGGCATGATGAGTCGTATAGCCACGGCGTTTTCCAGACCGGGCCATAAGGCCCTGATAGCCTATGTCACTATGGGGTATCCCAGCATAGCGGATACTCTGCGTGTGTTACCTCTTCTACAGTCCGCAGGATGCGACATGGTGGAGCTGGGCATACCTTTCTCCGATCCCATGGCCGACGGCACCACCATCCAGGAGGCCAACCATGTGGCGCTCCAGAACGGGGTCACGCCGCAGAAATGCCTGGAGCTGGCCTCGCAGGTGCGTGCCAGCGTGGACATCCCGCTGCTGTTCATGACGTATCTCAATCCGATAATCAACTATGGTGCGGACCGCTTTTGCCACAGCGCCGCTGCCTCGGGTATTGATGGCTTCATAATCACGGATATGCCCCCCGAAGAGGCGGGCGAGGTGGCGGAATGCGCCCGCTCTGAAGGCATCGACCTGGTGTATCTACTGGCGCCGACCAGCACGGCGGAGCGAGTGAAACTGGTAGCGCGCAAGGCGAGCGGATTCATATATCTGGTGTCGGTTACCGGTGTTACGGGGGCCAGGAAAGACCTGCCGGGGCACCTAGAGAAGTTCGTGTCCTCTGTGCGGAAAGAGACGAGGCAGCCGCTATGCGTGGGCTTTGGCATATCCTCCGGCGCGGTGGCGCGCCGCGTAGCGCGCATCGCCGACGGCGTCGTGGTCGGCAGCCGGCTGGTCCAATACATGGCCGGGTCGGACTGGAAGGGTCTTGAGGCCTTTGTCAAAGAGCTGAGGCAGGCCCTGGATAACACGGAAGCTTAGACCTCTACTGAGGCATCGCAGTAGAGGCCAGCAAATTTTAATAAGAACTGAGGAGGGGAAGATGGAACAGATAAAGTATATGCTGACTGAGAAGGAGATGCCCACATCCTGGTACAACGTCCAGGCCGACCTACCTGAGCCTCTACCACCTATACTTCACCCGGGAACGAAGGAGCCCACTATCCTGCCTCCTTTCCTTTTCCCGGCCAGCCTCAATGAACAGGAGTTCAGCAAAGAGCGCTGGATTGAGATACCGGAGGAATTGCAGCAGATATACCGCATGTGGCGCCCCACTCCGTTCCAGCGCGCCCTGCGGCTGGAGCGCGCCTTGGGCACGCCGGCCAAGATATTTTACAAGTACGAAGGCACGAGCCCTGTCGGCAGCCACAAGCTGAATACTGCCGTGGCGCAGGCCTACTACAACAAAAAGGCGGGCATAAAGCGACTGGCCACGGAGACGGGCGCGGGCCAGTGGGGCAGCGCCCTGGCACTGGGCTGCCAGTACATGGGCCTGGAATGCAAGGTTTTCATGGTGAAGGTCAGCTACCACCAGAAACCGTACCGGCGCATTGCCATGGAGACCTGGGGCGCACAGGTTACACCCAGCCCGAGCACAGAGACACAGATTGGACGCAGTATACTTGAGAAGGACCCGGACTCACCGGGAAGCCTGGGCATCGCCATTAGCGAAGCTGTGGAGGCCGCGGCAGGCCGGGACGATACCAGCTACGCCCTGGGCAGCGTCCTGAACCACGTGCTGATGCATCAGACGGTCATTGGCCAGGAGATAAAGAAGCAGCTACACATGGCCGATGCCTATCCGGACATAATCGTGGGGTGTGTAGGCGGTGGCAGCAACTTCGGCGGTGCAATACTGCCGTTCATACCGGACAAGCTGAAGGGCAAGAAGCTTAGGATCATCGCAGTGGAGCCTTCGGCGTGCCCCAGCATAACCAAAGGCGTTTATGCCTTCGACTATGGCGATGTGGCTGGTATGGCGCCCATTGCCAAGATGCACACGCTGGGCCACAGCTTCGTGCCGCCCGGCATACATGCCGGCGGCCTCCGCTACCATGGGATGTCGCCCATCGTTTCACACCTGCACAGGTTGGGCCTGATTGAGGCTGTTGCAGTGCCGCAGGTAGCCACCTTTGAGGCGGCAGTCACCTTCGCGCGCTCAGAGGGCATACTGCCGGCGCCGGAACCTTCACATGCTATTAGAGTGGTTATTGACGAGGCGCTGAAGTGCAAGGAATCAGGAGAGTCAAAGACCATCGTCCTGGCTCTGAGCGGCCACGGCCACTTCGACCTGGGGGCCTACGAAGAGTACCTGACAGGAAGGCTGAAGGACTACGAATACCCCAGAGAGAAGGTTGAACAGGCATTGGCGGAACTACCCAAAGTGTAAGTAGGGCGGATATCCTGCAAAAAACGACCTCTCAGTGGCGGACTACCACTCACGGTGGTCCGCCACCTGTCCTCGGAGCACAACGCTCACAGCGCAGCCTCCTCAAGCCAAGAACAATCCGCATCCTATTCTCAAGCGTTTTTCTTTTGTGGAAGCATGGCGTAATATAGAATAGTTCGGATAGGTTGAAGGCCTGTCCTTTTGAGGAGGAAACAGTGCGCGAGAAGATAGCCCTGGCGTCACTTCTAATCATATTGGCGCTTAGCTTTGTTTTGAGTGGTTGTTCTATTGAGCTGCCCGGTTTTGGCACAACCAGCCCCGCAAAAACTACCACTACTACGCCTGCCCCGATCACAACGGGCTGGACACCGCCACCAACCGATGGTGGGGGCAACAGACCCGCCGGCCTGCCAGGCATATCCGATGTCGTGCCCAAGGTCAGCCCCTGGGTAGTCTCCATACAGACCCAGACGGTCGGCTATGATATATTCCTGAGGCCATTCCCTGAGACGGGTGCTGGGACGGGCATCATCATTGATCCCAACGGGTACATATTGACCAACAACCATGTGGTTGAGGATGCTGATACGGTTAAGGTCAGCTTGAGCGACGGACGAACGTTCGACGCGGCTGAGATAAGAACGGACCCGACAACTGATGTTGCCGTGGTCAAAATAGATGCCAAAGAGCTGCCGTCGGCGAAGATCGGCGATGCGAAAAAGCTCAAAGTCGGCGATTGGGTGGTTGCGGTGGGGAACGCCCTTGCCCTTCGGGGAGGACCTACAGTGACGGCGGGAATCGTCTCATACCTGGGGCGGTCCATACAGGAACCTAACGGCGCGGTGCTCTACGACCTGATACAGACTGATGCGGCTATCAACCCGGGCAACAGTGGCGGGCCCTTAGTCAATATGGCCGGTGAAGTGGTAGGAATAAATACCGCCATTGCCAGTTCGGGTCAGAACATAGGGTTTGCCATCTCGATAGGATCCGCGATGCCAGTGGTGCAATCCCTGATCAACAAGGGGTATGTGGTCCGCCCGTTCCTGGGAATTACCATGCAAGACGTCACCCCGACCCTGGCAAGGCGGAACAACCTGGCGGTCGATAAGGGCGCGCTCATAACGTCAGTATCACCGGGGACCCCCGCAGACAAGGCAGGCATCAAGCAGGGCGATGCAATAGTGAAGTTCGACAATCGGGACATCGCCAGCACCAGCGATCTCAGGCAGGCCATACTCAGCCACAATATTGGCGATCAGGTGGATATAGGCCTGTACCGCGGCGACCAGCAGGTGACTGTCAAGGCGACACTCGGCGAAAGTCCTCAGCCCGGCCAGTAAGCGTTCTGTCAACCGGTAACGTGCTGCTCAACATAGGAGGCCCTGGCGAAACAACCGCCGGGGCCTTATCTATTAACCTCTATCTCTCCATCAAGCATGACCATCTTTATCTTGTCCGGGTTCTGCAATATCCTAATGTCTGCCAGGGGGTTACCATCTACGACGATGATGTCGGCGAGCTTGCCTGCCTCTATCGTGCCGGTTTTGTCTCCCATGAAGCAAGCCGCGGCACCATTCTTCGTTGCCGCGACTATTGCATCCATGGGGGTGAAGTCGCAATACTTAACTAAGGCCTCGAGTTCGATCGCGTTCGTGCCTTGTTTGAAGGAGGGCCTGCCGGTACAATCGGTCCCCACTGCCAGAACCGCACCCGCCTTACGTATCCTTTTATAGCTTTCAATCATTGGGCCAACGTACGGTTTGAATCTTGCTGCCGCATGCGCGACCTCCGGATGCTCGCCATAACCGAGTGCGCGAAGCGTTTCCAGCGTCGAGACGAAGATAACGCCCCTTTCCATTGCCAGCTCTATGCATTCATCGTCCGTCACCATAGCATGATCTATGGTCTTTGTCCCACCAAGAATTGCCTGCTTCATTGCGACTGGTGATGCTTCACAGTGGGTAGTAACAAATTTGCCATATTGTGCCGCAGTTTGGACGATGGCTTCCATTTCACTCTTGCTGAACTGAACGCCTGACAAGGGCCCTGGCCCGCCCGTAACGAAACACTTGATGAAGTCCGCTCCTTCCCTAACAGTGTAGCGAACAGCCTTGATGCACTCATCCACGCCATCGCAAAGCAAAGTTGAGAGAGGAGACCCCATGAGTCTGCTTGTGCGTGCGTCAACACAGTCCGTGGGCAGGAAGTTCACCATCATCTCGCCATGACCAAATGTCTGGCTCACAGGATGGCCGGCGGCGACTATGCGAGGGATCCCCGTCAAAATACCCTCGGCTGCCGCATTTCTAAGAAATACTGCGTTCCTTCCACCGCAGTCCTTGACTGTTGTGAAGCCTGACGCAAGGACATTCTTGGCATCGGAGATCGACTTGATCAGCCTGATTTCCGCAGGCCGGGCAACCCACTCTATCTGCTGACCCGTATTGTGTCCCCAAAAGTGCAGGTGCGAATCTATCAGGCCTGGCATAACTGTCTTGCCGACCGCGTCTATGATTTGCGCTGCCTCCGGAATCGCGACATCCCTCCCGACGGCGCCTATCTTTGAGCCCTCGATCACCACTGATGCACCTTGGATCGGCTTTGCACCTGTTCCGTCAATAACAGTACCGCCCTTGATCACCTTGACCTCTGTCTTTTTCTGTTCAACCATCAAGTTATCTTTTCCTATAAGAAGATAGTGCGAGTTCTTATCGACCGTTTTTTTGTCCCTTTTGAGTTTTCCTCAGGCCCCCATCTCTTGGCGTTCGGAATGAGATTTTTGTACCAGAGGGCGGAGACGCACCATTTTATCATGTCGACTGGTCCCGCAACTAAATCCACTTCACGAGCATTTGACCATACCCCTTCGTACAGCCGTGGCCTTCTCTGCTATAATTCGCCTTGCTGCCGCGGCGGAACAGCATACCGGAAATTAAACATGCCGAGGAGATAGTTACAGTTGCAGCACCTTTTTTCACCGTGGAGAACGGAGTATATTCAATCTTCTAAGCCCAAAGGCTGCATCTTTTGCGAGAAGCCCCCGGAGAACGATGACCGCAGAAACTTCATTCTGTACCGAGGGAAGACCAACTTCATACTGCTGAACGCATATCCTTATAACCCGGGACATCTGATGGTCACGCCTTACCGTCACGTGGGAAAGGTGGAGTTATTGACCGACGAGGAGTCAGCCGAGGCTTTCGCATTGGTGAGGAAGAGCATAACCGTGCTGGGCTCCGTGTCCCAGCCTAACGGCTTCAACGTCGGTATGAACCTGGGAGCGGTCGCGGGCGCGGGCATTGTGGACCACGTGCATATTCATGTCGTGCCGCGCTGGAACGGTGATACAAACTTCATGCCAGTAGTCGCTGAGACGAAGGTTGTCTCTCAAGCGTTGACCGAGACATACGACAAGCTGAAGCCCGCGTTCCAGTCCCTGTAACGAACGCAGGACACCTACAGACGCCTGCCTCCTGTTCGCAAGATGTCATGTGTCTTACACCTTTCCGCAACGGATTTTAGGACTTCTCCACGCGAAACAGGCTATCATCAAATGCCGCATTCCATCTGACAACGGACGCGCAAACACGCATGCAATTCCTGGAGGAGTAATATGAAGCCTCTATTGAGACCGGAGCTAAAAGAACTACTGGGCAAACCAACCTGGCCCGCAATTTCGTTATTCATGCCCACGCAACGGACAGGCGATACTGTGCAGGGGCCTATCAGGCTGGACAACCTGCACAAGAAAGCTGAGGGGAGGCTGGTGGAGCTCGGCATGCGTGCACCTGACGCCAAGAAACTGCTGTCCCCGGTCCACGACTTGCTGCTGGATGCCCTTTTCTGGCGCAACCAGGGCAACGGCCTGGCGCTATTCCTGTCACCGGGAGTGTTCCGCTACTACCGCGGGCCGTACACGCTGGAGGAGGCAGTCTATATCGGCGATCAATTCCTGACCATGCCGCTGCTGGAGCTCTTCTTCGGCGACAGGATGTTCTACATTATGGCTCTAAGTCAGAAGTCCGTCAGGGTATTTCAGGCCACGCGCGACGGCTTTCGCACCATCGACCCGCCCGGTATGCCGCACAACATGGATGAGGCGCTGAAGCTGGAGTTCCCCGGAAAGCAGTTCAGTTCCCATAGCGTGCCCGGCACTTCGGGCCGGATCGCGAATGCGGTCTTCTCCGGCAGCGGAGGCGATATCTCATACAGCGAGGAAGACCTGAAATTGTTCCTGAAAATGGTCAACCGCGGGCTGCACGAGGCGTTTAAAGAGGAGAGCGCCCCGTTGATACTGGCATCGGTCGAGTACCTGCAACCCCTGTACCAGCAGGTGAACACGTATAACCACCTGCTGCCAGTCGGGCTTCACGGCAACGCCGACGCAGACCAGCTTACGGACGAGGACCTGCACAGGTTGGCCCTGCCGGTAGCGCAGCGATATTTCGAATCGGAGAAGGTAAAGGTTCTGAAGCTTTACAGTCAACTCGCCGGCGTCAACCAGGCCACCAGCGACCTGAAAAAAGTTGTCCTCGCAGCCGGCGATGGCATAATATGGATACTGTTCGTGGCTCCGGAAGCCAAACGCTGGGGCGTCGTAGACTTAGACCAGCGCCGGGTCACGCTACACGATAAGCCCGAGGCTGGAGACCAGGAGCTACTGGAGTTCATCACCGGTCGCACGCTTCTCACCGGCGGGACTGTCTACACTCTTGAAGCCGACAAGCTGCCCGACGGCTCGCCGGCATCAGCGATACTCCGGTACGCCTCCCCCACGCTGTTCCCTCCTGAGCAGGGGGTGACTGCAGGCGAGAGAACCGTTTCACCTTGAGTCCGCCGGCGCTGGCGGTAGGATAGCGTGTGGCTGGTATAGCGACTGTAGAAAAGGGACACTGCGCCAGGCGCGCTGGAGTAGGTCTGGTTCGCCGGGCCGGTCAATGACCTCAAGGACTATCTCGCCAGAAAAGTGTGCCCGGACAAGTGCATCGAACAGGAGTGGCCACGGAATATCCCCTTCACCCGGGGGCAGATGGTCGTCATATATCCCTTTGTTGTCGTGCGCATGTATAGTGGACAGTCGTGGCCCGAAGGTATTCACCCGACCTATCAGGTCGCGGGACAGGAAGCTATGGCCGGTGTCCAGGCATACCCGTATGTTATCGGGTATACGTGACAGCAGCCATTGCATATCTGCGGTGCGTCCTCCTACCAGGTGGGGCAGCATATCCTCCACGGCGAGGGTGAGGCCTAGCGTTCGGCAGTACTGGAAAAGCTCCAGCACGCTGCGCAGCCCCTTGCTTAGACGCTCTGCCGCCTCTGAATGGGCGGCGTCATCTTCGCTGCCGGCGTGTATGACCAGTGTCCGGCCGCCCAGCGCGCGCAGCGAGTCTGCAGCAGCCTTAATGTTTGCTACCGCCGCCTGACGGTCCGGTTCGTTGAGCAGTGTCAGGT
>JACPPY010000064.1 GCA_016190755.1 Chloroflexota bacterium | reverse complement strand
GTATCCAGGTCCATTGGGTGCCTCCTGAAAAGAGTGACTACTTCTCAGTAGAAACCCTTGGGCCTGGCTTTTTCAACCCCACTCATTTACTTGCACACGGGGTTAGCTAATACCCGGCAACACCGAACGGTGATCTGAGATGGACTGGAAAGACGTATACAAGGGAAAAGTTGTCTCCGCGGAAACCGCCGCGAAGATGGTGAATTCCAACGACTATGTCGTGATGGCTTCGCTGGAACCCCTGTCACTGAGCCTGGCCCTGGCGGCAAGGAAAGAGGAATTACGTAACGTAAAGGTTTACCTCATTGCCGCCGGCTTCGACCTCGGCTGGTACGATGAAGGGTGGGATGATTCTTTCCCCATCATCCTCCAGGTGCCGACAGATGTGAGCCAGGAGATGGTGAACCGGCGTGGCTGCGACATCTCCCTGGATTTCCTGCCGCTGCGTGTACCACCGCAGAGCACTTCAGAAACCCTAGAAGACTACATCTACTTTGTCACCGTTTCTGCCCCGGATGAACATGGTTTTTGCAGTTTCGGCGCCAGCCTGTGGGACAAGAAGAGCAGGCTGAAGAACGCGCGTCTGAAGATAGCCGAGGTTAATCCGAAGTTCATCCGCACCTATGGCGATAACTTCGTGCATGTCTCGGAGATAGACTACTTCGTCGAGGAGCATGTTTCCCGCGGCGTCACACCAGGGACGGGGGGTATGGGGACACTGGGAGGGAAACAACAGAAGGAGCCTGAGCCGTACCTCAAGACCATAGCTCAATACGTATCCGAGCTTATTCCCGACGGGAGTACTCTCCAGATTGGCCTCGGCCGGACAACGGAGCGGTTGGTGCGCCTGGGGATGCTCGACAATAAACATGACCTGGGCTTCCACTCCGAAATTACCGTGCCGGGAATTATCCCTAAGGTAAGGGATGGGATTGTCAACGGCAAATACAAGACTGTCGACAATGGAAAGGTCGTTGCCACTGGTGTAGGCGGGGGAACGATAGAGGAGATGCAATGGGTGGACCGCAACCCGCTCTTCCAGGTCATGGAGATCAGCTATGTCGGCGACGCCAGGGTGCTGGGACAGCTGGACAATTTTGTAGCGATAAACAACGTGCTGGCCGTCGATTTGACCGGGCAGACATCCGCCGAATCGCTTGGCACCCGCACTATGAGCACTGCCGGCGGACAGTGCGCTTTCGCAGTAGGGGCCTGGTTTTCAAAGAACGGCCGTTTCGTGCAGGTACTTCCCTCCACAGCCCCGACTCCGAATGGACCCGTATCCCGGGTCATGCCCGTACTGCCGACCGGGACAGCAGTAACCGTGCCGCGCACTCTGGCTGACTGCGTGGTGACTGAGTACGGTGTAGCCCGCCTCAAGGGCAGGACACTGAAGCAAAGGGTAAACGCGCTAATAGATATTGCACACCCGGACTTTCGCGCCGAGCTGAGAAAAGAAGCCGCTAAACTTTATCTTTGACCCTCAGCGCTGGAAGAGGGGGGAGATTCTGTGGATAGCGAAGAACTTATTGTTACCCAGAATTCCGGTGTGGTACTGGTCACGTTGAACCGGCCGGACAACATGAATTCGCTCTCGGCAGGAATACTTGAGAGATTGCCGAGGCTGATCAGCGAAATTCGGGAGGACGATTCGGCAAAGGTGCTGGTGATCACAGGCGCCGGGCAGCGTGCTTTTTGCGCGGGGGCAGATGTCGGTAAACGCCTGGCGACTGGGGCGACCTTCGAAAGTACGTCGCGAAACAAACTGATACAACCGATAGGTTATTGGCTTCCGTCGCTGGTCAACTTGCCGAAGCCGACCATAGCCGCAGTGAATGGGACTGCGGCTGGGGCGGGGCTAACACTGGCCCTGGCCTGCGATATGCGCATTGCTTCGCGTAACGCCCGGTTCTCGACGGCTTTCATAAAGCGGGGTATGATACCGGATGGCGGTACGACGAAGCTCCTTCCGGAGATCGTAGGCCTGTCCCACGCCTACCTTCTCATGTACACGGGCGATGCGATCGACGCAGAGAGGGCGGAAAGGATCGGGCTGGTGAACCAGGTTGTCCCGCCGGAAGACCTGATGAAGGTGGCCACGGACTTGGCGACCAGGCTGGCATCCGGGCCTTCGGTAGCGATTGAACTGACCAAACGGGCGGTGCTGAACGGGCGGACGAGCACGCTCGAATCCCAGTTGGACTTTGAGACCCGCGCCCAGGGCATTGTTCGCGGCACGGACGACTTCAAAGAAGGCATAGCGTCTTTCCTGGAGAAGAGACCCCCCAATTTCCAGGGCAAGTAGAGGACCTCCCTCGGTCCTTGACGAAAGAGAATAAACTATCCAATGAGCATGCAGGAAAAGCTTAACGAAATACTGGCTGAAAAAGAGAAACTGTCCCGGGGCGGCGGTTCGGAGGCCGTTGAGCAGCAGCACAAACTCGGAAAGCTGACTGTAAGGGAGCGGATAGAGAAGCTGGTGGATGCAGGCAGCTTCAGAGAGAGAGGGCTGTGGGACAGGCCCTCTGTAACCGGTTTCCCCATCGATGGAGAAGAGCTCCCCGGAGACGGCGTGGTTACCGGAAGCGGGAAGATCGCGGGACGGGATGTCCAGATATATGCGCAGGATTATACGGTCGCCCGGGGCACGGTCGGCAACATACATGCCAGACGTATTCTGACAACCATTGAAGCCGCGCTAACAGCGCGAAGGCCCTGTATCGGGTTGCTTGACTCTGCCGGTACCAGGCTGGAAGATTCCCTGGCTTCTCCCAAATTCACCTCGCTGGCCTCGATCATGGCGGCGCAGTCTCGGGCTTCCGGCGTGGTGCCCCAAATACGTGTCGTAATGGGGCCGTGCGTAGGAGAGGCGGCTATTTCGGCTGGCCTAGCAGATTTTGTCATCATGGTCAAAAAAACAGCGGAGCTTCACGTGGCGGCTTTGGATTCAGGGGCTGAGGAGTTGGGACAGGCGAAGATGCATGCCAGTGTTAGCGGGTGCTGCGACCTGTTGGCTGAGAACGACCTGGACGCCCTCGAGCAATGCCGCCACCTGCTAGGATTTCTTCCGTCAAACAACACTGAAAAGGCAGGCAGGATCGAGAACGGCGACAGGCCTGACCGGGCCACGCCCGAGATATTCGACCTGGTCCCTACTGACCCCAGCAAGTCGTACGATATGCGCAAGCTTATCCGCCCTATCGTTGACAACGGAGATTACCTTGAGATCAGGCCGCAGTTCGCGCGGAATATGCTGGTCGGGTTCGCACGGCTGGGCGGAAGGACGGCGGGCATCATCGCCAATAACCCGATGTTTCTGGGTGGCGCGATAGATATCAACGCCGCTGACAAGGAAGCGCGTTTTGTCCGGTTTTGCGATGCCTTCAACATCCCCTTGATATGGATGGCGGACACGCCGGCTTTTCTCCCTGGAACAGACCAGGAGCACCGCGGCATTATCCGGCACGGAGCGCATGTCATCCATGCGATCGCCGAGGCTACCGTTCCCAAGATCAGCCTGACTGTGAGGAAGAGATATGGGGGGGGGAGTCTGGCTATGTCCTGCCAGGAGCTGAGGAACGATGTCACCATTGCCTGGCCGACCGCTGAGTTCGGTATGCTCGGCCCGGACGAACTGGTGGCGATACTCTACCGGAAAGAGCTCCAATCAGCGCCAAATCCGGAGGAGGTGCGCCGCCGCCGTGTCGAGGAGATCAAGGCTAAGCTGGTAGCCGTGGGACGCTCCATCAACGAAGAGTATATTAACCCCGCGGACACGAGGGCGAGACTCATAGAGATATTGGACCTGCTGTCGAGCAAGGCCGATGAGAGGCCGGCAAAAAAACACGAGAACATACCCTTGTGAGCGGACCGGAAAAGAAAAGATGAGCGAAGATACTGTGCAACTGGAACAACGCAGAAAGCGGTTAGAGCAGTGTGGGGCCGGCGATGCTGCCGAGAAACAACACCAGCTGGGAAAGCTGACCGCGCGCGAAAGAATAAAAGAATTAATCGATGCCGGGTCTGTCTTCGAGGAGTGCGGCCTGTGGAGCTTGCCGTTCAAGACCGGCTTCGACATCGATGACAAGGAGTTGCCCGGGGATGCCGTTGTCACCGGTGGCGCTACCATAGGGGGAAGGCCGGTCTATCTCTATGCTCAGGACTTCACAGTGTCGGGGGGCACGGTGTCATCCACCCACGCGCGCAAGGTCGTCAAAATGCAGGAAAGGGCCTTAAAGGCGGGCGTACCTTTTGTCGGAATACTCGACTCGGGCGGGCAGCGGTTCCAGGAGGCGGTAGTCCCCTCGAAAGCAACGGTGCATAACTATACCAGCATAATGTATATGCATACTATTTCTTCCGGCATTATCCCGCAGATCTCGTTGATCATGGGCCCATGTACCGCTGGCCCGGCCTACGCGCCTGCACTGACGGATTTTGTAATAATGCCCAAAAAGACCGGTTTTATGTTTATATCCGGGCCGATTGTGGTAAAGAGGGTGACCTCCGAAGACGTGACGAGCGAAGCGCTCGGCGGAACGAAAGTACATGCTGAGAAAAGTGGCTGCTGTGATCTGGTGGGAGAGGACGACGCAGACTGCCTCCGGAAATGCAGGGAGCTGCTCAGCTATCTGCCATTGAATAACTGTGAGAAGCCACCGTTCAAGGATACAGGGGACGGTCTGGAGAGCTGCGATAGTGCGCTGACCAGCCTTATTCCGGATGACCCCGGTAAAACATATGACGCGCGGGACGTAATAAAAAGGGTCTTCGATAAGGACCATTTCCTGGAGATCAAGGCGGATTTTGCCAGGAATGTCATCGTCGGCTTCTCTCGTTTGGGCGGGCAGTCTGTGGGGGTCGTTGCGAATAATCCTGTCTTCCTGGATGGCGCGGTCGACATCGATGCGGCTGACAAGGCCGCGCGGTTTATACGCTTTTGCGATGCCTTCAACATACCACTGGTTTTCTTCGTAGACAACCCGGGCTTCGTGACGGGGGAGGAGCAGGAGAAAAAGGGTATCATCCGGCACGGGGCCAAACTGGTCTACGCTGTAGCTGAGGCGAGCGTGCCCAAGCTGACGGTCTATACCGGCAGGGCTTACGATAGCAGTAGGACGGCGATGTGCAGCGAAGAGCTAGGAGGCGACCTGTCCCTGGCCTGGCCCAGGGCACGTTTCTGGGATATCTCCCCGGCCGCGGCGGCCAGGCAGCTTTATGACAAGCCGGGAGCTAGTCCAGAAACGGAGAGGTTAGTTGAGGCGAAGGCGAGAGAACTTGGGGAAAGGCTTACAAGGTCGGTCTACCAGGCGGCGGCTATCGGGATGATAGACGACATTATCGAGCCCGGACAGACACGGCCCAAATTAATACAGGCGCTACGACGGCTTGCGAACAAAAAGGAAGAAAAACCCTGGCGGAAACACGGGAATCTGCCATTTTGACAGGGGTTATGCGTTCTAATTCTGGCTGCTTCAAAAACATGCTTCTCAGTCCGGGCGAACCATATCTGGACGGACAG
>JACPPY010000061.1 GCA_016190755.1 Chloroflexota bacterium | reverse complement strand
TAACCGGGGCTACACTAACGAGCCCAGGCGCTGTCCTTCGTGCAGGTCAGCCCGAAAAGCGGAACGCGGAGACAATGGCGGCAGCATGGGCTACCAGAGGGCACAGCGGGAAATGTACCCGGCCACCTGCGCCACCTGTGGCCAGGCGACCCAGGTTCCATTTGAGCCCAGGCCCGGCAGGCCTGTCTATTGCAGCAACTGTTACTCCAAGGTCAGGCGCTAGGGTCCTAACTGAAAGAAGCGTAAACGACAGGGTGGCATATGCGCCACCCCGTCGTTCTTCAGCAGGTATCGGAACTCTTCATCCTGTCCCCGGTGTGACACTGGTGAGGTCACAGCCTGCAGGTCGAGCGGTCATATTTACGGTGATCAGGAGGGATGATGCACAAACAGGTTCACGGACAGGGTTACGCCGATTATCTCAAGAGTGATGAAGTGATGAATGGAAGTGCGCGCAGTCTCCTGCAGGAGCACACCACTGGATAATCGGGTGGATAATCGGGCGCACGACAGTATGCAAGCACTGCCATGTGGTGAACAGCCCCAGGATGGTTTGAACGGCGGGGCTGCCACTTTACGCGGCTGACTTGTACCAGGATTCCCTCGGCAAAATCGATATATCAGGCTTTTGAAAGGAGCCGTCATGACTGCAGAAAGACAGATAATGGAAGACCAGGTGAAGGAAATAGCATATTCCATTTGGGAAAAAGAGGGACGTCCAGAAGGCAAGGATGTGGAGCATTACTACAGGGCGAAGGCAATTCTGGAGCAACGCAGCACAGACTATGGGACTATGGGCACAAGATCAGTGCCTGCGGACCAGGGGAAGGCAGGCAGCGCTGGCGAGTCTCATTTCGCTCGAAGACACTCGCGCACGCATTGACACTGCCGGGACTGGGCGCCAAATCAAAGATTACCCTATCTATAAGACTGTCAATCTATCAATAGGGAGGCAAGGGGACGATGCATTTAGGACAGCTGAAACGAGGTTCCAAACTGGTGAAATCCCGGAGGCTGGCAAGGCAAAAGAAGCGGGCAAAAGCGCGAAGACTTGGCAAAACCTGAAACTTGAGTACTCTCTACTCTCAAAGAGGTGCGGGTGGATACAGATCGGGCCACCACGTAGCTGACAATTCAGACAATAACAGACAAGGATATAGGAAGGCAATGCGCATATATGTAGGAAATCTTGCTTACGACGTGACCGAGGATGAGTTGCGTCAAGAATTTGCTGCTCACGGGAAAGTCGAATCCGTAAGCATGATAACGGAAAGGGACAGCGGACGCCCCAAAGGATTCGCCTTTGTAGAAATGCCATCGGCCTCCGAGGGGCAAGCAGCAATCGCCGCTCTCAACGGGAAAACCCTGAAGGATCGCCAAATCGTGGTCAACGTGGCCAGAGAGCGTGAGGAAAGAGGCGTCGGTGGCGGCGGAAACAGGGGTGGGTTCGGTGGCAGAGGCGGTGGATTTGCCGGTAGGGGTAAAGGCAGAAGATATTAGCCCTCATCTGGCCCGACGACGTAGAAAAGCCATAGTCCTTCTTGCTTTACATGTGAAGCTCCGGATTTGCCGTCACATGTGGACCGGTTGATGGACTATGGCCTTTTTGCGGCTGGTGGAATGGCCAGGACAGTGAGATCGTCAAAATCAAGGAGAATATGAGTTTCGAGGATTTTGGTTTTCATCCCAGCATTTTGGCCGGTGTACGAGAGTTGGGGTATGTTGAACCCACACCAATACAGGAAGAATCGATCCCTGCGATCATGCAGGGACGTGACATCATCGGCCTGGCACAGACAGGTACAGGCAAGACAGCAGCCTTCGTGCTGCCTATCCTGCAAAGACTGTCGGCGGGAACTCGTGGACAGATCAGGGCGCTGGTTGTTGCCCCCACACGCGAGCTTACCGAGCAGACCTGCGAAGTTGTTGAGAACCTGGGCCGGCAGACCGGGCTGAGGAGCGTCGCCATTTATGGCGGTGTCAGCGTCGTCAATCAGACCAGGATGTTGAAGGGCGGAGTCGAGATTGCCGTTGCATGCCCTGGCCGTCTGCTCGACATGTTGTGGCAGGGTGCGGTCGACCTGTCGGCAGTGGAGGTGCTGGTCATCGACGAGGCGGACAGGATGCTCGACATGGGCTTTTTGCCGGACATAAGGAATATTCTTAAGTGCCTGCTCAAACCTCATCAGACCCTGCTCTTTTCGGCTACTATGCCGGACACTATCCGGGGCTTGGCACGTGAGGTGACGCGCAACCCGGTCACAGTACAGGTGGGCAGGACTGCCCCGGCCACAACTGTGTCACATGCCTTCTACCCTGTTGAGCAACACCTCAAAACAGAGTTGCTGAAGGAAGTACTGAGCAGGACCAAGACGGGGTCGGTTCTGGTGTTCACACGCACCAAGAGGCGGGCTGAAAGAGTGGCGGAGCAGTTGTCTCGAGCAGGATACAGGGCAACCTCATTGCAGGGAGACCTGCCCCAGAACCGGCGTCAGGCCGCTCTCGACGGTTTCCGCACCGGTTCGTTCAAGATTCTTGTGGCAACTGATATCGCCGCCCGTGGTATCGACGTACTGGACATCTCGCACATCATCAACTACGACATGCCTGATGACACCGATTCCTACATTCACCGTATTGGCCGCACCGGGAGGATCGGCAGGGCAGGCGAAGCGTTCACCTTCGTGACAAACGAGGATGCTACCATGACGGGCTCACTGGAACGCCTTCTGAAGGCTCGGCCGGAGCGCCGGACGATGCCCGGCTTCGACTATGCGAAGCCTGAGCCAGAAAGGCATAGATTGCTGCCCAGACGTCAGACGCGATGGCGCACATGGCACAATTGATGTTGCGCGGCGACACTGCGATGGACTATTCGAGGCGACACAAGCAGGACAGACCACATCCGGAGGTTACCGGCTCCCCTGCTCTTGGGCCTGATAGACCGCTCGGCACGGTCTTGGCTGAGGCAGTTTCTGAGGACGATGTCGCGGCAGCGTTGGTCGAAGATGAGCAGTACTTGTCGGGGGAAGAGGCCGAGGAAGAAGAGATGCCGGATAATTCCGGGCCTGTCAAGGTGTCACCGTACAAAGCCGTGGCCATGAATTGGGACATGGATGCCAGAACAGCCGTTGAGCCTGAATCGGGCTCCAATACGGAGAGACTCGCCGAAGAGCCAGCTCTGATCGACGACACTATTCGCATGTACCTGCAAGAACTGGGAAGAGTTGGTCTGCTCTCTGCCAAGGAAGAGCGCAACCTGGCCAGGAAGATGGAAGCGGGCAAGCATCTCGACCAGTTGATAGCGGAATGCGGACGCCTGGAAGGAAGGATGCCGCTAGCAGCGGAGCTTACTGTCAGGCTATTGGCGCGATTGGCTGAAAGCGGTGACCTTTTCGCCGCCCTGCGCGGCAGTGTTGGCCTGGATGCGACGGCCACACCGAAGGATATACTGTCACACCCCGCCGTGGCTGCGCTGGCGGACATCGCCGTAGACGAGCGCGTCAAGGAATCCGTTGCTCAGCATCTGGGTTGTTCCCCGGAGCAAGCCGGGCGAGACATCCTTCACCTCTGGCTCGACACCAGGATACTGCCTTTGGAGATATTGGAGGTCATTGGGCCAGGCTATTCAATAGCCGACCTTCAGACCTGTGTGATATCGCCGCAGTTGATGGAAGAGCTTCGTTCACGTGAGATGGACCTCAGGGGCAAGTACGAGGTGATCAGATCAGAGGCAAGGAGCGCACAGAAACACTTGATGGAAGCTAATCTGCGGCTGGTAGTGAGTGTGGCAAAAAAGTATGTAGGCAGGGGGCTTCCCCTTCTGGACCTGATTCAAGAGGGCAACATCGGCCTGATTCGTGGTGTCGAGAAGTTCGACTATCGCAGGGGTTACAAATTCAGCACCTACGCCACGTGGTGGATCAGACAGGCCGTATCTCGATCCATCGCCGACAACGGCCGCACAATTCGTGTGCCGGTCCACATGACAGACCAGATCAACCACCTCGCTCGGGCCAGGTACCACCTGACTCAGGAGCTTGGGCGTGAGCCCACCGTTGAAGAACTGGGCCGTGAGCTAGGTGTAAGCGTGGAGAAGGTCGAACAGACCATCAAGGTCTCTCAGCGTCCGATGTCTCTCGAAACCCCCATTGGAGAAGAAGGCGACACGCACTTATCCGACTTCATTGAGGACCGGACGACCATGACACCGGCTGACGCCGCATCCCAACAGCTTCTCAAAGAGCAGCTGTACGAAGTGCTGACAACGCTGAACCCGCGTGAGCAGCGTGTTCTTCAACTGAGGTTCGGGCTGGAAGATGGCAGACCGCGCACGCTCGAAGAGGTTGGTACCGAATTCGGAGTAACTAGGGAGCGCATTCGCCAAATTGAGGCCAAGGCACTACGCAAGCTGCGGCACCCTAGCCGCAGTCGCAAGCTACGAGACTACGTGGACTAATGTCCTCACGCTGTAGTATACGTGGTCGCCCAATTTCGCGAAATCTGTTTCCTCAGGAAGTGAGCACTCTGTCTTTCACACCACAGATTTGGGCGCCAAAGACCCTGGCGGTTCGGGTAGAAATGTGGCAGATGAACATAAGCTGGGGGTTGTCTCCGGTGGCCGCGGGAGGCATGGTATCTCTCACGGTTTGCCGAAGTGCAGAAGCGAGAGCCAGCGGACTAACGTTTCGGCGATTCCCGGTCCGCCCGGGCTTTCAAATCCTCAGCTATCTTCTTCTCCCGGGCTGCATAGGCTTTCTTCCGCGCTTCCTCATCAGCCAATCTCTTGGGTTCCTCAGCCGCACGGGCTTCCATCTCTTTGGCCAGCCGGGCCTTGAGGCGCTCAGATATCTTCTGCTCCTGGGCCAAAAGAGCTTTCTTCCTTGCTTCGTCTTTGGCAGCCGCCACGGCTTTCTGCGCTGCTCGCTTTTGCTCCTGCAAATCCAGCTTTTCTGGGAGTCCTCCCTGATTCGCCACGCTTTACCTCCAGCGCGGAAAGTCGTTCAATCCTGCAAGCGCTTGTACTTAGTGGAATCTGCGGTATAGCTCGGTGACTGATTTTTTCTTTTCGTCCGGGCCTGATGTCGATAGCCGAATCCGTGCTTTCTCTGATCGAATGAACTTGCGCGTTGACTTTGGCAGTCTCTTCGTATTCATAGCCCCAGTCTATGCTTTCCAACCCCAATACACAAGTTGGCACTTGAATGCGCCCGTGACTATACGGATGAAAGAGTCACACCGGGTACACCACAAGCAGCCCGCCTTTGAACGCCAGGCCGTGTTCCCGCGACTCCATGGGGTGCGAGTGCGGTAACTTCAGGCCATCTTTGGTGGACACAAGATAGCCTGGCGGAGCGGCAGAGTCGAACCTCTCTACGGTTGTGCCTATGGACAAACTATGCATGGCGACTCATAATGGCTGCAGGTGTAGAAGGAGGGAACAGTCATGGCTATGCCAACCTGTGTCAAGTGTGGCAGCTATTCATTTGAGAAAAAAGAGGGTACCCTAAAAAGTTCAGACTCTGTGATCTGCTTTGTTCAGTGCTGCAAGTGCGGTAGCGTAGTTGGCGTCATGGATCCACACGACATCGGTGCAGAACTTCAGCTGATAAAAAAGAAGCTGGGCATTCTCTGAAGCATTTCAGACTCTGCATTCTTGACACAACAAGGCACTCATTAGCCCCCGCCGCGGTCCTGCTTTCACCGGGAGATTCTTGCTCGGGAAACTAGCCAGGAATCACTCGTTGAGTCTTGGTCTGAGAAACCATCTCAAACCGCACGCCCCAGCCAGCAGCGACTTTCCGCAGGGGAGCAGGCAAGGACAAATACTATCTGTTTCCGTATCTAGAGTACGACAAAGACATTGTTTGTAGAATTGATCAAAGGTCAAAAAGGAGTATTGTAGCCCACGGGAAAAGCCAGATCAGCGGCTGGACTTAACAAAACGTTAACCCTTATGCCGCAGCCACGGAAAAGCGATCATCCTGCCTGAAAAAAGGCCCTCCATCGGAAAAGTCAAATCACATTCTGAGTTAATGTGACACCGCCGTCCCGTTCCACTATCTTGTATAGCCAATCCCGGGGTGGCAGTGTTCCAGCAACGCCTCGATTTTCCTGATCAGTTCGGTTGGGCTGAAAGGCTTGGTGAAGTAGGCGTCGGCACCGGAGCGGAGGCCTGATTCCTTGTCCGATTCCGGCGCTAGAGCGGTCAGCATGACGATAGGTATCCCTTTCATCTCTGGCATAGCCTTTAGCTGTCTGCATACTTCAAAGCCATTCATCTGCGGCAGGGAGACGTCAAGCAGGACAAGGTCGGGATGCTCTCTGGCCGCCAGATTCAATGCCTGGTTGCCGTCCTCTGCCTCCAAGAGCTGGTAAGATGTTCCGCAGCGCAAGGTCGTAGAGACAAGGTCACGCATCAGAGTTCCATCATCTACCAGCAAAATCTTTAGTCCCACTATTACCTTCCATTCCCTATCTTACCTGTGTCTCAGCCTGGGAAGTACACGTCCCTTTGGCAAGCCCGCTGTCCCATAGAACTGCCCCGGTACACCGTGCACTCTGGTAGCCAGTGCCGTCAGTCCACTAGACCCTTCTTCACTGCAACAATGGCCGCCTGCGTTCTATCGGAGACTCCCAACTTGCCGATGACACTCTGCACGTACTTCTTGACGGTGGCCTCCGCCAGGAACAATTGCTTAGCGATCTGCGCATTCGTCAGCCCCTGCGCCACCAAACGAAGCACCTCCATCTCCCGTGCAGTGAAGTGGCCGGATATGCATTGCTCGAGCTCCACCTTCTGTTGACGCGAAGTGCCAAAAAGCACTTGAACCGCCTGGCGCAGCAGGCCACCTCTGACCAGTGTTCCGCCGTTGATGACCGCCTTGATGGAATAGCAAACGAGCTCACGAGACGAATCCTTGACCAGGTACCCGGCAGCTCCGGCCTTTATCGCGTCAACCACGTACATCTCGCTATCGTACATGGTCATCACGATCACGGCTGTAGTTGGTCGCTCTGCCTTAATGCGCCCCGTGGCCTCAATGCCGCTAATGCCCGGCATCCGTATATCTATCAGAACCACATCGGGAGCTAACTCCTTGGCCTTCTCAACGGCCTCTTCGCCGCTGCCGGCCTGGCCTACCACCTCAAAGCCCTCATCTCCGCTGAGCATCGAGACCAGTCCTTCTCTCACCACCGGATGGTCATCGGCCACCAGTATACGTG
>JACPPY010000063.1 GCA_016190755.1 Chloroflexota bacterium | reverse complement strand
GTCCGAGCGGGAGCTATGTCTGGTACATCAATAGCAATGGCGTGGTGCAGTCGATGTACTACAACGGCAGCAGCTGGGACGATAACTTCAAGACGGATGTTTATCCGTAAGCACAGCAGGGTCTAAACACCTGAGGAGGGACTCGCGGAAGCGAGTCCCTCCTTGTTAAAAGTGCGGTGAGACAAGTTAGACCAACATAGTGGAGTCAATAGACGTCTACCTAATGTTACCCCTTCTCCACCAAAATTCTAGACTAATAACCCCATGAGCGTTGGTTGCTCATGGGGTTCTCTGTTTAATGGCAACAATTCTCTTCGACAGGAGAATATCATCGAAGCGGGCGGCGGCTTCCTGTAGTCGGGGGTGACCTGGCTGTAGATATTGAGTTTCGGGGTGATAAAAGGATGCCTTAATCGCGCCTGCGCCTGCAATCGTGAAGTCTGCTTCCCTTGAGTTTGAGGAGCTAATGAATATTAACCCAGCTATGGGGTACAGCCCACTTTCCCGGGCTGGTTACCCCGTTAGGAATAATCCCCGACTGACTCTCAGGCAACTGACCCCGGCTCAGATTGGGATTCAATGGCAGCAGCGACAGGCCTACCCACGATACCAGACTGGGCGGCGATAATAGCCGCATGCGTGCGGCTGCGAGCCTGCATTTTGTCAATGACGTTCCGGACGTGTTTCTTGGCAGTGTCCAAGGTGATACCCAGGGTTGCGGCGATTATCTTGTTTGAGTCTCCGTTCCCCATGAGCCTGAGCACATCAACTTCCCTCGCGGTGAGGTGAGCCGCTTCAGCCGTGCGCTCGGCAAGCGTCTTCCGGCCATTTTGAATCAGATTCTCCACGGCAGCGCGCAGCACTGAGGCGCTCATCTGCGTGCCGCCCTCGACCGCGCGACGGATGCTCTGCACCAACAATTCCGGCGTCATGTCCTTGAGAAAGATGTATCCCGCCGCGCCCGCGTGGATAGCGTCAATTACATAAGAATCGTTGAGGTTATCCGTCAGCACCAGGACAGCTACCTCAGGGAAGCGCTCCTTGATAAGCCTCGTAGCTTGCACGCCATCCACTTTGCTGCTCCGAGACTCTGTCAACACTACGTTGACAGTCCGTCCCCGGTCATGTACTCGCTTAATATGCAGAACAGCTTCATGCTCATCCGGAGCATCTCCAATCACTTCGATTCTCTCGTCTTTAGTCAGGATAGCCTGTAACCCCTCACGAACAACAGGACAGAATCAATCATCAGGACTCCCAGATTTTCAGTTTCGCGCTGCTGGAAACCTCTCGGGCGGGTATGGAACAGGTGTGTTAGTGCCAGACGGCTAATCTAATCGATGGTAACATAATAGCACCTGACAAAATTGCGCATGGGATAGAGAGTGGTACCCGAAAGACGCACCAAAGTAGCAGGCTATGGTACGCCAAAGTGTACCAGGGAGGGGCAGTCAAGTGTTCCTGACCTGAAAGTATACGGCGGCAAAATGGCCCGTTATCTACGTATCAGGCTACATTTGTTATTGTTGGCGTATCACAATACGAGTAATTAGCTGTCGCTTGATTTCCGCGTGTCAATTGATGGGAGGCGTGGCAGGCCCTGTCTCCCTTCTGAAACTACGGCATATTCCGGCAGTGCGGTTTCGGCGTTAAGTGACGGATATTTAAGTAGTCCCCCGACATGAAACTAAGTAGGTTTGCGTATGGCTTATGGCTACAATAAAGCTGAAAATGTAAATGTGAGCATGTAATCACGCGGCGTAGGTGTAATAAACATCCGCCCGAAATGCTCAAAAGGAGAAGACAATATGAAAGCGAAAATGAGGTTCATCCTGGCTGTCCTGATGATGCTGCAAGGAATTATCGTGGCGGTACCCGCCCTGGCGGCGCCATTATCGCCCAGTAACCTCGCGGCCACCGCGGTTGCCGGGCCGCCGCTCGGCGTCAGCCTGACCTGGACCCACACGCGCCCACCCCTTGAGGTCGGCTTCAGAGTGGAGCGGGCGATCGCTCCCAGCACCACCTTCACCAATCTTACCGGACTGGGACTGCCCGCCGGGAGCACATCGTTCACTGACCAGACGGTCACCGCCGGCGTAACCTACAACTACCGGGTTATCGCCTTCAATCTCGACCCCACACCTGACTCGCCGCCGTCCAATACGGTGACCATAACCGCGACCGTACCGGCGGCACCGACGCTGCTCACAGTCACGCAGCAGGCGGGTCCGCCGCAGACCGTGACACTGAGCTGGACGGATAACTCCAATAACGAAATCGGCTTCCGTATTGAACGCGCCGATAACGCTGGCTTTACCCTGAACCCGGTGCAGAATGTGCGGACTGCTAATACCGCTGCTGCCCCGGTGACTTTCATCGATGCCGATATCATACCCGGCGGCACGTATTCCTACCGGGTCTCCGCCCTCGGTGTATCAGGTGCTTCGGCAACATCTAACGTAGCCACTATAACGGTGACGGCGGCGGCGGGAATGCAGGCGGGACCGGTGGTACCCGTCGCCGGGTTCACAGCCCCCAACGGCTTTCCGCTTTACTACCAGGATACCCTGGGGACCAAGCTAAATCTGCTGCCAATAACGGCGGTTAACTTTGCCGATGGGGTAATCCCGGGTAACGCCTATTCGGCGGCTCTGGGCTTCGGCACCGAAGCCTTCTACTACCTGGCTGCGCCTGAAATCACCGGCGCCGGTGGCATAACCGGCGTGATTGAATTCGCCATCGAGGCGATTTTCGGCTCGCCAACGGGCGATGCCGTACCGACGGTCGAGGCTGTGATGGCACGGACCCGTATCAGATTAAGCCTGCCTGTGAGCGGAGATTATACCATCCAGACGCCCTATGGCACCCGCAACTTTCCCGGGATAGTGCTGGGGGCTGCGGGTGGGCAACTGGGTGGCGCTACTCTTGATATCAACTTCACCGAGGATATCGGGGCGATTCCGCGGATTTTCTCCGGAGCGAATAGCCCGATTGCTCCAGCTGACCCGGTTCTCAATCCTAATCCCATCACCGTCTTCCTGCGCCCGGTTGCCCCGCAGCTTGGCGCCCCTGCCGTATTCGGTGATGGCGTAACGCCCACCACGGTCACCGGCGGTCCTCTGAGGAACACGGTCATCATCACCGGACCGGCACCGGTCGGGACGGTAACTTATAGCAACTGGACGATAAACGGCAAGATACTGGCCGCGCCGGTTGTCCCCGCTTTCACCAAGAGCATTGCCCCGGCGACCAGCGTCGCGCCAGCGGTGGTAACGTTCACCAGTACCTCCACCGGCGCTACAACCTTTGCCTGGGACTTCGGGGACGGCACCACGAGCACCCTGCCGAACCCCAGCAAGACC
>JACPPY010000062.1 GCA_016190755.1 Chloroflexota bacterium | reverse complement strand
CATAATGTTGCCCGGCATGGACGGCTTTGACCTGGCGCGTCGGATTAGAGAGTTCTCCGAAATGCCGATAATAATGTTGACCGCCAAGACGGAGGAGGCCGACAAGGTAACTGGCCTGAGGATCGGCGCCGATGACTACATGACCAAGCCGTTCGGCGTTCAAGAGCTACTGGCTAGGGTAGAGGCCGTGCTCCGGCGTGCAGGCACAGCGACATCAACAGCCGTTCCGGGTAAAGATGGGCTTCAGCTTGGTGACCTCTCGATAGATTTTCTGCGGCGTCAAGTAACCGTCCGAGGCAAAGAGGTTGAGCTTACACTCACGGAATACAAATTGCTAGCAGAGCTTGCGAACAACGTAGGGAAGGTCATGTTGCACGGCGAACTCCTGTCTAAGGTATGGGGCAACGAATACCGGAACGAGTGGGAGTACTTAAGAGCATACGTCAGGCGGTTGCGCCGGAAGATCGAACGGGACCCGTCACACCCTGAATACCTGCTGTCCAGGCCGGGATTTGGCTATGTCCTGTCGAGGCCGCAATCTTAGCTTGACAAAGGGTCGGTGATACCACGACAGCGTTTGTTTTCTCACGAGCACAGTCGCTTCCCAGGCTGTGGAGGCGGTTGGGCCTGACCCAGAAGGTTGTCGCGCTTGTGGTAGTTGGCTCTGCGCTCGTATTCGTAGGCTTTGCGTTCGTCGGCATGTGGAGCCTGAAGCATAGCACAGACCGTATTTTGCAGGAGAGACTGGTCCTGGCACAAATGGCTGCTGAGTCTGTAGATCGATACAATAGTGAGGTAATACAGCAACTGAACAGAGTAGGACAATTGGCGCTGGAACCCATGACACAAGGCGATAGTGCGTCCATGGATGCTGTTTTGAAGAGTAGTCAAGCTCTGGCCATATCAGACTTCAAAGAGATGTTCCTTCTGGATGGCTCGGCGAAGGTGATAGCTGCTACGCCTTCAATGAGTTCTAAGGTCGGGACCAGCTTGCTGGACTTTGCCGACGTGAACCGGGTTCTCTCCAGCGGACAACCACTCATCTCAGGTGTCGTTCCTTGCATAGACGACGGGTCTCCGGCGGTTGTGTATGCCGTTCCGATCAAGCGAGATGGCGGCGCCACCGTCGGCGTGCTATTCGGCGACATGCATCTCAAATCGTCTCCTGTAGATGGCTTCATCCGCACGATTAAGCTGGGCAAGACCGGCTATGCGCAGGTCGTGGACGGGCATGGTGAGTTGATTGCCAGCACTCAGCCGGAGGAGGTGTTCGGCAAGTCGGATCACGGTGACCGTTTCGTCGCCCTGATAGAAGCAAAGAGGAGCATTGTTAGCACTTGCCACAACTGTCATGACCCAGGAGCGGAGGGGCAAAAAACGAAGAGGGCAGATGTGATGGCTTTCGCCCCATTGTCAACAGCCTCCTGGGGAGTGGCAGTGCGTCAGGCTCAAGAAGAAGCCCTGAGCCCAACACGCAGCCTGGAACAGGGTATGGTCATAGTCGGCCTGTTATCGCTGGCCGTCAGCCTTCCATTGGCCGCGATCATCGCGGGGAGAACTATGCGCCCGGTAAAGGTCCTGACTATCGCCTCGAGGCGAATGGCAAACGGCGACCTGAATACCCAGGTTCCTCACATGGGCGAGGACGAGGTAGGAATACTGGCCCAGAACTTCGAACAAATGCGGCGTAGCTTGCGTGAGTCGCACGACGAGTTGGAACAGCGTAGCCAAGAGGCGGAGGCACTATATGATATCAGCATGGAGATATCCAGGCTGCTTGACACGGATAAGATACTTAGCTCAGTAGTGGAAAAGGCACGGGTGCTGCTCTCCGCCGATGTTGCACTATTATTGCTGTGGGATGAGCAAGGCGAAACCTACGTGAAGGAGACCAGCGGGGCTATCACCAAAGCCATGTCTCAGGTGAAATTGGCCTCGGGACAGGGCTTCACCGGAGTAATATTGAAGCAAGGGTTGCCAGTAGCTACAGCCGATTACCTCGAAGACGGCACATTCATGCACGATAAAAGCGTGGACGATGTTATTGCACAGGAACGATTACACGCGCACCTGGGCGTGCCGCTTAAGGTCGGCCATCAGGTGCTCGGCGCGCTGGTTGTCGGCCGGCGCTATGTCAAGGCCTTCTCACCACACGAGACAAGCTTGCTGGAGCGTCTGGCGAACCAGGCCGCCATCGCCATTAACAACGCGTACCTATACGAGGAGGTCCGGCGTAAGGAAGAGTTACGCGGTCAGCTGTTGGATAAGGTAATCTCAGCCCAGGAAGAGGAGCGCAAGAGGATTGCGAGGGAGCTTCATGACGAACCGGCACAAATATTTACGGCATTGGCTATGCAACTTGAGGCTATGGCAACGCAACTCCCACAGTCGCAGGTAGATATAAAGGAGCGTTTACAAAGACAACAGGCTCTGGCTGCCCATGCCCTGGAAACCATCAGAAAACTCATGTCCGACCTCCGGCCGACCGCACTTGATGACCTCGGGCTTGTGCCGGCCATCAGGCAATACGCCGAAAGCCGTCTAGGAGAAGAGGGAGTCAGGATCAACCTTCGCGCAACCAATATGCCGGCGCGGCTGCCGGGTCGGGTGGAGACAGTTGTGTTTCGAATAATGCAGGAGGCCGTGAACAATGTGTATAAACACGCCGCCGCTCATAATGTGACCATATCCCTGCGATATGAGAACAACACTGTTAAGGCCACTGTACAGGACGATGGTAGGGGCTTTGATGCCGACGCCCTGGCACGGTCCGGTTACAAAGGGGCCGGACTGGGCCTCCTCGGAATTGATGAGCGCGTGTCCCTAATAGGTGGTAGCCTAATAATCGAATCTGAACCAGGCAAGGGAACAGAACTGCACATCGAAGTCCCCTTGCCACAAGGAGGAGTGGATGACAACCAACGATCATAGGATCCGTGTTCTGGTAGTGGACGACCATGCAATGGTGAGGGAAGGCATATGCCTCCTGCTGCGCGGCTTCGAAGACATTGAGGTTATTGGCGAAGCAGCCGACGGAGCACAGGCTATAGACCAGGTAGAAAGACTGAAACCAGATATCGTCCTCATGGATATAACCATGCCGGCCATGAGCGGACTGGAAGCCACACAGACAATAAAAGAGAGGCATCCCGATATACAAGTATTGGCGCTCACGGTTCACGAGAGCTCCGAGTATCTCCGGCGTGCATTGTCGCTCGGTGCCTCCGGCTATATGCTCAAAGGGGCTACTTCGGCCGAACTGGTCTCCGCCATACGAGCAGTGCATGGACAGGGTATTTATCTGGATCCAAAGGTAGCCAAGAAGCTGGTCCATGAAGTGGTCCAGAAGGAAGGCTCAACCGACGGCAAAGCGTCTTATGGGGACCTCTCAAAACGTGAGAAGGAAGTCTTGAAGTATATTGCCGAGGGGCTGACCAACCAGGAGATCGGCCGTATCCTCTATCTGAGTCCGAACACGGTGCAAACATACAGGTCGCGCATTATGGAAAAGCTGGGGCTGCATGGCCGGGCGGAGCTGATAAAGTATGCTCTGCGAGCAGGCCTTCTTGACAGCGAGTAGCGTAATACGCTACACACTGTCACTGTGCGCTTCACCTCATGCTTCCGTACCGGACGCCAGAAGTTCACCTTTTGTGCGATAGTCAGCACAGTCGCCTGATGTTAACATCCACATAGGAGGTGAGCAATGAAGGCGACTGTGGAACGCATCAACGGACCTGCGGAGGAGACTGTTGATATATCAAGCAAAGCGTTAGCGAAAGCACACCTCGACACTACGACCATTTTCACTGCGTTATGGGTGACCCTCATATCGGTCGTACTGGTCGGGGCATTTGTAATGCTGTTCCGTTAGCTGGATCCCGGGTTCGTCCGGTCGTCAGTTCAGGCATCATCCTCCGCCTGAGCCTTTCATCATCTAACCTCCGTCGATCTTACGTGCTGCACCAGGCGTGAATTATGTAGTGTCTAGTGATATTCACGGCAAATACATACTATGTGCCATGGCCTTCATGTAATATTCATGTTGCTCGATGTATTCTTGTAACGGTTCTAATGTCGTGGAGAAGACAAGGCGTGGCGCAACCAATAACAATCGTAGTGGCAGACGATGACTTATCGCTGACACGGCTTCTGAAGTTGAATCTGGAGAGCAACAGAGTGCACGTCATTGAGGCACGAAGCGGCATGGACTGCATCAAGGTTGTGCAAGGCTCGGATGTAGACCTTGTGCTGCTCGATCTGAGGCTCCCGGACTTCAATGGATGGGGAGTGTTGGGATTGCTTCGCTTCACGGATTCACTGAAGCATATACCGGTCATAGTGGCTTCTTCCGACCCACCAAACAGGAAGTTCATAGAGTTTCTCAAGCCAGACTACTACGTGCAGAAGCCCTTTGACATACGGGAATTCATCAGCAGAGTGAGGTTGGTGCTTGAGTTAGGTGCAGGGCACGCTCCCGGGGTCGCCTGATATGGTGTGGGCCTCGGGTTGTTGAAAGGAGAACGACAATATGAATCCGGTGGTTATGGCATCCTTGATAGTCGTTGCAGTGATTGTGGTCGGGACATTAGTGGGCTTTGCCGTGAAAGTGGTGCAGCAGTTCGAACGAGGCGTGGTATTGCGCTTCGGCCGCCTAATCGGCGTGAGGAAACCAGGCTTCAATGTCATCGTGCCTTTCGCAGACAAGCTATACAAGGTCAGCCTGCGGGTGGTAACAACTGTCCTCGAACCTCAGGAAGTGATAACGAAAGACAACGTCACGATCAAGGTAGACGCTGTCGTGTATTTCCAGGTGGTTGATCCTATCAAGGCTATCATGAACGTAGAATTCTACGGCCAGGCCACCTCACAGATAGCACTGACAACTATTCGAAGCGTACTGGGCCAATCGGATCTTGATGAGGTGCTGGCTCACAGGGACGAGATCAACAAGCGCTTGCGCCTGATAATCGACCAGCAGACAGAAGACCCGTGGGGTGTGAAGGTAACCCTGGTGGAGGTCAAGGATGTATTGTTGCCTGAGACCATGCAACGCACAATGGCCAAGCAGGCCGAGGCAGAACGGGAGAAAAGGGCTAAGATCATACACGCCGAAGGCGAATACTTGGCCTCCACGAAGTTGGCCCAGGCGGCCGACGTCATAACCCAGCACCCAGTCTCATTGCAACTCCGATACCTTCAAACCCTGGTCGAGATAGCCGGAGAGCGCAGCAGCACCATTATCCCCTTGCCTATAGATGTGCTGGCGCCTTTACGCAAGATCGGCGATGGCCTGATGGCGTTGCCGGGCCAAGCGACACAGAACCCGGCGGCGCAGCGGTAAGGAGATGACACTGGTATGAACCTTATGCCGCTCCGGCGTTTGCCCAAGTGGGCATGGGGGTTGGGTGCAATTGGCGCCATACTGGCGGTCAACGGGGCTATGGCCTTCGCGAACTACGTCACAGCCAATCCCTCATCATGCCTCAGTTGCCATGGGACGGGCGGCACACCAGACATGAGCAAGGCCTCCGCAGTACATCCGGATTACAACAAGGTGCGATGCGTGGACTGCCACTCCAGGTCGGGCCAATATGTCCTGGTCGAGGGCTACCGCGGCGGCTTCTCCGCCGATCCCGACAGAGTCAGTTCGTCGTGCCAGCGCTGCCACTCTGATACACCCCTCAAGGAGGACTCTCAAGGCTTCAAGAGTAACCCGAACAACATAAGCATACCTCACAAGCTCCACATACAAAAAGGGGCCCTTTGCACGGACTGCCACCAGAACATAGCCCACGACCTGCGGGCCAACCCCACGAACAGGCCGCGCATGGAGTCTTGCTATGTATGCCATGACCAGGCGAAGACGTCGTGCAGCCAGTGCCATTCGAGTGGACTGCCGCAGACCTCTGACACGTCTCCTATACCATGGACCGAGCCCGTTAAGCAGCCGACATCTACTCCACCTGCTGTGCTGCACCCCATCGAAGGACGCTCGTCATGTCTGGTATGCCACCAGGACGGGGTCGCCGGTGCACCCAAGGTCCTCGAAAGCCATGCGGGCAGAACCAATGAGGTCTGCACTTCATGCCATCAGGCCGGTGTGGCCCCGAGAGGGTCTGTTACCCCACTAGCGACAACAAGCATAGCGCTACCAACGACGACCAAAACTACGGCGCCGGCAACGGGCGGTCCACCCAACATTCCTCATCCCCTGGACGGACGCTCCGCTTGCCTGGCGTGTCACGAGGCTGGTCTTATGGGAGCGCCGAAGGTACCGCAGTTGCATGTAGGCAGGACAAACGATATTTGCACCGCGTGCCACACAGCTGCTAAGTGAATAACGTACTTCATGTGGAGAGACAGTAAGTGACTTCTACGGTACCAGAAAAGAACAGGTCCACTGCGAGGTACGGCATGGCTGTCGACCTCCGTAGGTGCATAGGCTGCCATGCCTGCTCAGTAGCGTGCAAAGCTGAATTCGATGTCCCTTTGGGCGTATTCCGCACATGGGTCAAGCAGATAGAGAAGGGCACCTATCCGAACGTGACCGTCTCTTTCCTGCCGTCTTTGTGCAACCAATGTGACAAACCCATCTGTCTTCGCAACTGTCCCACCAGGGCCACGTATCAACTGGACAACGGTATCGTGGTGGTTGACCCTCATCGATGTATCGGCTGCAAATACTGTATAGCCTCATGTCCGTACAATGTAAGATTCCTGAACCCGTTCAAGAAGATCGTGGAAAAGTGCGAGTTTTGCCGTCATCGGCTGGAGGAGGGTCTGGAACCCGCCTGCGTGAATACCTGCCCAGCCGGAGCCCTGGTATTCGGTGACTTGAATGATCCTAACAGCAAGCTATCCAGGGCATTGGCCCGTAACCCGGTGCTGGTGCTGAAGCCTGAGAAGGCAACCTTTCCACAGGTGTACTACATAGGCGCTGACCAAGACGCCATGCACGCCAGAGGCCAGGTAGAAGGACATGACTAATGAACGGTGAAGGAGCGGTAATAACCTACAACGTGGGCCACGAGATTCCGCTGACCATACTGATAGCGGTCTACTTTTACATGACCGGCCTCAGCGCCGGCTCGTTCATACTGTCTACGATGGCCTATGGCTTTGGTATAGAAAAATTCAAGCCAATCGGGAAAGTCGGCGTGGTAATGGCTATCGTGCTCCTTGGGCTGGCTCCACTGAACCTCATTGCTGACCTGGGCCAG
This sequence comes from Chloroflexota bacterium, assembly GCA_016190755.1. Classification (GTDB taxonomy): domain Bacteria; phylum Chloroflexota; class Dehalococcoidia; order JACPPY01; family JACPPY01; genus JACPPY01. Next base: position 20,240 of record JACPPY010000062.1, on the reverse strand, counting down.
CCACAGCGTTTTTGGTACCTCTTTCCCTACCTGAATTTCACATCCCCGGTTACCTGGGGCTCTTTCCTTTTGACCCTGTACCCTATTAACTGCATCATCTACGCCTACTTCATGTTCAAAGGCGACAAGAAGCTAACCAGGACCTTCGGCCTAATCGGCATACCCCTCGCTGTCTCGGTGCATGGATATACCGGCTTCATTCTCGCCCTCGGCAAAGCCCGAGCATTATGGAACACCGCATTGATGCCTACGTACTTCCTTGTCTCGGCTATGGTCTCGGGTATAGCTCTTATGATACTGGTCGTCATGGTTAGGGATAAGTTTTTCATGCCCGAAAGAAAGATCAACCGTGACATAGTATCCACTCTGACCAGTATGCTGCTAGTAACGATAGTCCTGGACCTGTTCCTGGCGCTATCGGATGTGCTCGTGCTTCTGACCGCAGATGCTGAGGGCAAGGAAGGAGCTGACCTTCTGCTTCGAGGCAGTTTCAGGCCTTATTTCCTGGGAGTCGAACTTGCGCTGGGCGCCCTGGTTCCTCTGTTGATGCTGCTATACCCGGCTACGCGGCGCAGGCCGCAATTTGTAGCTACAGCCTGTGTATTCGTCATGGTGGGCATCTTTGCCATGAGGTACGTGATGGTCATAGGAGGACTTGCTATCCCGCTAAGTTGAAGCTATGAACGATAAAACACTATCAAGACGACAATTCATCAAGGTGGCAGGAGGCCTCACCGCGGCGGCGGCCGTAGCTGGCGGAGTGAACGTCGCGTACGCCAGCAGTCAGGATACCACGGGCAAAGATGTGTCAAGAACTACTGGGCGGCAATTGCAGGCGATTCCTACCACCTGCCAGCTATGCCAGGCACGTTGCGGCATGATCGCCTTTTTGCAGGACGAACGGTTGGTAAAGGTCGAAGGCAATCCTGCGCACCCTAACAGCCGTGGCCGCATTTGTGCTAAGGGGCAGGCTGCACCCAACCTCGTTTACAGTCCCGACCGGCTTCTTTACCCCATGAGAAGGGTAGGCAGGCGTGGCGATGGCAACTGGCAGAGGGTCTCATGGCGTGAAGCGTTGGAGGAGATCGCTTCCAAGCTAAAGGCGCTGAGAGATGCCGGACACGCCAACCAGCTCGTGTTCCAGGGCGGTACGATGGCGACGCCGCGTTTCGTTTCCCGATTCATGAGCGCCTTCGGAACGCCGACTTACTTCCTTTCCACTCCCTCAACTGACACGAACCGGCTCCTGGCACTTAACTCCACCTTGGGAGTCAACGAGGTAGTGGCAGATGCGGCTCATGCTAAGTACGTGCTGAACTTTGGCTCCAACCCTTACGAAGCTCACTGGCACCATGTTCCTCTCGTGCAAAGGCTTGTCCAAGGCCGCCTGGACGGGTCAGCCAAGCTGGTCACGTTCGATGTTCGTCTTTCCAAGACGGCGGGCAAAAGCGATGAATGGTTCCCGATCAATCCTGGCACAGATGGGCTGGTAGCCTTGTCCCTTGCCTGTGTCGTCATGGAAGAGCACCTGTATGATGAGGACTTCGTTTCACGCTGGGTCAACTATCCAGTCTCGGACTTATCCATGTACCTGGCCAAGTTCAAGCCCGAGTCAACGCAAAAAGACACCGGCCTCGATGCAGCAGACGTGCGGCGCATCGCTCGAGAGTACGCCACCTCCAGGCCAGCCACCGTAATCAGCGGCACCGGAGTCTCGATGCGCGAGAATGGCGTTGAGAATGAAAGGTCTCTACTGCTCCTGAGCGCCATTACGGGCAACATTGACGTACCCGGCGGGGTTTGCTTGCCACGAACATACAATCTGCGCGAGATCGACCCAGTGCCTCAGGCGCCAGCGCCGATTAGCGATCTCACCAAGACGCCTATTTCGTCGCACCTGGTACTGTCTGCGATACGAGAGGGGAAGCTGAAGGCTGGAGTCTACATGACGTACATGTTCAATCCCGCCTACTCGAACGCCAACAATGGTGCCAGCGCTGAAGTCTTGAAGGACGAAAGCCTGATACCATTCTTCGTCGCTGTAGACCTGTTTCCCAGCGAGACCGCGGCGCTTGCCGATATTGTCTTGCCGGACACGACGTTCCTGGAACGATGGGACCTCGAATCATGCCCTTCGTTCGAGTTAGTGCCCCACATATCATTAAGGCAGCCGGTCGTGAAGTCGCCCGGAGAGGCGGCCCCGTTTCACGATGTCCTGATAGAGCTTGGACGCAGGGTCGGGGCAGACGTCGAGAAGTACTTCTCGTTCCGCGGCGCCCAGGACTATGTCAAGATCATGGCTGGGAGCGTCCCCGGCCTCAATCAGTCCGGAGGGCTGGACTATTTGAAAAAGCATGGCGTCTGGTTCGACGACAAAGCCAAACCTGATTACAGGTCGTATAACAAGTCTGGCTTTAAGACCGCCTCCGGCAAGGTCCAGGTTTACGTCGACAAGGGAAAGACCCATATCCTTTCACCTCTCCCTGAGTATCGCATGGTGAAGGAATACACGGGCGCGCACGACGGCGACCTGTTCCTGGTGACATTCAAGTGGAACGTGCTAACATCTTCGCTTGCTGCCTCGAAATGGTTGGCCGAGATAGTCCATGGAAACTCCGTACTCATTAACGCCGGAACAGCGAATTCAATGGGCATAAAGGACGGAGATACCATCCAGGTAGCTTCCAATGTGGGAACGGCCAAGGGAAAAGTGCGCCTCACGCAAGGGATTCACCCCCGGGTAGTGGCCTCGCCGACCGGGACCGGCCATTGGGGCCTGGGCAAAATCGCGCAGGCAAAGCGGTTCGACAGCGATGACCCTGATACAAAGATCGTGTGGTGGGGGGACGCCAGCGACGGGCCACACCCCAACAAGATTATTCCGCCTTTGAACGATCAAGAGGGTCACGGCCAAGCCTGGCATGATACTGTGGTCAAGGTAACGAAAACAGAATCGACGGTCTAAGACAATGACAGACACATTGACCTCTATGCGAACAGCCACGCTTTCCCGCAAGCGGTTCATTATTTCCGGCCTGGCGGCGGCAGGCGGAGTCATACTGGCGCGATCGCTTTTCGGGCGACGGACTATCGAGGCATCACAAGGAGAAAATTGGTACGAGGTCGTACAGGACATGTACAAGCCTGGCACATGGCACATAAACTTGTACCGTGGCCCTACGCTGGGGGACCTCAGTCAAGGAACATTGGTGAAGCGTTGGGTGGATCACAACACGAGCTTCCCGGCTGTTCAGCGTGTCCTGGAATATCCCTGGAGGGTGCAGTACAATGCAGGACCTCAAGAAAAGAGTTTCTGACCGCAAACTGGCACTCGCGGCCTTCACCTGGCGCAAGACCATCGCATATGCCGTTCTGGCGCTGGCTTCCATTGGCGTGTGGATTTCCATGCTGGCCTCGATAGCCATCGCTGAGATGACTCGTGGTGAACTGGTTCTGTTCCGTCCGTCCTCTGCTGCCATCTTAGTCGCGACGTTCCTCATGTTGGCCGGAGTAGTATTGTTGAGCATCCAGATCGTCTCAATCCTGAACTTACTGACACAAAGTGATAAACATTGACGGGCCATTGTGGCGGTTGCGAAAAGTAACCTGCCCGGCAGGTACTGCCGGGAGAGGTACATAACCGGTTAGGATGTTCACGGTACGTTAACACTGATGGCCATTATATTCATGCTACTTTCACAACGATTCCCCTACAGTGTAGGCTAGTTGCATCTTATAATGCTACCCAGCCTGGTAACCATATGGGCGCGGCGATATGTGGGTTGGCATTAGCCGTGGACAGGAGGAGACAAAATGGCCCAGAGCTTGATTGTGGTGCTCGCGTGGATAACCTTTGCGTTAGCCATCCTGGGCGCCGTGTTGACGCCGGTGTTTATCATCCAATGGTTGAACCGGCGCCAGTCACACTCGCCTGCGCAGGCGAAAACTGAAGTTGTACCCCAATAGGTTCATAGGCTTATAGACCAATTCCCCCCAAGCCCTCAGGCCGCGGGCGATCTCCTTTGTTCCTCGTCCCTTATGCCACGCCTGTGGCATGCCCGCAATAAGGGACTGAGCCGTTGCGCTTTCCGCGACATATCCCTTTGAACTAGTTGTTCTGTGCCCCCTGATCGATCCAATCACCCATGGTCTTGATGATGTCCGGCGAAAGAGGGCTTCCGGGAGGCATTTGTGACACTCCTTGTGCCGGTCCGCTGAGCACCTGGTGCAAGAGGCTCTGATCGGATTGACCTGCCACGACAATCGGTTTGTGACTGCCGGTACTCATCAGCGTCTGGTAGTTGGCGAGGCTGAGGCCCCCCATGGCCGCTGCGCCATGACAGGTGTTGCAGTATCGTTCGAAGATTGGCTGCACATCACGAGAGTAGCTGATCTGGCTGCCAGACGGTGATTGTTTAGGTGTGGGAGAAGGAGCTACTGTTGGCGTTGGTGCCGCGGTCGGGGTAGGAGTTGGTGCAGGTGAAGGGCCTCGCATACTGGCAAGGTAGGCAGCAACGTCATTCAAATCGGCATCGCTGAGAATCGTGCCGAAGCCGGGCATCGTGGAGCCTGGGAATACCGACTTCGGGTCTGAGATGAAGCTCTTCAGGTATGCTTGAGTGCGGAACGTGCCCACCCGCGAGAGGTCGGGCCCAACCTTGCCACCGCTACCATCTATCGTATGGCAGGAGGAACAATACTGCTGGAATATCTTGGGGGCATTTTCCGTGAACACCGGCACAGCGCCAATGCTGGCAACGTACGCCGATAATGCGTTCAACTCGTCGGGCGTAAACTGCAGCTTGGGGTGCAAAGATTGCGGCACCATAGCGTGGGGATTCTGTAGGTACTGTTCAATTGTGTTCTGACTCAGGCCTCTGCTAGCCACACCTAAGTCTGGACCGACAGCGCCTCCGATGCCGTTTATGCTGTGGCAGTATGAGCAATTCAGATTGCCATACAACCTCCGCCCTTCTGCCACTGCCGGGCTCTCTACAGCTCCTGGGCTCACTAGTGGCGCAACCGCACCGCGAAAGGTAAGATAGCCGATAACGAGCATAGCTACTATGGTGATGCCCGTCGTGATTGGCCTATCGAGCGGATGCCGTACATTCCACTTCCGGTCGAGGAACGGCAAAAGAAGCAAGACAACTACTGCCAATCCCGGAATAACCGTTGCTGCCACGGGCTCCAGGTAGCCGGGAAAAAACTTGAGCATCTCGAACAGGAAGAGGAAGTACCATTCCGGCCTCGGGTTGTATGTGGTGCTGGTCGGGTCTGCGATCGGCTCAGTCGGTACCCTGAACACCACCGCCATGAGAACGAGCCCCGCAATGACCGTGAGAGCAACTATTGCGTCCTTGAATACCGTGTACGGAAAGAACGCCTCGCCCTCCCTCTTTGCGGCCTCGTATTGCTCTTTGTACAATTGCTTGCGGCTTTTAGAAGGGACTGGTCTCTGCAATGGGGAAGGGGTTGTCATGTTCTTACCGCGACTCCACGGCGCTATGTGTCTTCCCCCGCCTCTGTGGCGCTGCGATTCCGATTCGCACGACCAGGAACAGGTGAATGCTTATCAGTGTGGTGATAAGGATCGGTATTATCGCGGCATGCAAACTGTAGAACCGTACAAGGGTCACCGCACCTATGCTCTCTCCGCCGCGTAGCAGTTTCAGGACAAAGCCACCGACCACTGGCACCTCTCCCGCTATGTTGGTACCGACTACCGTTGCCCAGTACGCCTTCTGGTCCCACGGCAGAAGATAGCCGGTGAAAGCTGCTCCCATCACCAGCAGGAGGAGCAACACACCTACTATCCAGGTCAACTCTCGGGGATACTTATAGGCGCCGCTGAACAACGTCCTCAGCCCATGCAGCACGGCCAGGACAACCATCCCGCTCGCCGCCCAATGGTGTACGCCTCTGATGAGCCACCCGTAAGTCACCTCGTTCTCGATATACTGAACGCTGTCGTACGCGTGGTCCGGTGAGTTCGAATAGTTCATGGTGAGCATAACACCGGTCACAACCAGCGCGACAAATGTGATTAGCGTCGCACTCCCCAGCGTCTGCAACCATCCGACACCCTTGGGTATCTTCCGGTCGAGAAGGCTTGCCCGGATCGGCTCAAGGTTGACTCGTTCCTCAAGCCAACCCTCTTTCTTCACGCGCATACTATGCCCGTCTTAGCCGTTTTTCTGCTGGCCACTATTGGAGGTTATAGTTTTGCCGACGAGGATATTTCCCCCATCCACCCTCAATTCCAGACGATCAAGAGGACGCGGTGGGGGTCCGGATATGACGTTCCCATCTATGTCGAACACACCGGCGTGGCACGGGCAAAGAAACCTGTTCCTGTCGGGATTCCAGTAGTAGGCACACCCCAGGTGTGTACAGTGAGGGTCGAATGCCACGACACTAGTCTCGTTTTTAACGACAACCCAGGCCCCCAGGCTTTTCGTCGTCACCACCCATCCATCTTTTATTCTCTCTTCATAGGTGACGAACGTCGGCACGCTAACAGGTAGCTGGCTGACCCGGGCTATCTGGGTGAATGCCTTGGCTTCCTCGCCCTTCACAGCCGGAAAGATGAAGTATCGTACCACGGGGTATCCGAGGATAGCGGCAATGGCGCCTCCAATGGTCAGCACGGAATTTCGCAGGAAAATCCTTCTGCCAATCTGATCGGTGCCTTGCTGCTTTGCGTTTCCCATGCCGTCGCCAGTCCTTTCACTGATGGAGGTCGCTGGCCGCCGTTTTGTAAAGCAAACGCCGCTGATGTCGCATCAGTTGGCCAGAAAGGCAATCACTGTCACTCGTGCCCGACAGTCTCGTTGTGACTCAGGCGGGCGTTCACGCTTGCTTGGCCCCTGAGTCGATTGTAACATAGTCCTGCCAAATGCCCCACGCAAAGCGTGAGGAGCCGTCTATCAGTGTATCGGACGCGCTGAGCCGGCCTTTAACGATCTTGCGCCCGAAAGAATGAAGTAACCGCCTAATATGACCATTGCCACACCGCATATTCCAAGCAGCCCCCGATAGACTACCGGCGTCACCATTTTCGCCCCGGCGGCCAAGACCAGGGCAACGGCGGTGTACCATACGGCATCAGACATGGTGTGTCCCATGTAGAACAATGCCACACCAGCCCTCGTCCGTTGGTCCTTGACCCAGATCATGTAACCTGCACCCACGGTCACCCACCACAGCAACCAGTAAGGGTTCGTGACGGTCACAACTAGTCCCGACATTATCGCCCACTGTTCATCCACCCCCACCAGGCTACCGGGCAAAGGCACCTCAGGCACGTTCAACGCCGCCCCCAGCAGTCCGTAGCTCATCCAAAGAAGGAAGCTGCCACCTGCGATGCCTACCACCGCCCGCACGGCCCGTCCCCTCAACACTGCGCCAACACCCCGAGACAGCACGACCACGGTCACAAGCTCAGCTATCGCGTGCCCAACTACGATTGCTGGACCGGCCCAGAAGCCGCTTGTTGCGACCGTCGCAATAGTCAAGGCCAACAGTGACCCGGGCATCAAAGCGCCGGATAATCCCACAGCAAACGACCCAAGGAATATCGAAAACGCCCCTTTGTTCCCCAATCCGACCTTAGAAACAAACTTCACCATAACCGGATTCTACCATGTCCGCTAGGGCCTTTCCGTTCTCCCTGAGCCAACCACCGACCCAGATATGGTTTGGAAGCATGTTCTTGAGGCACTCGGAACGAGAATGAAAAGGCCCTGCCATGTCCGCTAGGAGCTCTGGCTATTCTTTGTCCTACCGCCTCATCCTGGGGTCCAGCGCATCCCGCAGCCCATCACCCAGGAAGGAGAAAGCCAGCATGATAATCCCTATGGCCAGCGCTGGAGCCGCTACCAGGTAAGGTGCGGAGAAGATGAGATTATACCCATCGCTTATCATCGTTCCCCAGCTTGGCGTTGGCGGCTTAACACCGATGCCTATGTAGCTCAAGGCCGCTTCCGCAAATATCGCCCGCGGGATGTTGAAAGTCACCGCAACGATTATCGGTCCCAGGGAGTTCGGCAATAGGTGTCGCATAGTGATGTAGCGGCTGGAGCCGCCCAGCGACCTAGCTGCAGTCACAAAGTCCTGCTCTTTCAGGGACAATATCTGCCCCCGAGCCAACCGCGCAACACTTACCCAACCCACCAATCCGATAGACAGGAAGATCATGTATATGCTGCCGCCAAATATTGCCCGCAATAATATTATCAGCAGTATGTCTGGAAAGGCATATACGACATCGACGAACCGCATGATTAGGTTGTCCACTCTACCACCAAGGGAAGCCGAGAAAGCACCCAGCGGTAGCCCAATGGCAAGCACGATAACCTGAGTAAAGACGCCGACCGCCAACGAAGTGCGAGCGCCGTACAAGAGCCGGGCAAATACGTCTCGGCCCAGCTCGTCTGTTCCCAGTGGGTGCGTCCAACTGGGGCCTTCCATGATCGAGTCCAGGTTCTGCTTAGCGAAGTCATAGCGCGTCAGAAAGGGCGCCAGGATAGCGGCCATGGCCACTGTCAGGATGACAATCCCCCCTGCCAGCGCAAGCTTGTTGCGCCTTAGCCTGGTGAAGGCATCGCCCCACAACGTAGGGTGGGGGTGGCCTGCGATCTCCGGCTGTATAGCTAAGTCAGTCATGGCGTATCCGAGGGTCTACCACAGCGTAGAGAATATCGACCACCATGTTCATCACCGCGACGGCCGTTGTATAGAACAAGATAGCGCCCATTATGAGGCCGTAATCCCGGGCAAGCACGCTCTGCACGAACAAGCGCCCTATGCCGGGGACCGAGAACACGTTCTCAATAATGAAGGAGCCGCATATGAGAAACGCCAACTCTGGCCCGGCGATGGTCATAACCGATATCAGGGCATTCCGCAAGATATGCCTGAGAAGAACGACCTTCTGAGTGAGACCCTTCGCCCTCGCTGTCCGCGTATAATCCTGTCGCATGACGTCCAGCATGCTCGCGCGCGTTATGCGAGCGACGTATGCTGCGGGCAGCGCCGCCAGTGCCACCGCTGGCATGATGACCTGCGTTGGACTGCCCCATCCTCCCGTCGGCAGCAAGTGCAACGTGGCGGCCAGCAAGATCATCATTAGTATTCCCAGCACGAAGCCTGGTATGCTCGCGAACACGGTTGAAAAGAACACCGAGATGTAATCAATCAAGGAGTTTTGCTTCAATGCCGCCGCCATTCCCAGCGGCAGACCCAGTAACAATGCCAGCAGGAAAGCGGACAGGCCGATAATCCCCGTCTTCGGCAGCCCTTCCATGAGTATCTGGGTCACACCGCGGTCCTGGTATGAATACGACACACCCAGATCCCCATGCAAAACATTCCAGATGTAGCTCACGAACTGCACGAGGAACGGCCTGTCGAGGCCGTATTTCTGGTTGAGGTTTTCAACCACCTGTGGAGCCAGAGGTTTGTCCCTGTCCCAGGGGCCGCCGGGCACAAGGTGCATCAATGAGAATGTAAGAAAAGCTACGATGAGCAGGACTGCCAGCAGCCACAGTATGCGACGGATGGTGAACTTCAACAAGTCAATAAGCCGCCGTTATCACCGGTTCGGAGCCGCGTAAAGTCCCCCAACCGGCATAGGCTAAAACCTGGAACTACTTTCCTATCGAGACGCCAGAGTAGAACATGTCTCCTGGTGTCTTGCCGTCCATACTTGTAACCTTAAGCCCCTTGACCGTAGGCTTCACAAGAACAAACCTCTCCCTGTAGTGCAGGGTGACCATGGGAGCATCGTCGATGACCAGCTTTTGAGCATCGGACCATATCTGAATACGCTTCGCGTTGTCCAACTCACCCTTGGCCTGTTTTGCCAGGGCATCAAAGGCCGGATTGCTGTATTCGTTCCTGTTGGCGCCCAGGCCGGTGCCAAAGAGGTCCGGCAGCCAATTGTCGGGGTCCGGGTAGTCACCGGTCCAGGAGATAAACACCCACGTTTGCTTCTTCTGGCCGAACATCTGCGAGAACGACTTTGGCTCCATGGGTTCTAATGAGATATCGATGCCGAGGTTGTCCTTCATCTGTCCCTGCAGGAATTGGGCTATCACCTTGTTCCCGCCCGCATCGGCGTATTGGAACTTTATAGGAGGCAGCTTGCTCACATCGGAGTACCCCGCGTCAGCCAGCAACTGTTTGGCTTTTGCCGGATTGAAGTCGTAGTCCTTGCCCAGGTTCGCATCGTATCCGGGTATTCCTGGTGGTACCCAGCTCAGGGCTACTTTCCCTACGCCGGCCCTCACTTTGTCAACGAACGCCGCACGGTCTACGGCCATGGAAAGCGCCTGACGCACCTTCTTATTGTCGAAGGGAGCTGCCTTAAGGTTGAACTGGAAGGCATATGTGGCCATTTCCGGATACCGGACGATCTCGTTCTTGAGGGTCGTGTCGGCCATGACAGTTCTCTCAGTGCCCGTCGGCGGCGCCACAATGTCCAGTTCATTATTCTTATATGCCGCCATGGCTGCATTAGCATCCGTTATCATCTTGACCTGGATCTCACTCAGCTTGGGCTTGGTTCCCCAGTAGTTGGGGTTTGCCTTCAGTGTGATGTGGTCCTGATGCACCCATTCCGTCATGATGAACGGGCCGTTGCCTATGTAATTTGGCGGCTCAGTCCATTTGTCTCCAAGTTTCGTAACGACGTCTTCCCGCACCGGGTAGGCAGGCCACAGGGCCATAAGCTGCAAAAACGTTGGCCGTGGCTGGGCGATGCTCACCACCAGAGTGTAGTCGTCGGTCGACTTCACACCAACAGCATCCCTCAGTTTGGCCTTGTTGGCGTCAGTTTCTTTCACCGCCCCGTTGTATTGCACGGCACCGACTATGTCGAAATAGAACGAGGCGTAAGCCGCCGCCAGTTCTGGGCTGAGCATGCGCTTGATGCTGTACTCGAAGTCTTTTGCGGTGACCCTCTTGCCATCGCTCCAGGTCACATCGTTCCTCAGCTTAAAAGTATACGTCTTACCGTCTGCCGAGATCCCCCCGTTCCCGGTGGTCGGGATTTCTTTCGCCACCACAGGACGGAGTGTCAGGTCCTGGTTGAAGCCAAGTAGGCCTTCGAACACCTGCATGATGATCGTACGTTCAGCTACGAAGGACGCCCGGTTCGGGTCGACGGTAGCGGGTTCACCAGACAGGTTAATACGCAGTATCTGAGGTGCAGATGGAGTCGTCGCAGGAGTGGTTGTCGTGCCGCTGCCCGTGGTCGTTGCTGGAGGCTTGGTAGTCGATCCAGTCGTGGTAGTCGAAGTCGTCGTTGTCACCTTGGTAGTCGACGACGGTGTTGTGCTAGTGCTAGTAGGTGTAGGTTTGCCACATGATGTGAGTATCAGAACCAGGGTGGAAACAATAGCGAGTACGTATCCTGACCGTTTCAGCATTCTGGCATCCTTTCGTACTTTAGACCGAAGACCGATAGATCGACAAACGAGGTTGAGGAACCTCGGGAGCAGGATACAATGGAGCAAGCCGCCTGTCTGTCATAATTCCTTTGCAATTCTCCCGCCACCAGGATCAGCTTTTTGTTTTCACAATACTAGCGGCCTAGCGTGTTCCTGTCAATAGGATGTAGTATGTCGGACAGGGGTTATGCGTTCTAATTCTGGCTGCTTCAAAAACATGCTTCTCAGTCCGGGCGAACCATATCTGGACGGACAGTCGGCCCAGGGAGAACGCATAAGCCCTGGTATGTCGGAGACTCGTGCGCTGATTACGATGGCAAAAAGCTAATACAGCAATCACTGGAGCGGGAGACGGGATTCGAACCCGCGACTGCCTGCTTGGAGGGCAGGAACTCTACCGCTGAGTTACTCCCGCTCAGGGGGGGATTCAACTGAAGGACACAAATATGGCTCCTTTGTCAGGGGCCACGCCTTATTATACACAAATACCGCCAGCCATGGCCATATGCTACGGCGGCTGGCCCACTCGTTGATTCTCTATCCCAAGCCTGCCCGGAGCGTTATGCGGCTTTCAACCACGCTTCAGCTTGTATCAGGTTCCACTCACCAGCTAGCCCTCACGAGCACCAGAGGTAGCTTACCGGAATGAAGCACACGATCTGCTACACTGCCGAAGACCCATCTCCCTACGCCGGACCTACCATGTGTTGACATGGCGATGAAATGGGCGCCAACCTTTTCTGCGACTTCTATTATGCGGTCTGCCGCTGCCCCCTGTTCCACCAAAGCCTTTGCTGTGATTCCCTTGGCCTTCAGTTTCTGTTCCACACTTGCCACATAGCTACGAGCCGCCTTTTCTGCCGCATCCAGCCATTCTTGCTGATAAGGGATGAAACCACCTGCCCCGGTCGCATACGGCACGTACTTGTGCTCTACGACCTGCAATAGTATCACTTCTGTGCCCAATCGAGGGGCAAGCTCTTCAACGTAAGGCAGGGCTGCCTCACCCGTTTTTGAGCCATCAAGTGGTACCAAGGCCCTGCCAAAGACACCCTTTTCCGGTATCTCCCCTGCCCCGTCTGTAGGTATAAGTGCCACCGGCACGCGAGTACCTCGCAGGACTTTTTCAGCTACAGCCCCCAGCGTCCAACGCCCGGCACCCGAAACACCATGCGTAGCAATGATGATGAGGCCCACGCCACTACTCGCCGAATAATCAATGATCTGGGCGGCGGCATTACCAGGTGCAAGTACGAATTGGACGTTCGTAGCCATTTTGCCTATTGATGCAGCCGATTGCCTCTTGATACGGCCCACACCGTCCTCGACCCTGCCAATTAGTTCTTTCATGTAGGCTGTCACTTCCGGCCTGGCACAATCTTCCCTTGAGTCACATGCACGGAAGAAAATCAACTCCGACCCCGCCTTCGCACATAACTCCTCAGCATACGGCAGGGCCGTTTCCGCAATCTTCGAGCCATCCACCGCCACCAGGATTTTCCGAAACACTCGCTTGCCCTCCTTCTGCATCACGTATTGTACGTGCATGTTCGCGACTTTGAGCTGCAAGGTGCAATCGTCCCGACTCTACCATTCGCTGGCTTGATATGTCAAAGTGTCTCCATGCGAAGGGAATCCACCAGGCATCGCGTTCCCTGGCGCCAACAGGTACGTTTTCTCGGCAATCCACCCGCAATTGTCACAGGTCTTCAACTTTTTAATACCCCTTTTTAGGATTTCTGTACCCCCGACCCGTTATCATTTGTGTCAGGTGGGTCGATTTCGACAGTAACTATAACTTGCCATGACTGTGCCAGGTATCCTCAGGAAAACCGCGATGGAACGTTTAAGTACTTCCGGCATCCTCGACGAAGCAGGCGAACGCGAATAGTCTGTCAGCTCCCTAGAAGCAGGCGTAGTACACCACGTGCTAAGTGTCGCTTTTGAGAGGTTATCAAACGCTCAATGTAAGGCTGAGAGCCATGAGCGTAGCAGGAAGCGCAAACACTCCTGACAAGAGCTGGCAACAACGGGCACAACAGCCTGTTCCGCCGTCGCGGGCGGTCGGTCAACTGCACCAGACAGTGTTTAGTACCACACCGGGAGAAAAACTCAGCTGGACCTCCCTGATATGGCGGACTCATGCGTAGCAACATACAAACAAGGAGCGCATACAAGCAACAAGTGAACGGGTTCCGGTATAGGACCAGTAACGAACGTGGGGCTTCCACGGACCGTTGCGGGCGCTGCTCTAGACTGGAGCAAGAAGATAAGGAGCGGAGCGAGTTTGTCAGTGTAATGGGCCATGAGCTCATGAACACTGTGACTTCTATGCTTCTCTCGCTGGAGCTATTGCAGGATGCCGTCGGTAACGTGTCCGGCATCGGACAAATCGCTGATAATCTTTCCCGTTCCCTCAGGAGCATCGACCGCCTTGTTTCGGACCTGATCACATTCACGAAGACACGCGATGCCAGGCTGGGCATCAGATTGCAACAGGTCAACATAAGTGAAGTCATAAAGAACACCACCGTTCAGATGGCAGCACTCGTCAGGAATAGCGGCCACGAGGTATGTCTCGAAGTGCCGGAAGACCTGCCCGCCGTGAAGGCCGATTACGACAGGACAGGGCAGATTATCACAAATCTACTGACAAATGCAGCCAAGTATAGCCCGCGAGGCACCCCTATCAAAGTACATGCTATCCCGTGCCGACAGCATGTGCGAGTGCAAGTGAGAGACATGGCCGCCCCTCTTTCTCCAAAAGAGTTGGAGTTAATCTTTTTGCCCTATTGTCGGGGAAGAACAGTGGATACTCTGCTCGGTTCCGGGTTAGGACTTTACATATGCAAGAAGCTAGTCGAGGCGCAGGGTGGGAGAATCTGGGTGGAGAGCAGCCGATCCGGCAATACTTTCAATTTCACGCTGCCAACAGAGCCACAGGTATGCGCGATTGAGAGAGGCCTGCAATTGCAGGAGCAACATAATGAAGGTGCTGATAGTAGACGACAGCAAGGACGTGCTGGATACCCTTGGGTTGACCTTCAAGATACGCTGGCCTGAGGTAGTCCTCTTTTCAGCTACAACCGGCGCACAGGGGGTGCAAATAGCTGAAAGCGAATCACCCGATGTCATAATACTTGACATAAACCTGCCCGGTACGGACGGGTTTGAAACACTCAAACAGCTACGCCTGTTTTCTGATGTACCCATAATCATGCTGAGCGTCAGGGACGACGAACTCGATATCGTTCGATGCCTTGAAGCCGGCGCAGACGATTACATAACGAAACCATTCAAAGCCTTGGACCTCCTTGCCAGGGTCGCTGCCTCGTTGCGAAGGTCAGGCATATCACGTCGTGACGGCGAAGACCTACCGATGTTCACGGCAGGCGAACTGAACATAGACTTCAACGCCAGAGAAGCGACACTCCGTGGACAACATATACACCTCACCCCCATCGAGTGGAGGTTGGTCCAGATGCTGGTTAGGAATGCTGGTAGGGTTGTAACGCATAAGGCCATCCGCAGCAAAGTCTGGGGCACTGCAGATTACGTAGACCCTAGCACGGTCAAGAAGAACATAGCTCAACTGCGCAGGAAATTGGGTGATACTCCGGGAATGCCCACTATGATCATAAATGACCGTAGCGTAGGCTACAAATTCGTGAAGCTAGCCTAGGTTGTAGAGTGCACCGCTGTCAGTATGGGCATTTCGACACCCGCGTGACCATGCATTGGGCACGCTGAGTGACGTTTCGTAACTATGTCGACCTTTACTGGCGTGCCTTCGAATAACGTACAGTATTAAATGTGACCAGAGTCCTGATATTCTACCCGACCAATGAACGACGCCAAGCGCTTGGCCGCATATTCGTTCGGTCCGGCTTTCAAGTGCTCGGCGTAGCCGACAAGGCGACCGCGCTCCGGCGCCTTTACCAAAATCGACCTGAAGTGATTGTGCTCTCGGACTCCGCGCTGCAAAGTCCAGACTCCTTTCTTCGTACCAAACCCCTGCCTCGGCTTCCTGTAATTGTAATCGGCCACGGTGGCGAGTTCTCACAGGCAATGGCTCTCGAAGCGGGGGCCGACATGTATATCAACGAGTCTGCGGGGGCCGGCGAACTCATTGCACGGGTTAACGCCCTTCTTCGCAGGTATCGAACACGATCCCAGCAGGGCACAATGCTCGACCCGAACCAACGACAAGTTCTCATCGAGGGTCGCACGTTCCGTTTGACGCCTACTGAATTCAGGCTCTTCTCTTGTCTCGTCTTCAACGAGGATAAGATCGTATGCTCACCCCAACTCGTCACTTGCGTATGGGACAATAAAGTCAGCATGGATACACTGCAATTCTACGTTCGACGCCTGCGCAATAAACTTGACCTCATCACCGAGGGAGGTTACCGCATTCTTAACTACCGTGGAGAAGGGTACTGCTATTGTCGTGTCGGCAAGACACAGTTGGAGTCGGAAGCCGGACCAACGGCAAATCGGTAGCACCCAATGCACCTGCACGCAATCACCTTGTGTGCCACAATCAGTGTTCAGACAACACATACATGATATAACAGCGCTCTAATCCTAAACGACACTGCGTTCTCTGCATTGGCAGCCGGTTTCAGGTATGTTACAGTCTTCAACGGCAGAGGACACAGCATCGAATGGAAGAAGTTCAAATCACTGTGATAGGCGCTGGTGTGGTTGGGCTAGCAGTGGCCGCGGAACTGGCGAGAGATAGGCAAGATAGGCAAGTGTATCTCTTGGAAAGGAACACGTCTTTCGGCCGGGAGACAAGCAGCCGCAACAGCGGCGTCGTCCACGCCGGCATCTATTATCCGACCGTGTCACTTAAAGCCAGATTATGGTTTGAAGGTAATACCTTGATTCATAAACTCTGCATCGACCACGGAATCACCCACTGGAAGATAGGCAAGCTCTTGGTCGCGTCAACGAACGAAGAGTTGCCGGAACTGGAAAAACTCTGGAAGAATGGCATACGTAATGGCGCACACCTCCGGCTCGTCTCAACCGCAGGGGTAAAGAGGCTTGAACCCAACGTCAAGTGCGTCGGAGCTGTTCTATCTCCATCAACTGGAATCATCGACTCCTATGGGCTGATGAGTCATTTCTTCGGTCTGGCCCGAGGCCGCGGCGCCAAACTCGCTTACAGGGCTGAGGTCACGGGGCTGGAACGCGACGCAGGATGTTGGCGTGTCCTGGTGCAGCAGGACTCGCGAGGGTTGTTCGAATATCGGTCGAAGGTAGTAGTGAATTGCGCCGGCCTCTGGAGTAGCAGGATAGCGCAACTTGCTGGCATAAATACAGAAGCAGCTGGCTACACCCTACATTACTGCAAGGGACAGTATTTCGGCATGAGAAAAAGGCTCGTGAGGCGGCTGGTATATCCGGTGCCTCGGCCCCATGATGCAGGACTCGGCATCCATTTCACGCCTGACCTCGAAGGCAGGCTCAGGCTCGGCCCGGACACGCAATACGTGCCCGACCTGGACTACACGTTCGATGAAACAAAGAGGATGCAATTTGCAGAATTAGCCAGGAACGTCGTCCCGTTGGTAGACCCTGAAGACCTCGAGCCGGACATAATCGGCATCAGGCCTAAGCTTCAGGGCCCGGGCGAGGGCTTCAGGGACTTCGTCATCAGGCATGAAGTTGACCGAGATATGGAAGGCCTTATCAACCTTATCGGGATCGAGTCGCCTGGCCTCACCGCTTCTCCCGCCATTGCACGATATGTCAAGAGAATAGTCGATGAAGTACTGTGAGCGGCGCTGCTTCGGGTAGCTGAGGTGAGGTAACACAGGCACTTGAGCTTGGTTCGTCACCAGAGGGATCTGGTGAGCCGCCAGGGGCTCGAACCCTGAACCTACTGATTAAGAGTCAGTTGCTCTCCCATTGAGCTAGCGGCCCATTTCCGGTGCAGCGAGTGATTGTAACATTCAGGCGCGAAATATGGCAAGCTCGTCCACTTGTTCATACTGAGCTTACATCAGTTGAGAAAAACGTGGTTGAGAGAAAATGGCAAGTACCCCTGGAGAGACTCGAACTCTCGCTACCGGCTCCGGAGGCCGGTGCTCTATCCTCTGAGCTACAGGGGCGCGCACGAATATTTTACCCTATTCGTTTGAAATCCGCGAGGGTTTTCAGTCCCAAAAACAGGCCGAAAGGGCTGCACACCCATGCTTTCCATGGCCGGGTCAGAACTGGTAAGCGAAGATGAGTACACCGTAGGCGATGAAAAAGAACAACCCGACACACAGCGCATACCACGGCAATCTGCCTTTCAAGATATAGTAAAGCAGTATCAACGATACGGTCGTAGTTGCTACGACACTGAAATAGGCATGCTTATCCAGGGCCCAAGCAGTGAGCACAAGCCCCAGGGCCGGATAGAACGTCGAATACAATATCTTCTCTCCGACCAGTGACCCAAGGGCAAGCGTGTCCCTGCCTCTGAATCCCCAGATCAAAGCGCTCGTGGTCTCAGGTATCGCGGTAGCCGCCGGGATTAAGATCAATGCCAGGCCCAGTGGGCTCATCCCGATTCTCCGGGCTATGATGTCCACGGACTGCACCATGGTCTTGGAACCGATATACAGCACCGCCACCGCCACCGCCACCTGCAGAATGGCGGCGACTATTGGCCCGCGCAAGAAGAACACCCGGCGTCCGTATTTGCAAAAGTAACTTTCCTCGCACTCATCTATGAGCTCGGCCTCTTTTTTCCTGAACATCATCCAGATGTACAGCAGGAAACCACCAAGGAACACCAGGCTAAAAATGTACTTCACACTCGCAACCGATTGGAAAACCGGGAGTCCTGGGATGATCGTCAACGGGAACAAGATGGTAATAAATACATATGGGATCGCGAGGCTCTTGTCGCAACACAGGACCAAGTCTTTCCTACGTTTCAGAAAATACCCAATCAGTACACTGATACCCACGAGGCCATACGAAAGGCTGGACGCCATAAACGGCTGCCCAAAAAGTGTGCCCACACCTATCTCCTGTCCCGCCTCACCACTGTAAGCGAATACAGCCACCAGGAAAACAGTCATTTCCGGGAGGGACGTGAAAAGCGGGGCGATGATAGCGCCCACAAATGAGCCGCCGAGGTGAAGTCTGTAGCCGATGTATTCAATGGCGTTCACAAAGCCGACTGCGGCTATGAAGACAAGCACCATTGCCCCAATTAGAACGAATACCGTGGCAGTCATGGAATTCGGTCACCTTGTGCGCTATGTCTTGAATCCAAGATCATCCAAAAATGGGCACCAACATCAAGATCGCTCCACCAGCCACCACCGAGGCGATCTGCCCGGCCGTGTTTGCGCCAGCGGCGTGCATAAGCAGATGGTTGTACTTGTTCGCCTCCAGGCCGACTTTCTGCACCACGCGCGCAGACATCGGGAATGCGGAAATGCCGGACGCACCGATCAAGGGATTGATCTTGCCCCCGGATAACCGGCTCATGAGCTTACCGAAGAGTACGCCGCCGGCCGTATCCAGCGCGAAGGCGGCCACGCCTAGTGCAAATACTAGCAAAGTCCCGGGTTCCAGGAACCCTGCCATACGGAGTGTCTCGCCACCAGTTAGCATTATGTCTTGTGGCATTGCATTCATCATACCGCCAACGGCGAGGCCCAATAGTATGGTAACGGCGTTGGCGAGTTCACCCCGAGCTGTGTTGGCCAGGTTTCCCAGTACCCCGCACTCACGTAGCAGGTTGCCGAACATAAGTGCACCGATAAGAGGTATCGCCGGCGGCGCGATCAAGCCGACCACAAGTATCACTGCTACTGGGAACAGCAGCCTGGTTGTCTTGGAGACCGCGCCCGGCTTGGCTGGCGGCATTTTGATGGCCCTTTCTTCCTTTGTGGTCAGGAGCTTCATCACCGGGGGTTGAATGATGGGCACCAGAGCCATGTATGAATACGCCGCGACAATGATCGAAGGCGCATATTTGCTACCCAATGTAGTGGAGACATAGATGGAGGTTGGGCCGTCTGCCGATCCGATGACGCCAATGGACGCGGCATCCCTGAACGAGAAGTTGACGATATGCAGCCATCCATCTCCGAGGATATACGCAAGGATAAATGTCCCGAAGATGCCGAACTGTGCCGCCGCCCCCAACAGGATGGTATACGGCCTTTCCAAAAAAGGCCCAAAGTCTATCATGGCCCCAACGCCGATGAAGATGAGCAGAGGGAATATCTCCCACATAAAAACACCGTACCTGGCCAGCACGGCCAGCAGTCCGCCCTGTTCCATATCTGTTATCGGGCTTAGCGGCAGGTTGGCCAGCAGCACGCCGGACCCCATGGGAATGAGAAGATATGGTTCTACCTTTTTCGCAGTTCCGAGGAATATGAAAAGACCGCCTATGATCAGCATGACGGCGGCCTGCCAGCTGAGATGGAGAAATCCCATAGAGGCCATCGCTAGCTCCTTTATTCCTCGTGCTGCGCCTTCGGCCTGGAAAAACGGCCTAGCACCACCATCACCAGGAGTACCACGCCCAATGTGGCGAACACTATGCCCATCCCGCCAAGAACCACGTACAGCGCGTTAAGCAATATCAGGGCCTCCAAGAACTCGACTGCTGGCGGTCGATGATATCGGAAAGCAGACGGACTGTCAACCGCGTATGCCCATGGGGGTGTGCGTCAAAGTTTTGCACATACGAAATAGTTGTCATTGCCCGGCATCAGACCGGGCAATCCAGGTAGAAACCTGCTGCCGGCACTGGCTACTACT
>JACPPY010000060.1 GCA_016190755.1 Chloroflexota bacterium | reverse complement strand
CCCGGGTACCCTTGGGTGCGGGCATCCAGGTAGCCGAGAGACCTGGATGGCCGGGTCAAGCCCGACCATGACAACTAAGTGGCAGGTATTTTCTTCCTTCGTGGCGCCCATTCAAGTCCGCAATGATGAATCCTAACCTTTCACTCCAGCTTTACAAAAAACTGACCCAGACCCTGAACAACCATAATCCGTGGATTCACATTCAAAACCCTCGCCCGTTGGGTGATAAACATCGCGAATCTATTCAGATTCACTTCCCCAGAAAAATGCACGGATCATGGAACAACGAAAAAACCCTGCTGCCAGACCGTCCCTCTATATTCGAGGCATACCTGTATAATGAAATTGTGAGGGTATCACTCCCAGCTCTGGAGTTCAGCATCACCTGAAGAGCACCTCAACGGTATTGCTAATGAAAATTTCAATACGGAGGCGGTCGATATGAGATTACGCGCGATGGTTATCCTTGCGGCCATAGTCCTGTCTCTGTCATTATTTGCTGGTTGCAGCGGAGCACAGGGGAATAAGGCCCAGGGGGTCCAGATTTCAAACGTCGTATTCTGCTCCAAAGAGCCGCAAGGTTATATGCAGTATGTTGAGCAGCCAAATGCGACCTACAAGATAGGGGATACTGTTTGGGTGTACATGAACATCAAGGGCGTCAAGTCCATCAAGAATCAGGATGAGACAAACGAAGTATGGATCGCAGAGAACATCGCCGTGAAGGCGCCTGACGGCACCACGATAGTAGACCAGGAAGTAGTCAACGAGCACCAGAACTTCGCCAAAGAGGTCGATGTGGACAAGCTATACTTGCGCAACTACATCTCCACTAGCGCAGGGATGAACGCAGGCTTATACAAGGTCGAGATAACTGTAAGCGACAAGCTTGCCGAAGTAAAAGGACAGGTCTCCACACAGTTTACCCTGGCCCAGTAGCTTTTCCTCAAGGAGAACTCTCATACCCTATGTTCCCTCCTTGCAAATTACGAGGAAAGGAATAACAAAAGGGGACAAAATTATTTTCCAGCCCTATGTAGGCAGGGGTTGACAGAACGGATTTCCTGTGCTAAATTTAGCCCAGTCCCGAGTAATCAGGTCTTCCACGTCGGGTGGGCTAGGGCAAGAGCATCAGGGTCAGCGGAGAAAGAGTGGGGAGGGTGCTCAGGAGCGGCGGTATCCGACTGAGACAAGGTTGCTCGGGACCCTCTTTTTGAGTCGCTTTTTCGTGAACCGGTGCATCCGGGCTGAGCACTCCAACAAAGGGGAGGTTTCGATACATGCCTAGATGGTCCAACCCGTAGCCGACCAAGAACTCGTCCGGTATCTCAAACCCAACGTAGTCCAGGTGCACATCGGCCAGCCGCCGTGTCCTTTTGTCCAATAGAGCACATACCTTCAGACTGGCCGGGTTACGGGCCCGAAGGTAGTTGAGCACATAGTTCAGCGTCATGCCGGTGTCTACTATGTCCTCTACCATCAAGACATCCATGTCAGTAATGCTCGTATCCAGGTCTTTTGTTATCTTGACCTGCCCGCTGACCTCCGAATAGTAGGAGATGGACATGAAATCCACCGCTAGCGGCAAAGAAATATTCTGCATGAGGTCTGAAAGGAAAGGCACGACGCCTTTGAGAACCCCTACCAGAACGAGCTTCTTGCCGGCATAGTCGCGAGATATCTTCTTGCCTAATGATCTCACCTTCCTCTGTAACTGTGTGCTACTGAGCAGCACCCTCACCACCTTGGTCTCACCGCGAAGGCCGTAGCCGTACTTGGCCAGAAGCTGCGCGAACCCGCTCCTGTTCAGCAATATTATGTTCGTGCCAGGATATAGTTCACGCAGACGGCGTATCTTTCGGTTCTTGTCTGTCGCCAGACTTTGTTTCATCGTCGTGAGTTCAACATATAGGTCGAGCTCAGGCAAGTAAAAGTCGGGTGTAAACATCTCTGCGATGTTGTCGCCTTCCAATTGCAGTGCGAAGGAGCGCGGCTCGTACAGCCATTCTATGCGATAGAAGTCGAGAAGCTTGGCGAATTCCTCTTCCGATGGGTGTGCAAACTGTGCCGGACGGCGTAGTTCAGCGGCCAGCACCTGAGAGGCGCCTGCGGCGCTCAGCATGTTCTCCTGCGGTGCGTCGTGGCCTCCCTCCAGGTTTTCCAGCATCCTGGCGCTTTCCAAGGCCAGCGCACAGGAGTTGGCCACAGCTTCGAAGAACCCTATCTCAGCCTTGCCGAAATGCCTCTCCTCATGGGAGTATGCGCGTAGCGCGCCGATTACCTCCGTCTTATCTTTGAGTGGAATACTCAATACTGAAGTGATGCCTGCTCGCTTTGCCAGATCACGGTACTGAACCCTCGGGTCGGTGGCGGCATTCAGCACGACCACCGGCTCACCCTGGAGCGATTCCCCCATGCTCTTGTCCACATCAAGTAACCCTTTTCGTACGTACCAATCGGTGAGCCCGTAGCTAACGACGTGGAGCAGGTGTTTCTTGCTCGAATCGAGCAGGACAATCGCGGTGCCGGACACTCCGCCGGCCTTAGCGGCGCTACGCAAAGCCAAGTGCAAAGCCTGGCGAAGGGGTAGACTGGAATTCAGGGACTGGGCTATGCCTTTTAGTGCCAGGTAACAGGCGAACGGGTCTAGTTTAGCCTTCCCACTACCCAAAGAACTTTCTCCCTGATTGGTGCAAAAGCCTCAAGGCCACCACACCTGTTGAAGGCCATCGTTAGCAACGCGTATAACCGCAGCCCGGGCAGTGATGACAGCCCTCCTGGAAAACGAGCATGGTAGCACACTCGGGACATTGGCCCGTACTATTCTGCACATGCCCTCCGTTGCTGGGGGAAGCATCAGCCACAACCAAAGTAGTTTCTCCTTCGTCGGCATCACCCTGGAAATGCTTCTCCAGCACTGTGGCTATAGCATCGGCGCAGGAAAAGACCGCACGCCCGTCATCCCATGCAGGGTTGGGACATCTAATGCCTTTGAGATGTTTGACAACTGAGGATAAGTCTACCCCTGATCTGAGAGTCAGCGAGATGAGACGACCTGTTGCTTCAAGCTGGGCGGAGGCGCAACCACCGGCCTTGCCCAAGCTGGTGAATACTTCACAGATGCCGTTTTCGTCCGAGTTAACCGTGACGTAAAGGTTGCCGCAACCGGTGCTCACCCTCTCAGTCACTCCCCGGGTGACCTTCGGCCGCTTGCGTGGCGATATCCGGTCTCCGGCCGCCGGTGCTGGCGCCGAAGACTCGGCACCGGCGAGAGTCAAGACCTGGGATTCCTTGCTCCTGTCGCGATAGATGGTGATGCCCTTGAGCCCTTCCTCGAATGCCATCCTATATATCCTTGCCACATCTTCCCGCGTGGCATCATGGGGAAGGTTAACCGTCTTGGATACTGCGTTATCAGTGTGCTTCTGGAATGCAGCCTGTATTCTTACATGCCATTCGGGGGCGATGTCGTGCGCAGTTACGAATACTTCCTTTGTCCAACTGGGTACGGAGCCATTCTGCTCGGCAAGGCTCATACCCTCTGCGAGCTTCTTCATGATCTCGGCGGAATAGAATCCCTCGCTACGAGCCGCGTCCTCGAAGTAAGGGTTCACCTCCACCAGGCGTTCCCCATCCAGGATGTTTCGTGTATAGCTGAGGGCGAACAATGGCTCTATGCCGCTGGAGCATCCGGCTATGATGCTGAGGGTACCGGTTGGCGCAATGGTGGTGCGTGTGGCATTCCTGACGCGCGGCCCGCCCGGCACGTCATAGATGCTGCCTTCGTATGCCGGGAAGACACCTCTCTTCTCGGCAAGTGACACGGAAGCCTTGAATGCTTCATCGGTTATGAAGCCCATGACGTTCTCCGCTATTGCCACCGCCCGCTCGGAATTGTAAGGAACCCGGAGCTGGATCAGCATGTCGGCAAACCCCATGACCCCCAGGCCAACTTTCCTCGAAAGCTTGGTTGTACGCTCGATTTCCTGGAGTGGGAACTTGTTCATATCTATTACGTTGTCCAGGAAATGGACGGCCAGATGCACGGTCCTGGCCAGCTTGGAATAGTCTACCTCTGTCCGGCCGCCCTTATCCGTCACCATCTTGGAAAGGTTGATGGAGCCAAGGTTACAGGACTCGAACGGAAGCAACGGTTGCTCCCCGCACGGGTTCGTCGCTTCGATAGCTCCCAATCGTGGTGTCGGGTTGTCCCGGTTAATGCGGTCGATAAAGACAATGCCCGGGTCGCCGGTCCGCCAAGCCATATCTACTATTTTATTGAAGATATCCTTGGCCTTGACCTTCGAGACGACCCGCTGGTCGTGCGGGTTTACAAGGCTATATTCTGCATCGTCCTCCACCGCTTTCATGAAGTTCGAATCTACGGCAACCGAGAGGTTGAAGTTAGTCAGTGTTTTCGAGCTTTCTTTGGCCGATATGAACTCGAGTATGTCGGGATGGTCAATCCTGAGGATGGCCATATTGGCCCCTCGCCTGGTGCCGCCCTGCTTGATGACGTCGGTCGCGGTATCGAAGGCTCTCATGAAAGAGACCGGCCCGGAGGCTATGCCGCCGGTTGATCCGACCCGGTCCGATTTTGGCCTCAGGCGTGAAAAAGAGAACCCTGTGCCTCCGCCACTCTTATGGATCAAGGCGGTGTACTTCACAGCATCGAATATGGATTCCATCGAGTCAAGTACCGGCAGCACGAAGCAGGCCGAGAGCTGGCCCAACTCACGCCCAGCGTTCATGAGAGTCGGTGAGTTGGGCAAGAAATCGAGTTGCACCATAGCCTGGCAGAACTCGTCCTCAGTGCGAGACATATCTTCGGTTGACGAAGAGTAGTTGAGGTCAGCCGAGGCGACATAGTGAGCTACGCGCCTGAACATCTGCTCGGGAGTCTCTACCACCTCGCCATGCGCGTTTTTGATCAGGTATCGCTTTCGAAGCACGGTGAGGGCGTTCTCAGTCAATCCGCATGTCTGGGCACCGGAGTGGCTCTCAGCATTGCGGGTAGACGGCACCGCGACGACTGTCGTGCCGGCCAGGGCGCTCGCGGAAGTATCTTTAGCCATATCAGGTTTCTCCCCGTTGTCGTAAGTTTGAGTGTTTCTCCTGGCCTCCTGGCTCAGCAGGCGCTCCATTCCCGGCAGCGGCTGCGCCAGTTCAAGGCGATCGATAACCTGGCCCGCGAGTTGCTCTAGCATTGGCCGGTCTGTGAGGCCCATTGATTCCGCAGAGGACAAAATGGCACGAACCACCTGGTTCCTGTGCACTGCCTTAGGTTTTTGTTTCTTGTTTCCCGGGCCAGCCATATTCATTTCCCTTCTTTGGCAGAGGCAGGTTTCTTGCCTCTGCTTCCCCGCCGTTGCACCAATTGATTTTCTTCGTCCGGGATGAGCGGCAACTGGTTGGCTGACACACGTATGCTCCTGGACTGGTCAGCCAAGTTGTCTACTGCTCTCTTTAAGGCTGTCAGGTCGGTGAATTCCCTGTATACGCTGGCGAAACGAATGTAAGCTACTTGATCGAGATGTTTGAGTCGCTCAGAGACCATCTCTCCTATGGTATGGCTGGGCACTTCGGCCTTTCCCTTGCTGTAGAGATCGGCCTCTATCGCGTCCGCAAGTTTATCCACCGTCCCGGTCGGTAGAGGACGCTTCTCGCAAGCCTTGCGTATGCCTGAGGCTAGCTTGTCCCGGTTGAATTCTTCGCGCCTGCCATCCTTCTTGATAACGAAGAGACTGCGTCTCTGCTGCCGTTCATAAGTCGTGAATCGAGCATTGCACTTCAGGCAAAGCCTTCTTCTGCGTATGCTGTCGTCGCCCTCCCGGGAGTCCACGACCCTTGATTTTTCGTGCCCACAAAAAGGACATCTCACCGCCATGGCCCCACAACAAATTGCGCAGTGGAAGAATCGTAACACAAGATGTTGTTACTGTCAACGAGTCGGACGTCCACGCCACGGTTTGATTATGGTTTTACTTCGGTTGTTGGAAGACGACGCCAGTAGCCTGCGCGGGCTACTGACGTAAGCTGAAGGCAGGCCCGACAGGTTGAGGGATTGCCGCCGCCAGCTCTTACAGCTCCCTCAGCAGCACGCGTGCCGGAGCTCCATCACCATCTTTGATCTTCAATGGGAGACACAGTATTTCGTAGTCTCCAGGTGGCACATCCGTAAGGTCCAACCCTTCCACGATAACCAGACCCGCGCCGAGCAATGCCATGTGCGTGGGGTGCCCTTCCTTCTGATATTCCTCGATGGACAGGTAGTCTATGCCAACCAGTTTGACCCCCAACTCGACGAGATACTGGGCAGCATCATTCGAGATGTAGGCATAGTCGAGGTTCAGACGCTTCTGCTTCTGCAGGGCGGAGTTACGCGTGCCCAGTACTGCTCGCTTCACGCCTTGCAGGTCAAGTCCTTCGAGCAGCGCGCGGTCTACATATTGTACTTTGGGCAATTGAAATACCCGGGCCCGACCCAGCAGTACGCTTGGGTCGATAGCATCAATGCCGGTCCCCGAAGGTAGGAAATGCCGCGGTGCATCGACGTGCGTGCCGGTATGGCTTCCCATGTGGAGCATCGAGATATTGCCGGTATTACCACTCGTGATCGACTTGGCAGCCTCGATGCTCACCGCAGGATCGCCGGGCCAGACTGCCATGCCGGGTGCTACGGTCAGGCTAACGTCGTACACCTTCCTATAATGAAGATGCGCATGGTGTTCAATAGCCATCATCTGGCGTATCCGGCGTTCGTGACGTCCGCCATCGAAGGGGGTCGCCAGCCATACGCGTATGATTTCCCGTGCCAACCAACGCCCTATGAGCCAGCCGCCCAGCACCAACACATTTGAATCGTTGTGTGCCCGGGACAACTCAGCGGTGAATGTATCCCAGCACAGAGCGGCCCTTATCCCGGGTATCTTGTTCGCCACCATGGCGTCTCCCTGTCCCGTGCCACAGAATATTATGCCTCTGCTGAATTCGCCTGACGCCACCCTTTCGCAGGCCATCTTGGTGAACTCTGGATAGTCCACCGGTTCCGTGCTGCAAGTGCCGACATCCTCCACCTGGTAGCCCTGTTCTTGGAGGAATTCCTTCAGGACCTGTTTCAGTTCGAATCCAGCGTGGTCGCTGCTGACCACGATGCGCCTCATCTTGTCGCTCCTATCATAGCTTTACGTTTTTGGTCCAAGTGGGCCATTAGAGAATCCAAGGAGTTGGTGAAGGCCGATATACCATCCTTCTGGAGGCTTGCGTATACCTCATCCATGCATATCCCTACCTCTTCCAGTTGGTCCAGCACCTTGTGCGCGGAGGATGCATCTTGCGCCATGGTCTGGCGCACGGTCCCATGGTCATTGAAGGCAGCCCATGTTTCCGGCGGTATGGTATTAATTGTACCTTGGCCTATCAGGCTGTCGATATACTTCACATCGCTGTAAGCCGGATTCTTCGTACTGGTACTGCCCCACAGAAGGCGTTGGGGTTTCGCGCCCTTTGCCCCGAGGTACTTGAAGTCCGGAGCAGCGAAGCGCCTGCGATAGGCCTGGTAGATCACCTGCGAGTTAGCAATAGCTGCCTTTCCCAGAAGACCTTCGAGCTCCTTCCTTCGAGTGGCACTCTTTTCCGTTGCGATAAGCCCTTGCAGCTTCTTGTCCACCGCCGTATCGATGCGGCTGACGAAGACGCTCGCTACTGAGGCGACGCGAGCCAGATCACCTCCTCGCTGGTATAGTTCCTGCAATCCGTCGATGTAGGACTGCGCCACGATTGCATAGTTGCTGGGAGAAAAGATGAGGGTAACGTTTGTGTTTATGCCGGAGGCGATAAGCCTTCGCACAGCAGCCACGCCCTCAACCGTACCGGGCACCTTGATCATGACGTTGGGCGCATTCACCATGCGAAAATAGCGCGGGACCTCTGACATCGTCCTTTCCAAGTCACAGGCGTACTGTGAAGGGGGTTCCAGGCTCACATATCCGTCTACCTTATCACTAGACTCGTATATAGGACGGAGCATCGCTGCTGCCTCTCGGATATCGTCGCTTGCGAGTTGTTCGTATATATCTTCCGTTGTCTTGTTCTGTGCAGCCAGACGCTGGATATCGTATTCGTAAGAGGTGCCACGACTTATCGCCTTATCGAAGATAGTGGGGTTGGAGGTTATGCCTCTCAGCCCCTCTCTCTCGACCATACGCTGGAGTCCACCAGAACGTACGAAACTACGTTCTATGTTGTCCAACCAGGGGCTTTGCCCGAACTCCATGAGCTTAACAGTATTCACCACACCTCCTGCTAGCACCGAAGCTTCGGCGCGTGTATCAGGTCTAACGCTTTGTCTCTTATGTGTTTCCATGTCAGGCCATACTTCTCTTTGAGATCCTCAGGCTCCCCCGATTCGCCGAAGACATCTGACACGGCCACCATCTCCATAGGACAAGGAAAGTTCCTTGCCAGCACCTGGGCCACGGCGCTGCCAAGACCACCATTGATCTGGTGTTCCTCAGCAGTGACCACGGCTCCCGCGGTGCGCGCTGCCGTCAGAAGGGTGGCCTCATCGAGCGGCTTTACGGTGTGCATGTTTATGACGTAGCTCTCAACCCCGTCCGCCACAAGCGCCTGTGCTGCCGCAAGCGCTTCTGCGACCAGAACGCCACAGGCAACCAGAACGACATCACGGCCCTGCCTCACGATGGTCGCCTTGCCGATCTCGAAAGGGTCTTGCTCGTTGGTTATTATTGGAACCGGCGGACGTCCAAACCGCAGGTATATGGGCCCGGGCCAATCTGCTGCGGCAATCGTGGCTTTGCGCGCCTCAATTGCGTCTGCCGGTACGACGACGGTCATGTTCGGCAGGGCACGCATTAGGGCTATGTCCTCCAATGCCTGGGCAGTAGCACCATCAGGGCCCACGGTGATGCCGGCGTGGGTGCCCGCTATTTTTACGCTCTGGTTATTATAACAGATGGATACACGTATTTGGTCATACCCACGACTACACAGGAAACAGGAAAATGAGGAGATAAACACAACCTTGCCTGATAGGCTCAATCCCACAGCCGAGCCCACCATGTCCTGCTCGGCAATGCCCATGTTCAAAAAGCGTTCGGGAAACTCCTTCTGGAACAGTTCGGCACGAGTGGATTCAGCCACGTCGCCCGCCAGGACAAATACGTCGCTTCGCCTGCGTCCCAATTCAAGCAGGCCCTGTCCAAAGCCGTCGCGCAAGGCGACCTTTTTCACCTCAGGCACCGGCTATGCTCCGCCGATAAGCTGTGTCCAGCTCGGCCAGGGCTTTCTCCAGTTCTTCCGTGTTAGGCGCCCTGCCATGCCAGCGCGTTTGGTTTTCCATGAATGACACGCCCTTGCCCTTAATCGTCTGTGCCATAATTACTGTAGGCTTGTTCTTCGTGTCGGCGGCCACGTCAAGGGCATCCATCAATTGAGATAGGTTATGTCCATCCACGCTGATTGCGTGCCACCCGCAGGCCTCCCATTTCTGGACCAATGGTTCTAAGTCTTTGATCACACTCGTGAAACCGTCCTGCTGTATATGGTTGCGGTCGACTATGCCACAGAGGTTATCAAGGTGACGGAAAGACGCACTCATAGCAGCCTCCCATATTTGTCCTTCATCCAACTCTCCGTCGCCCATGAGGCAATAGACGCGGGTATCAGTAAGATCATGCCGCGCGGCGATGGCCATGCCGTTCGCAATGGACAGACCTTGTCCAAGGGAGCCGGTGGATGCTTCTACTCCCGGCACACCTGCATAGGCATGTCCCTGAAGCCTAGAGCCAAGCTTGCGGAATGTCAGCAGCTCTTCCCTGTGGAAGAAGCCTCGGTGCGCGAGGACAGTGTAAAGGCCCGGGCAACAGTGGCCTTTGGAGAGAACGAATTTGTCCCGGCCTTCCCACCTCGGATTCCCGGGGTCGTTGCGCAACTTATAATAGTATAAGGAGAGGAGTATTTCGACTTCGGAGAGAGAACCCCCAGCGTGCCCCGAACCGGCTGCGTGCAACATGGTGAGTATGTCGCGCCGAACTTCATAGGCCTTCTGTTTCAAAAGTGCCGAACTGGGCCGTTCGGTTGTCAAGCCTTCGAGCCCGTTGGTCATATCCCGATGATACCAAAGCGGGCACCGAACTGTCTACAGTTCGGGGTATTGACAAGCCACAAAAAACCTGATAATATGAGAATTTGCTAACTATGCCTCTACACCTTCAGGACGTTGTCCCCACAGCAGTTACTTCTCCCGGCATTGCTTTGTAGTGCTGGCGACACCCGTTGGGATAGACGTCCCTCGCATCAAGTTCGCGTATTATAAGGAGTGAGCGAATGCCGTCAGCGTCATCTGTAAAGCAATCCGCGCCCGTTGCCCTGGACTCAAGGAAATCGTACGGGAAATTGCGGCCCATACTCGAAGTGCCAAACCTCGTCCAGGTTCAACTTTCATCCTTCCGATGGTTTCAGGAGGAAGGACTGCGGGAGTTATTCGAGGATATATCACCTATTCAGGACTTCACCGGAAGCCGTTTAGACCTCCGTTTCTTGTCTTATGAGTTCCGAAAGCCCCAATGGTCCGAGGCTGAGTGCCGACTGCGGAATCTTACCTACTCGGCCCCGCTTTATGTGCGCGCTCAATTGCTGGTGAAGGAGACCGGTGAGGTCAAGGAGCAGGAAATATTCTTCGGCGATTTCCCCATTATGACCCCCAAGGGGACTTTCATCACTAGCGGCGCTGAACGCGTGGTCATAAGCCAATTGCTGAGGTCGCCAGGCGTATATCTGACGATTGAGGACGATCCCACTACTGGACGGCCGCTGTGCATGGCCAAGTTGATACCGGACCGCGGTGCATGGCTGGAATTCGAGACCTCCAACCGGGATGTGATATCGGTTAAGGTAGACGGTAAGCGCAAGATACCTGTTACCACTCTTTTCCGGGCCCTGGGATATGGCAAGGATGAGCAACTGCTGAGCCTGTTCGAAGGCGATTCGGCCAGGAAATATGTCCAGTCCACAATGGAGCGGGACGCACTGATCAAGGATACTCAGGCGGCCCTGTTGGACATATACAAAAGGTTGCGCCCTGGGGACCCGGCCAGCCTCGAAAACGCTCGCCTGTTGATTAACAACCTATTCTTCAACGCTAGGCGCTATGACCTGGGTAAGGTCGGGCGCTACAAGATGAACAAGAGGTTGAAGCTGTGGCACGACATGGTCACACCCCTGCTCCCTGACCTGGAGTCGATTGATCTACCTCAGGATGCTTCGGAACTGGCTTCGTCCCTGAAGAATGCCTCACAGCGCAATG
Source organism: Chloroflexota bacterium (assembly GCA_016190755.1). Classification (GTDB taxonomy): domain Bacteria; phylum Chloroflexota; class Dehalococcoidia; order JACPPY01; family JACPPY01; genus JACPPY01. The sequence continues at coordinate 19,331 of JACPPY010000060.1, read as the reverse complement.
ATCCGGAAGTTACCGATTTGCTTAAGCGGATACTGCTTGTAGTGGAGGCTGCTGCTCTGAAGGATATGGAAAAGCTGAAGGTATCGGCTACTGGCAAGGACCTGGCGTCTACCGTTTCCAGGTCTGGTGGCAAAATCGATCCTGATATCGACCATGCCTGGCAGAAGCTATCAAATGCCGTCAAGGATTCCTCGAAGACGGATTGGAAGCTAGGCAACTTAGTAGTGCAGATGCGGTCAGCCCTCGGGCGTTTGTCGAGCAGAGTGCTAACCTCGGAAGACCTGATCGACATAGTACGATGTATCATCAAGGTAAACAACGGGGAAGATACCGCCGACGATATTGACCATCTCGGCAACAGACGTGTTCGCACGGTAGGAGAACTGATACAGAACCAGTTCCGCATCGGCCTGCTGCGGCTCGAACGCGTGGTGAAGGAGCGCATGAGCATCATAGCTCCGGATGCGGTCGCCCCTAGCGTCCTTGTGAACACGCGGCCTGTCGTGGCTGCCATGCGTGAGTTTTTTGGCGGTTCACAGTTATCCCAGTTCATGGACCAGACTAATCCTCTGGCAGAGTTGACACATAAGAGGCGCTTGTCGACGATGGGCCCTGGCGGTCTGTCTCGTGAGCGCGCTGGCTTTGACGTGAGGGATGTGCATTACTCCCACTATGGCAGAATATGTCCTATCGAAACCCCAGAAGGGCCGAACATCGGACTCATCGGCTCTCTGGCGACCTATTCACGTATCAATGAGTATGGCTTTATCGAAACGCCGTACCGAAGAGTGCTCCGTGAAGTACATAACACGCGTGAAGAACTATTGGACCGCACGTTGGCCGAAACAGTGCGCCGTTCTGACCGATCCGCACCCATAGCCGAGGCGGGGACGGTAGTGGATGACAAGCTGGTCGGCAAACTTGCGGCATTGCCTCGCCGGACAATCAAGATAGTGCCCTTCGTATCACCCCAGGTCTTGTATCTCTCCGCGGACAAGGAAGAAGAATACATCATAGCTCAGGCTAACGCACGGCTGAATGAGCGAAACGAGTTTGTAGACGAAGAGGTGGAGACCAGGCGTGGTGATGACTATTCCAAGAAATCATCCCCGTCAAGCATTGACTTCATGGATGTTTCACCGAAGCAAGTATTCAGTGTAGCCGCTTCGCTGATCCCGTTCTTCGAGCACAACGACGCCAACCGCGCCTTGATGGGATCGAACATGCAACGCCAGGCCGTTCCTTTATTGAAGCCGGAGGCCCCTTTGGTAGCTACCGGAATGGAGAGAGAAGTTGCCAGATACAGCGGCCAGCTGGTCTTTGCTGAAGAAGATGGAGAGATAGAGTCCGTGACCGGGTCTGAGGTAAAGCTGAAGGGAGGGAAGGAGTCGTACTCCCTGACCAAGTTCACCAGGACAAACCAGGGCACCTGCATAAACCAGCGGCCTGTCGTCAATAGAGGCGATAAAGTCGTTGCCGGGCAGGTGCTGGCAGACAGCTCCGCTACCGATAGAGGAGAGCTAGCTCTCGGCCAGAATGTGGTCTCCGCCTTCATGAGTTGGGAAGGGTATAACTTCGAAGACGCCATAATCCTGTCAGAAGCGCTTGTGAGGGACGACAAGTTCACATCGATTCACCTGGAGAAATATGAGATCGAGGCCAGGGATACGAAGCTGGGAGCCGAAGAAATCACCAGGGACATCCCCAATGTCGGCGAGGAAAGCCTTCGCGACCTCGATGAGCATGGCATTGTCCGAGTAGGCGCTGAAGTGAAGCCGGGCGACATATTGGTCGGTAAGATCACGCCAAAGGTGAAACGGAATTGACGGCTGAGGAGCGCCTGCTCCGGGCGATATTCGGCGACAAAGCACACGAGGTAAAGGACAATTCGCTACGCGTACCCCACGGAGAATGGGGCAAGGTAATTGATGTAAAGGTCTTTTCTCAGAAGAACCACGACGAGCTACCTGCTGGTGTCAACCAGCTTGTACAAGTATGGGTAGCCCAACGTCGGAAAATATCGGTTGGCGATAAGATGGCAGGCAGGCATGGTAACAAGGGTGTCGTGGCCAGGATTCTGCCCGTTGCTGATATGCCTGTCTTGCCTGACGGGCGTCCGGTTGATGTAGTGTTGAATCCTATAGGTGTGCCTTCAAGGATGAACCTTGGCCAGGTGCTCGAAACCCATTTGGGTTGGGCGGCTGAAAACCTCGGCTTCAAGGTCCTGTCGCCCATTTTTGATGGCGCCGATGACAAAGCCATACAGGACGCATTGGCCAGATATTGGATAGTGACACGCGGGACGCCCACGGATTCCAGGGGTGATGAGCTTTCTAAAGCCAGGCTTGATGACGTCAAGAAATGGGTTGCCGACCAGGGTTATGACGCCCAGAAGGTATTCGATGATGAACACCTGGGCGTAGCCACGAACGTTTGTCTGCGCCTGTGGCTCAAAGACGTCGGTGTAGACGCGTCGAACATGGACGATGACGAGGTGGAGTCTCAGGTGGAAAAGCTGCGGCGCGAGACACGACTTTCTCCACCGACCTTTGGCAAGATACTCTTGCGGGACGGCAGGACGGGTGAGCCATTCGACCAGCCCGTCACCGTAGGCAACATCTACATCATGAAACTCATTCATCTGGCGGAAGACAAGATACATGCCCGCTCTACCGGGCCATATTCTTTGATTACCCAGCAGCCTTTGGGCGGCAAGGCACAGTTCGGAGGGCAGCGCTTCGGCGAGATGGAAGTTTGGGCACTGGAAGCCTATGGTGCGGCTCACATACTTCAGGAGCTGTTGACTGTCAAGTCGGACGATGTTATGGGTCGTGCCAAGACCTACGAAGCCATAGTCAAAGGAGACGACATCGTACAGCCCGGTGTGCCGGAGTCCTTCAAGGTATTGGTGAAAGAACTTCAGAGCCTGTGCCTCGCCGTGGAAGTGCTCAATGAGGAAGAAGAGCGAGTACCATTGATCGAGGAACATGAAGAGTACCCGAGGCTGGGGCTGGAACACGAATTCACAACGGGAGCTGAATAAGAATGCTTGAAGCTAATGATTTTGATGCCGTCAGGATTTCTCTCGCTTCACCGGAGCAAATACGCAGCTGGTCGTATGGCGAAGTCACGAAGCCTGAGACGATAAACTACCGCACGCTCAAACCCGAAAAGGACGGGCTGTTCTGCGAACGCATTTTCGGCCCTACCAGGGATTTTGAATGCTACTGTGGTAAGTATAAGCGCGTGCGTTACAAGGGCATTATCTGTGATAAGTGCGGTGTCGAGGTTGCGCATTCAAAGGTCCGCAGGGAAAGAATGGGCCACATTGAACTGGCAGCACCTGTTGCTCATGTCTGGTTTGCCAAAGGCACACCCAGCCGCCTGGGCCTTTTGCTCGACCTATCGCCTCGCGGGCTGGAGAGTGTACTCTACTTTGCCCAATACCTTGTGACATCGGTGGATGAGGCTGGCCGACGAGAGCTGTTGGACAGGATGGGAGCCGAGGCCGATGAAGACCTGAAGAAGCTCGATCAGGCTCTAGAAGAGCAGATCAAAGGCATTGAAGCTGAGGCTGGTACACAGGGAGAGCAGGCGGCTATCGAGAAAATTAATGAGATGCGGCGCAAGCATGAAGAGGAGCGTGACCGTCTTGCTGAGGAGAAAGAAGCGCTGAAGGAGGGCATAGATAGCCTTCAACCGCTCAAGATCATATCCGAAACACGCTACCGCGAATTACATGACAAATACCCGACGCTTTTCCAGGCCAGCATGGGAGCCGAAGCCGTTTTGGTCGCCCTCCAGAGGATTGACCTGGACAAGGAGCGCGAGAGACTGCTGGAGGCTGTGCATTCATCTTCTGGACAAAGGCGCAAGAAGGCCAGCAAGAGGCTGCGCGTTATCGAAGCCTTCCGGAGGAGCGGCAACAAGCCTGAGTGGATGATATTAACCGTGTTGCCCGTGTTGCCTCCGGAGTTGCGGCCCATGGTGCAGCTAGATGGCGGCCGGTTTGCTACCAGTGACCTTAACGACCTGTACCGGCGTGTAATAAACCGCAACAACAGGCTACGCAGGCTTATTGAACTTGGTGCCCCTGAGGTCATGGTGCGCAACGAGAAACGCATGTTGCAAGAGGCTGTGGACTCGCTCGTGGACAACGGCAGGCGAAGCAGGGCTGTCTCGCTGGGCGGGGCGCACGCTCTAATGTCGTTGTCGGATATGCTGCGTGGCAAACAGGGGCGTTTCCGCCAGAACCTGCTGGGCAAGCGCGTGGACTATAGCGGGCGTTCGGTGATTGTCGTGGGCCCCGAGTTGGAGTTGCACCAGTGCGGTCTGCCTCGACGTATGGCTTTGGAGTTGTTCAAACCATTTGTGATGCGGCGACTCGTTGAGTTGGGCTTCGCACATAACATTAAGAGTGCGCGCAGACAGGTAGAAAGAGCACGCCCGGAGGTATGGGATGCCCTGTCGGAGGTTGTGCACGAGCGGCCTGTGCTGCTGAACCGTGCTCCTACCCTTCACAGGTTAGGCATTCAGGCATTTGAGCCTGTGTTGATCGACGGGCATGCTATTCAGGTTCACCCTCTCGTCTGCTCGGCCTTCAACGCAGACTTCGACGGTGACCAGATGGCGGTCCATGTTCCATTGTCCAAGGCGGCGGTGCGCGAAGCGAGACAGCAGATGCTCAGCATCCACAATATGCTTCTTCCGAGCTCCGGTGAACCGGTGGTGTCTCCAACGCTCGACATGGTGTTGGGATGCTTCTACATGACCAGCGCCAGGAAGGGTGGTGTGGGTGAAGGAAAACGGTTCGGGAACTTCGAGGAGGTCAAGCTCGCCTACGACCTCGGCGTTGTGGAACTCGGGGCCGAAATATTGGCGAAAAGTCCTCGCACAGGCGACGTGCTGAAGACAACGGTTGGACGAATATTGTTTAACGAAGTCTTGCCTCCTGAATTGGGTTTCTACAACGTGGAGGTGGACAAGGCCACCCTGAAACGTATTGTCAGCGAGTGCCACAAGATACTGGGCAATGAGGGCACTGCTGAGGTATTAGACAACCTGAAGAGGCTTGGGTTCCACTTCGCGACCAAGTCTGGCACGACCATATCGATGTCGGATATGGAAGTTCCGGCGGAGAAGGCCAAGTTGCTCCAGAAGGCGGAGGAAGAAAGAAAGGTTATAGAAAAACAGTACCTCCGCGGCCTGATAACTGAAGACGAGAGGTATGACAAGGTCGTTCAGGTCTGGACGGAGACGACGAACAAGGTCAAGGAACTGATTAGTACCAAGCTGGATCGGTATGGCGGCGTTTACATGATGGCTACGTCGGGAGCCAAAGGTAACATCTCGCAGATCACGCAGATGGCTGGCATGCGAGGACTGATGACGGACCCTTCGGGGAGAATCATGGAGTTCCCTATCCGTTCGAGCTTCCGCGAGGGGCTCAGCGTGTTGGAGTACTTCATGTCCACGCATGGCGCCAGGAAAGGTCTGGCAGACACTGCCCTCAGGACATCCGACAGCGGTTACCTTACCAGGCGTCTGGTGGATGTGGCCCAAGATGCCATCATCAGTGTCGAAGACTGCGGCAGCAAGGACGGCATCTGGATGTCTGAAGCTACCGGCAAGACTCTTCTGCCGCCGCTGGCCGAGAGAGTACTTGGACGCATAGCGACTAGCGACGTCGCTAACCCCCAGACCGGTGAGGTAATAGTACCACGTGGGCAGGAGATAAACGAGAATGCCGTCAAGGCTATCATGGCCGCCGGCATAACCCGGGTACACGTCAGATCGGCACTGAGTTGTCGTGCCCGTAAGGGCATCTGCCGCCTGTGCTATGGTCGAGACCTGGCACGAAGACATCTGGTCGATACCGGTATGGCCGTCGGCATTGTCGCGGCGGAGAGCATTGGTGAACCGGGCACTCAGCTCACGATGCGCACCTTCCATACAGGCGGTGTGGTTGGACTGGATATAACGAGCGGCTTGCCAAGAGTAGAAGAGCTATTCGAAGCCCGATCACCCAAAGGGCAGGCCATAATATCCGAAATAGACGGGCGCGCCGAGATCGCGGACGTTGACGGGGTACGCCGTATAAAGGTAATCAGTTCCGAGCTTTACCACGATGAATATGCCCTGCCGGAAGGGTACAGGCCGCTGGTATCCTCGGGCCAAGAGATTACACCCGGCACCGTGTTGGCTGCTGCGCCCTCTCCCGAGCAGAGCGGCACGGAGGCGGTCCAGTTGCCGACCCAGACCGCAGTAGCCAGAATTGGGGGAAAGGCCGAGGTTGAGGACAGCCGCATCCGCATTTGGTACGAGGAGAAGGACGAACGAGAGTACATTGTGCCACCCGCCGCCAGGATAAGGGTGGAGCATGGGGCTTCCATAAAGGCGGGTGACCAGTTGACCGATGGTCCTATGAACCCGCAAGATATACTTCGCATTATCGGGCGTGAGGCAGTGCAGCAGTACCTGGTTGAAGAAGTGCAGAAGGTGTATCGGTCTCAAGGCGTCAACATAAATGACAAGCACATTGAAGTGATCGTCCGACAGATGTTGACCAAAGTGAGGGTAGAGTCCTCGGGTGATACCGAGTTTCTCCCGGGCGAGCTCGTGGACCGCTTCGCGTACGAAGAGGCTAATGCCAAGGTATTGGCCGAGGGCGGAGAGCCCGCAACCGCCCAAACCGTTCTGCTGGGCATTACACGTGCCTCTTTGAACACCGATAGCTGGCTGGCCGCCGCATCGTTCCAGGAAACTACACGAGTTTTAACCGAGGCAGCAGTGAACGGCAAGGTCGACAGGCTATCGGGCCTCAAGGAGAACGTGATCATAGGTAAGCTAATACCTGCCCGCTGCTACGTACCTGAACCCCAGTTGGAAGAGGCGAAGCAGGCTCCTGTCATGATCCCGGCCTGGGTCACCGGCTCTGAAGAAGGTGAACCTCACCAGGACATGGCAACAGAGTTGGCAGAACCGATAGCAGAAGAGCCCTTTGCAGAAGAACCCGAAACAGACACTGCAGACCTTGAGGAACTTGAGGATGAGGAAGAGGAAGAGGAGGATGAGAAGGAGAAGGAGAACGAGTAGGCCTCAGCTTACAGAATGAGAACAGGGGGCGCCCGACGGGCGCCCCCTTTTAGTTTGCTGTCAAAGGAACTCTCAATAGCCTCTCACGGCAGCTATCTGGAGTGAGACTTCACGCTGTACAGACCCTTATCGTAGTCTTCGTACGGCAGGTAGTCCGCAGGCAGATAAGTTGCACTCCTGGCGAACCGCATGGGATCGTAATCGGCTATCTTCAAGGCTTTGCGCTTGGCATCAATGTGAGCCAGCGACTTCTCCACGATCTTTTTCCAATCCGGCTCAAATTCGAGCTTACCGCCTACTTTTTCCTCCCAGCCTTTGCTGATGAGATCGGCTACCTTGGGGCTGGCGGCTACGGGCGAGTCGACGCCGAATAGCACATACACCCCCGAAGCAACTGCGTAGGCACCTATGCACAGCGCTTTCTCTGACATCCACTCAGGTGCGATGCCGACAGCCGGAAGGTCCGCAATATCATCGCCGAGGCCACCTTCGGTAGCCATCTGAGACAATACGGTCAGTATGCGTGAGTTGTCGACGCACGAGCCCATGTGCAGTACCGGAGGTATGCCTATCGCTGCACAGACCTCTCTCAAGCCTGGCCCGGCATATTCCATGACCTCCGGAGTAAGCAACCCTGCTTTGGAGTATGCTACGGCTGCGCATCCTGTCGTGACAACCAGGACGTCGTTGCGAATAAGCTCTTTGACTATCCCAATGTGCGCCTCGTCATGTGGCGTGTGAGGGTTGTTGCAACCTACAATGCCGGCAGCGCCCCTGATCCTTCCGGCGATTACCGCATCATTCAGCGGCCGGAACGATTCACGGTATACGCCGCCCTGCATGTAGGCAATGTACTCGTGCGAGAACCCGACTACCATGCGATCCATATAGTCCGGGATGTGCACGTTCTTCCGGTTAGGGAAGTTGTCGATGGCCATTCGCAGTATGGACTTGGCTATCTCGACCCCGTTGTGCTCATCAAACTCCACGTGTGTTGCGCCGGTGATCTTGACCTTTGGTGATGTGGTGATAATCTTGGTATGCGCCTTCTCGGCGGCCGCCACTATGCCCTGCATTATGCATTGGTAGTCCACCACCATCGCCTCGACAGCGCCTGTAGCTATGGTCAGCTCTTGCTGCAGAAAGTTGCCCACCACCGGAACTCCATGTCTGAGCAACAGCTCGTTCCCGCTACAGCACATACCTACGATATTGATACCGTTCGCGCCCTTTGACTTGGCGTATGCCTGAATCTCTGGATCGGAGACGATAGCTACGAGCAACTCGGCCAGTACCGGCTCGTGGCCGTGTATGACGACATTGACCTCATCATGCTTCAGCGTGCCGAAATTTGAAGTGGCCGCCACGGGTACAGGCGTTCCGAAAATGATATCGCTGATATCTGTCGCAATCATGGAGCCGCCCCAGCCATCAGTCAAAGAACAGGTCAATGCATGAAGCAGAAGGTGCTCGGCGTCCTGGTCGCATCCCATGCAGGTGCGATGCATGGCCTCCGCCACTTCGCGGTCGATACCGCGGGGCGCAATTCCAAGCTTGCGCCATACCTCCTGTCTCTTGGCTGGGGCACGCTTGAGATAGATGAGCTCTCCTTCTTGTTTGCCGAACTCGCCGAGTGCCACCTTACCCACATCGAGGGCGATGTCCTCTTTGCTGCGTTCGCCGACATTAACTCCGAGGTAAGCGGCAACCCGCCTCAGTTTCTTCTCGTCCTTAATCTGGAATCCCGGGGCCTTTCCCTCGGCGACCGCTATTAACGTCAGTGCCATATTCCGCCCGTGGTCGCTATGGGCAGCTGCACCTGCGGCTATGGACCTGGCAAGGTTCCTCGCCTCCACCGTCTCCAGGGTTGCGCCGCAGACACCCTTCAGGGTTTTGCCGACGAGTCGGCATGGGCCCATGAAACAATGCTTGCAACAGGCGCCCTCGCGCCCTATGGGACAGGGCTTAGTAACCTCCGCACGATCAAATGGTGTCGATATCTCCTTCTCTTTGGCTTGCGCCAACATCTCAACAACTGACGGGTCTATTGTCTTTCGTCGTTCCATCTCTTGCGGTGCTACCTGCCTTTCTCAACCGCTGATCCAGTACCCATGTTGAACCACCCCCAAATGGGAAATTGTATCCGCCAAATATGGGTCTTGTCAAACTACGTGCGAGCCATACGCAACCATTTCATCGCAAATCTTACTACGTCGCGCAGGCATCGAACGGTATCATAGCTATCCTGGTGTAGACGGCACCTGTCGGGAGCAGAGTGCTGCGCATCAGACTAAGACCATTCACTGTTATTGTGTGTCCCGACACCTGCTGGCCCAACACCTTCTCTCCGAATTCGCGCCTTTCCGTGGGTGAAATTTCTCTGTTCAACCGTCCAAGCGTCAGATGGGGACTAAAGATACGGCCTTCTTTTTCGAATCCAAGGGGGAGCAACATGGTCTCCACCCTCTCTTGCACCGCACATAGAAGCTGCACGTCACCTTTTACTCCCAACCAGACCACCCTGGGTAAACGAGAAGTTGGGAACATGCCCAACCCATCGGTTTCAAGCCTGAACGGGGTGGAGCCCACAACCGATTCGTTCAGAACTCCCACGATCTTCGTCACCAGATCGGCAGGCACCCACCCCAGAAACTTGAGGGTCAAGTGCACACTCTCCGGAGAGACCCAGCGGACGAAATTCTTTCCCGCTCGCTTCAATCCCTCTTGTATCCTGCCCAGTTCAACCCTGACCTCCTGGGGCAACTCCACTGCGACGAAGCACCTTACTAGCTCCACTTTCCACCCCGGCCACCAGGGAACAACAAACGATGGGCGTTTTCTCCGAGAATCCCGGCCTTGAGCCGTTCGGATGCTTTCAGGCTCCTTATCTCTCGGATGTGTCGTTCCTGCGAGATCAATGGATAGTCGCTACCCATCAGTATACGGTCCACCCCGGCTATGTCAGCCACCCAGGAGTATATCGCCGGCTGGTAAAGGAAGTGCGTAGCCGCGGTATCGAAATATGCGTTCTTCAGCGCCTCAGCCACTTCAGGCATCAGGTAGTAGAACGGTAGACCTCCCCCCCAATGTGCGCAGATGACGGTGGCGCCATTCATAGCGGATACGAATGAGAACAACAGTTCGGGCGTAACACTGCCCTTACCAGGATACCGGTGTCCTACCGGTTCTGACGAGTGAGTGAGCACCAGCATGTCGTATTGCTTTAAGGCTGAGGCCAGAGGACCTATCAGATGGCTGTCTCTCACGTCAAAACCTTGGATATCCGGCCTGAGTTCACCGATTCCTCTGGCTCCCGCACGCGCACACCTCTCAATCTCTCTCAATGCCGCTTCCCCCGCACTAGGCTGCACAGCGCAAAATCCAATAAGCCGTCCTGAGTATTTGGACACCGAGTCCAGTATATAGTCGTTCGTGGCGACACAGAGCTCATGGTCGGTCCATCCTATGTTGAGCGCAACGGACACGTCTACTCCTGCATTATCCATGCTCGCGACAAGCTCATCAGCAGTGACGAGTCTTGCCTTGGGGTTGGAATATAAGGTGTCGAAGCAGGGATCCCGTCCGATGTACTCGTCCCGGTTCTCCCTCAGCCACGGCGGCGCTATATGTGTGTGGAAATCGATAATCAACGCAGAATTGGCGCTCTAAAGTGGGGTTTATTCCAGCACTACAGTCCTGCTCTTGCCGCCGCTCTTCCTGACCAGTCGAATGTTGTCCAGTTTCATCGCGGGATCTATAGGTTTGCACATATCGTATATTGTAAGTGCGCTAACGGTCACGGCAACGAGGGCTTCCATCTCGACACCGGTCCTGCCAGTGCATTTAACGGTAGCGGACACCCCAACAGCATTTGTGAGCGAGTCAAAGACGAAGTCCACTGCCACCTCATCCAGTACCAGGGGGTGACACAACGGTATGAGCTGTGGCGTCTGCTTGGCAGCCATGATACCGGCGACCCTCGCCACGGCCAGGACATCGCCTTTCGGCACTCGCCCGAGCCGAAGCATCTCCATGGTCTCTCTCTGCATCCTGACCATGCCTCTCGCGGTCGCTTCTCGCAGCGTGATAGGTTTGGTGCTGGTATCAACCATATGCACCTGGCTCATGCCGGGCTGGCCTGTCTTCTGTTCGTTCATGCTTCACAACCTACAAGCTAGGGGATAGCCCACAGCCGGTGGATATGCTTAAGCCTCATCCGCCTATCTGCCTCATCGCACGGCGTGGTATGCGGCCTTTGACCAGCTCATGCTGCCTAGGCTTACAGGCCACAGCCTCCCGTATTACTCTCCTCACTTGAGCACGATCTCCGGACCGAAGGGCCGGACGGAGGTCAATTTCGGAGTCCGACAGCAGGCATGGTCTGAGCTTCCCATCGGCTGTCAGGCGAAGACGGTTGCACCCAAAGCAGAAATGCTCCGTCACAGGGCTGATAAAGCCAACTGTACCGGAAGCTCCGGGCAACCGGAAATATTTCGCCGGACCATTGCCTTTGATGATCTTCGCGGGCTCGAGTGGGCCAAGGACCTCAATCCGTTTTCTGATCTCCGGTACTCCGATGAACTCATCCGCTTTCGTATGACCGATTGCGAAAGGCATCAACTCAATAAACCTTACGTGCCATCCGTCCCGAACTGTCTTCAAGGCAAAATCTTCTATCTCATCATCGTTGACACCTCGCATAGCGACCACGTTGATCTTGACGGGTGTCAGGCCAACCGTCTTTGCCACTTCGATACCCCGCAGCACCAGGTTGAGGTCGCCACAACGAGTTATCGACCGAAACCGGTCTTCCCGCAAGCTGTCCAGGCTCACATTCACACGCTTCAGTCCCGCAGATTTCAGGTCTGCGGCGAGATCGTAGAGGAGCATTCCGTTCGTAGTCGAAGAAAGGTCATCAATCCCCCTGATTGCGGCCAGCGACCGCACCAGGTCGACGATGCCCGACCTCAACAACGGCTCCCCACCACTCAGACGTACCTTAGATATTCCCAGCTCAGCCGCGGCCTCGACGACATCACGTATCTCTTCGTAGGTAAGGATATCAATCCGGGGCAGTATTGGGACGCCCTCAGGGGGCATGCAATACACACATCTCATGTTGCACCGGTCGGTAACAGAGATGCGCAGGTAATCTACTGGCCTCTGGAATGAGTCAGACAGGCCGCTCAACTGTAGCTCCCTTCAGCACTTTCAAAAGGAATCCTCGTGCCTGCCGCGCGGCATTTGCTCGGTGGCTGACCTCATTCTTCTCCTCGAATGATAGCTCGGCCATGCTCTTTCCAAGCTGAGGCAAGTAAAAAACCGGGTCATAGCCGAAACCATGCTTCCCACGAGGCTCGAAAAGGATCACGCCTCCGCACTCGCCCCGAAACGAGGCGACATCCGGACCGCCATAGTCGATAGCGATGACGCAAACAAATCGGGCAGTCCTTTGTTCTTGAGGCAATCGATTGAGTTCCCTCAGCAGAAGGCCTATTCGCCCCTCGTCTGTGGTCTCTCCTCCGTAACGCGCGGAGTGAACTCCCGGCCGCCCGCCCAATGCATCTACTTCCAGGCCCGAGTCGTCAGCAAGCATCAAACAGCCGCTTCGACTAGCGTACTCCCGTGCCTTCAGGGCGGCGTTCTCCTCGAATGTCTGGCCTTCTTCGTTGCTTGCCTCTTTGATCCCCTCACCTGCAAGCGAAACCAACTCACAAGGCAAGCCCAAGAGTAAGTGCCTGTACTCCTGGAGTTTACCTTTGTTGTTCGTCGCAATAAGTAGCTTGCGAGGTGAGTCTGCGCTCCGCGCTATAGCTGAGTAAACCTCCCCTCAAGTTTCTTCTGCACCTGAGGCATGGTGGTATATTCCATCTCTTCCAATGGCAGGCGGTGTGGCTCGAAAGGTCCCATTCGGCGCAGGTAATAGGCCATCTCCAGTGCCTGCTTCCGAGCGAAATCAAACGCCAGGTCTTGGAACATGTCACGCGGCCCTACCAGTTTACCGTTGGCAATCTGGAATCCCAGGCACGTCACGCGCGGCGGACCGTCGAACCACGACGGGTTGCTTTCCTCCACAGAAACAGGCATCAGCGGACCATTATGGGAGCCACGCATCCATCCTTCTACTATGTGCGGGTTGGCAAAAGGTTCAAGCACCTCGCCTACAGCCGGGAACTGGCCCTGGGAGCGCACTATGCATACCGGGTCGTCCTTGCCAACGTACCTACCTGCCATGAGCGACAGCTTCTGCGTTGACGACGCAGCCGCTATCTCTTTAGTTTCTCGGTGATAGATATTCTTCACGGCGAAGCGGCTCGGCGCTCCGATGAAGACCAGCATGTCATACACTTCTTCGGGAGTGTTGAAGGTGATCTTCTTGTGCTCCTTTACATCGTGGACCTCGAAGGAGAACCCACCATGCATGTTATCGGCGATGACAAGCCCGATAGTGTTCATTGGATCAGCGAACATCTCATACAGAGGAAGGTTCCAGGCCCCGGAGGACGTCTTATCAGCCATGAAGATGATAACCGTCTCAGCCTGCCGTTCGATAAACTGCATTTCGGCGACGCCTGGACCCATTCCTTTCACGTTGCCCGAAAAGGCATCGGACAAAAGGTCCTGCCCAGCACCGTGCAGTTTTAGCGTCCTCGCTATTTGGGTGCATTCAACAAAGCTGTCCCACGCCAGTTTATGTACCTTCTCACTGTTCTCACCAAGCTGATGGGTCATGATCAACTGCAGATCATCCCCGCACTTGGTCACGTGGTAGTCCAGGATCACCCCATCCTTCACAGCCCGCTTCATACACTTGTCAGCATTCTCCAAGACGTCAGGATGTGAGCTCGAATGCCCTACGTACCCCCCAATATCTGCCTTGATCACGCTGAGGGTTACATTCACCTCGTCATTCTCCTTTCTCCTTAAATTAAGCGTTAATTAATATACTTATGTCAAACTATAGCCGGCTGTTTGTATTCGCCGAACACCTGCCGCAACACACCGCATATCTCACCAAGAGTACCATATTCCCTGACAGCATCGATGATGTACGGCATCAAATTATCCGCTCTTCTCGCCGCTTTTTCCAGTTCTCCCAGTCTTCGGCGCAACTCGCGGTTGTTCCTGGTGCGCCTGACGGTGTCCAATCGCTCCAGGTGCCTGCTCTGTCCATTGGGGTCCATCTTCAGGATTGGTATTCTGGCGTGTTCCCCGGTGGCATGTTCATTTACGCCGACTACGACGCGCTGTTTGGACTCCACCTCCCGCTGGAACCTGAAAGCCGAATCCCCTATCTCGCGGTGGAAGAAGCCGTTTTCTATCGCCCGCAACACTCCCCCCAGTGAGTCTATCTTTCGCAAGTACTCGTAGACGCCCCTCTCCATCCCATCCGTGAGCGACTCAACAAAGAAGCTGCCGCCGAGTGGGTCTATGGTATTGGTTACACCGCTTTCGCCTGCGATTATCTGCTGTGTCCTCAATGCTACCCTGACCGCCGACTCGCTCGGCAACGCCAGGGCCTCGTCCATCGAGTTAGTGTGGAGCGATTGCGTTCCGCCGAGCACAGCAGCCAACGCCTGAATGGTAGTACGGACAACGTTATTCTCAGGCTGCTGTGCGGTGAGCGAACAACCTGCGGTCTGGGTATGGAAACGCAACCACATACTGCGTTCCTTTTTCGCACCGAACCTTTCCTTCATCTGTCTGGCCCAGACCCTGCGGGCAGCCCGGAATTTCGCTATCTCCTCGAAGAAGTCGTTATGGCAGTTGAAGAAAAAGCTGATTCGCGGGGCAAAATCGTCTACGTTCATTCCTCGATCCGTCCCCGCTTGAACATAGGTCAGTCCGTCCGCCAATGTGAAGGCCAACTCCTGGAGCGCCGTGGCCCCAGCCTCTCTGATATGGTAGCCGCTCACGCTGATGGTGTTCCACAACGGCACTTGTTTCATGCCAAACTCGAAGGTATCCACGATAAGCCGGATCGATGATTCCGGCGGGAAGATATACGAGTTCTGCGCCATGTACTCCTTTAGAATATCATTCTGGATTGTCCCACCCAACTTCGCAAGGGGTATGCCCCGCTTCTCCGCCGCGATCAGGTACATGGCCCAGATAACCGCCGCCGGGCCGTTTATAGTCATGGAAGTAGTTACCTGATCTACCGGTATCCCATCAAAAAGGAGCTCCATGTCAGCCAGGGATGACACCGCCACGCCACACTTGCCGAATTCTCCCAGGGCTTCCGGGGCGTCCGTATCATGCCCGTTTAACGTCGGGTAGTCGAAGGCAACACTTAGCCCTGTCTCACCATGTTGCAAAAGGTACTTGTAGCGCGCATTTGACTCTTCAGCGGTTCCAAAACCGGAGAACATCCTCATTGTCCACAGCCGACCACGATAACCTGTTGGGTGGATTGATCGAGTGAAGGGATATTCCCCTGGAAAACCGATATCGCGCGAGTAATTGGATTCAGCCAGATTCAGAGGAGTGTAAAGACGCTCAATAGGTGTTCCGGAGACGGTAGTAAATGAGCTGGACCTTTCAGCCAAGCCTAGCACCTTCTTCTCCCACGCAAGCCTCTTCCGCTCAATTTCCTCTAGGTTTCGCTCACCCATTGCCGGTTCTGCTCCGCACCTCTCAACAATCGATGCCGGCGCGTGAGAGTATTCCCCTGTCGTACGGATGTTTAACCTTGACCATCTCAGTTACCAGATCGGCAAGGTCCACCACGCGCTGGTCCGCTCCTCTGCCCGTCAGGATCAGCTCGACTTTTTCAGGTTTATCTTTTATCAACGACACAACGTCATTCACTCCGATTAGTTTCCAGGCAGCAGCAACGTTGACCTCATCCAGCACCACCACGTCATATTTGCCGCTCATCATGGCATCTCTGGCTGTTTGCAAGGCCCTCCGAGCCTGTTCTTTTTCTTCCTCTTTGACGTTGTTGGGATCGCAGAATTCGAGGAATCCAAACCTGTAGAACGATACGTTGGGCATCTTGGCCAATACAGCCTGTTCCCCATAAGGGTAATCGCCCTTCATAAAATACACGATGCAAACTCTCAATCCGTGCCCAACAGCCCGCATTACTATCCCAAGAGCAGACGTTGTTTTGCCCTTGCCATTGCCTGTGAACACCTCCACCAACCCCTCCTTGAAGGGCTCCGGAGGGCGAGGACTTTTGTGGGGAAAGGTCATATCTAGAGCCAGTTTAGCAATGCTCGTATACCGTTGTCAAGGAAGTAGCTAAGTAATGTCTAACGGTAGCAGTGCTCAGGCAGCGCCACCTCTGTCGTGCCGCATCCACCTAGCGCCACGTCATGAAAATGCAGCACCTGCGCGATTAGTTGCGCAGGTGCTGCATTCGCCTAACTATGGCTTAGGCGCAGTCCCCAGACAACCAGTTTGCCCGGGCAATATGTATATCAACAACATGAATAGAACGAGGATACCCATGAATATCCACATCGTACGCTGTTGACGCTTCCGCTGACCGGCTAGCCCCTTCTCACACTCCTCGGAACAAAAACGGTTTTCGGCATTCATCGATTTACCGCATACCGGGCAGTGCTTGTGGTCCGAAACTTTATCCGCCACTGTTGATGATCTCCTTTCGCCAGCCTATACCAAAACGCTTCAGCATCGCCCTTCGTTCGGGCTTCATCTACTTGCGGCTGGCAGACCAAATATTTGCGTAATTCTACACCGACCTATCGAAACGGGCAAACCTGGTGAGGCTGCGCTGCCAAAGCGGCAACGTGTACCACTCCGTGGCCCGATACGATGCCGTATGGTATTCCTTGACACCTTTCGTCCGTTGCAGCTACAATCATACTGCTTGGGCACAGACCCAGACACGGTGCAGGACAAATGCCCCGTAAAGAGAGGAGGGATGTCATGTGTCGGATGTAATGGCCAGCGAGAATGAAAGTTTCGAGAGTTTGCTGAAACGGTTTAACAAGAAGGTCCAGCAGGACGGCGTGCTTGCTGAATACCGGCGCCGCGAGTATTACGAGAAACCCAGCGTAAGGCGAAAGAAAAAGGCCGCGGCCAAGCGCCGTAAGACCGCGCGAAGCTAGCCGGACAATTCCTGTTTAGTTGTGAGGGGAACGTGGGCTTAGAGGACAAACTGAGAGAAGACCTCAAAGACGCAATGCGGAAAGGCGAAAAGGTCCGTCTGTCCGTACTGCGTCTTGCGTTGTCGGCCGCTAGCTACGCCCAGATGTCTAAAGGCGGCCAGCTGAGCGACGCCGACATAATTGGGGTACTGGCGAAACAGGCGAAGCAGCGAGAGGAAAGTATCGAAGCCTTCAACAAGGGAGGTCGTGCTGATCTGGCCGAAAACGAACGCGCTGAACTGGCGGTGCTCCGGAGTTACCTTCCGCAGCAACTGACTCATGATGAGGTTGTGGAGGCGGCCCGTGCTGTGATCGTCGAAACCGGAGCCAAAGGGCCTCAGGATAAGAGCAAGGTCATGCCCAAGCTCGTAGCCCAACTGAAAGGCAAAGCAGATGGTCGCGAGATCAACTCGGTAGTCACCGAACTGCTGGGCGGTAAGTAAAGGGTCCCCACACATTTCCTCGTAGTGCTACTATCAATCATCCCATGATTCACGCTCGTACATCCTTTCCTGAATCCCCCCTTGCCTTGCTGTCAGCACTATAATATAATTCCGCGCATTTGAAGGTCTTCGCGATAATGGGGATGCCGCATTTGCCGGCGCCTTGCGCCCCCCAAGCGAATGTGCCTGGACTCGTGTAAGAAAGGTTCCTTGCTTGGCCGATATCCGCCCGTTTCGAGGCTTGCGCTATGACCCCGCAATGGTGCCCGACCTGGGTACCGCCATATGCCCTCCCTACGATGTCATAAGTCCAGAGATGCAGCAAGCCCTGCACTACAAAGGTCCCTACAACATCGTGCGCGTAGAGTACGGGTTGTCGGGCCCAGAAGATAGCTTCTGGAACAACAAATACACCCGGGCATCGAAGACCTTCCAAGAGTGGATGGAGCGGCATGTCCTTGTCCGGGACAAGGCCCCGGCAGTATACCTTCATCACCACTATTTCAACTATTACGGTGAAGTCGTGACGCGGAGGGGCCTGATCGCCGCCGTCAGGCTTGAGGACTGGGACAAGGGCGTGATACGACCGCATGAGGGCACAGCAGCAGTGTTCAAAGTGGATAGGCTCAACCTCATGAGAGCAGTTAACGCCAACATAAGCCCGGTGTTTGCCCTTTACCAGGACAGAGGAGGTGCCATATCCTCACTTATGGCACAAACCGAGTGCAGGCCGCCGCTGGCGCGCGTGGCGGTGGCAGATGACGAGAGCCACAACCTGTGGGCCATAACGGAACCACAGGCACTGGAAACAATATCATCTCAACTAGCCCCGGAGCATCTGTATGTAGCGGATGGCCATCATCGGTACGAAACGGCCCTTGCCTATCGGCAGGAAAGGCTCCAGTCAGAACCCGATGCCCCGGAAAATGCAGCCTTCAAGTTCCTTATGATGACGCTAGTCGAGTTCTCCGACCCAGGGCTGATAGTGCAACCCTTCCATAGATTGATAAAAACCGTGCCCGAATCATTCTTGCGTGAGCTGAAATCCAAATTGGACAGGTACTTTGAGATAGATGCCGCGCCGCTTGGTTGCCCGCTCTCCTCAGCGATGCTGCATCGCATATTGAAGCCGATCAAAGGAGAGCGGGTCCTTATCGGCCTTCTCGGATTGGAACAAGACACGCTGCTCATACTCAGGCTTCGTAGCATCGACGTCCTCGCCTCGCTTTTGCCGGTTGACCGCTCTGAAGCTTATTGCTCCCTGGATGTAAGCATTTTGCACCACGTCATTCTATCCCGGCTGTTGGGCATCTCCGAAGGAGAAAACATCACCTACACCAAGAGCGAGTTGGAGACCTGGCAGAGGGTCTCAGCGCAGGAGTACCGTCTGGGTTTTCTGCTCAATCCTGTAGATGTCTACGCTGTCAAGGCCATCGCCGACGCGGGAGACAAGATGCCTCAGAAATCCACATATTTCTATCCTAAGCTGCCCACCGGGCTTGTGATAAACAGCCTGTACGGCACACTGTAATCCCGGCAAGATGCTGACCCCGGCTCCCACTTGGAGGCTCCCGCGAAACTTCTTTGCAGATACGTAATTCAGTGGACTGAAAAGCATGTTTACCCCATTCTTGCCGGGCAGAACAGCTTCGGAGGAAAGGGTATGTATCGCTGG
>JACPPY010000057.1 GCA_016190755.1 Chloroflexota bacterium | reverse complement strand
GGTCTTGAGGCTGCCTCACTTCTTGATCAGGGAAAGCAAGGCGTTGTTAGCAATGATGTGGCTGGAGCCCCAGGGGAAACAAGGCCTGTGACAGGCTGGCGCCTTCCCGCCGCTCAGGTGATTTCCGGGGTGTGTCATGGTGTGGAGAGATAAAAGTGAGGGGTCCTATATTAGCTGTGTTTCGACATTTACTTGGATTGGTTTAGGCCTTCTTCAGCTTTTCCTGCGCCTTGTCATTCCCCACAACTTGTGTTAACTTGTGCCCGAATCGCGCGTGCGCTTCCAGGTTGTGATGTATGACGGTACGTAAACGAATACTGATCCTTATCGTCCTTGTAGTTACTGCCGGCGCCACAACGCTATACTTCGCCGGTCAGAGAGTGCTCCTCCGCGGCTTCGAGAAGGTCGAGCGGCAGCAGACAGTCGATAGTGTCGCGCTCGTAGTCGATATCCTGCGGGTCAGGCTCGATGCCCTGTACCGGACCGCCGACTACTGGGCGGCCTGGGACCAAACATATGCCTTCATGCAAGACCTGAACGAAGGATACACCAGAAGCAATATCACTCTCAACAGCTTAGAGAGCAACGATATCAACCTGATGCTCTTTTTGAACGATGCTGGGAAAATCGTCGCCAGCAAGGCTTTTGACCTTGAGACGGGGGAGGAAGGGGCTGTTCCGGAAGGACTGAAGCCGCAGCTATTGCCGGGGAAGCCTCTGGTGTCCGGCGGCGCCGAGGGCGTATCCGGCATGATCAATATACCTGAGGGGGCGATGCTTGTCGCTGCACACCCGATAGCCAAAGGCAAAGGGCCCTCCAACGGCACCCTGGTCTTCGCTCGCTACATAGATGGCACGATTCTGGCGTCGATCTCTGAGTCATCTCACCTAAAGGTCGATATGCAGCCGATAGCCTCCGGACAACTGCCGCAGGACTTCCGTGATGCCCTGTCCATTGTCTCCATGGACGATCAGGCCTACGTGCGGTTTCTCAACGACGAGACGGCAGCCGGATACACGGTGCTCAAGGATATCTACGGCGATCAGGCTGTTGTCCTCAGGGCGGACATGGAACGGAATGTTTATCGCCAGAGCAAGGCCACGTTGTGGCAGCTTGCTCTGGTACTGCTGTTGGTCGGCGTACTATCAGGGTTCTTAGGGTTTCTGGCAATCGAGCGAGGCATTACGGGAACTATGGTACAGCTATCCCGTAGCGTCAGGCGTATTGCAGCCCATGGCGATGGCGGACGGCGAATCCCAGTTAAGGGACAGGATGAGCTGTCCCGGCTAGGAGCTTCGATCAACGAGGCACTCGACTCCCTGCAGCAGGCGCAAGTGATGCGCGAGCGGGCTGAGCAGGAAACGGAGGAACGGCAGCGGCTGGAGGCATTGCACAAGGTAAGCCAGGCGGTAGCCGGATCCCTGGAGTTGGAACAGCTGGCTGCCCAGGCTCTGGATGCTATGTTGGGCGTACTGGGACTGGAAGCCGGTATAGCCAGGTATCTGGACGAGAACAGCCAGGAGCTTGTGTTGCTCGCTTACAAAGGCCTGCCGGAGGACTTTGCCGATGAGATACGGAAGGTGCCACGAATCAAAATGGGTGAGAGCCTGGCAGGGAGGGTGGCGCAATCCGGTATAGTCCTTGCGCTCGACGAACTGCCTGCTGATGCGCTGGCTATGTTCCCGTCTGCGGCGACGGTCGGCTACAACTGGTACGTAGGGCTACCGTTGATGGTAAAGCAGAAGGCTGTCGGCGTCATCAGCGCCTTCTCACGAACGAGGCGCTCACTCTCCCAGGGCGAGATGGACACACTGACCAGTGCAGGCAGCATGGTCGGCATGGCTATTTATAATGCCAGGCTTTTCCAGCGCGTTGAGGCGGGGAAGAAGGAATGGGAAAAGACCTTCGATTACATGAGCGATGGTGTCTCTATCCTGAGCAACGACCATCGTTTCTTGCGGGCCAACTGGGCGATGGCGAGGATGCTGGGCACAACGCCAGGAGCATTGGTAGGGCGCCATTGCTATGAGATGCTACACGGGACGCGGGCCCCGGTGGATGGATGCTTGCTCTCCCGGTGCCTGGTTGAGAAACACAGGTGCGAGGCCGTGCGCCGGGAAGCACACCTGGGGAACCGCTGGCTGCACCTTTGCGCCGACCCGGTGCTGGGAGAAGAAGGCGATGTGCTCAGCATTATCTACAGCGTGAGGGACATCACAGCCGAGCGGCGGCACCAGGAAGACCTGGAGCGCATACACAGGTTGTCGCGAGTGCTGTCCAGCAGCCTTGACCTTCAGAAGGTCATGGACCTGGCGCTTGTCGAGGTTGTACATGCTTTCGGCGAGACGCGCGTCGCGGCCGGCATAGCCTTGCTTGACCAGTGGAGACAACATGTGACGGTAGTGGCGCACAAAGGTGAACGTGCTGCCGAAGAGGTGAAAGGGTTGGTGGTGCCACTCTCAGCGCTTCCGAAAGAGGCTTTGAGCAACCTAGGTGAGGGACGCAAGGCTTGGCTATTGCCAGACATACGTGAGGCGCCACAGGTGTTGAGGGACATTACCGGCATTTCGGGTTACCGTACTGCCATACTCCTTCCTCTGGTTGCGCCCGAAAGGACCATGGGTGTCCTGTACGTTATCAGTATGGCTCTCGACCTGCCGGGAAAAGAAGACGTGGCTTTGCTGGAAACATATGCCCGTGAGATCGCCCTTGCCGTCCAGAATGCCGAGCTATATACGAGCACTGACGCCGCACTGCGGCATCGCGTAGCGGAGTTGGAGGCGCTTACCAGTGTTCTCAGTGCAGGCACACGAAGCCTGGATATCCAGGTTGTGTTCAGGGAAGTGCTGGCACGTGCGAGTGAGGCCTTGGGTATGGAGCAGGCGGCTCTGGTGCTGGCGGGTGGTCAGCCGGGACAATTCACAGTCCTTGCCTCTTACCGGCGCGGCGGCGAGATTCCGCCGGTGGCTGCCGGTACGGTAGTCGATGCCGGCATGGTGTCCGCAGGTCAGCAGACGTTGGCTAAGGGCCTGCCGTTGGTCATAGAGGATACCCGGACGCTGGAGGGTGGGGACAAGTTGTTCGCCAACCTATGGAGCTCGAAATCGGCGCTGGTGGTGCCCATGATGGCTGCTGGCAGGAGCCTGGGCACGGTATCTTTCACCATGACCTCAAGGCGCAGGTCGTTCTTGAGAGAGGATATCTCGCTGGCCCAGGCTATCGGCAACCATATGGCATCAATTGTGGAGAACGTGAGGCTGCATGACGCCACTGCGAGGGAACGAAGCACCCTCGAAGCCATATTCGCCAGCATGGCCGAAGGCCTCGTGGTCGCGGACGCCCGAAATACAGTTATTTACTGCAATCGTGCGGCCGAAGAACTGGTCGGCCTTAACGCGTCTGATATAGTGGGGCATAACATAGATGTGTACTATGATCTGCTTTCCAGCCGGATTGTAGAGCCGGAAGGATGGCGGGAAAAGCTGTCCGAAGAGTTTCGGAAGATGAATAGCAAGCAGAAGATGGGCCTGGTGCTACGGATGCCAGAGAGGCGCGACCTGGAGGCCGTGCTCTTCTCCATTCGAAGCGATGATAGGCACCTGGGCATCGGCATGGTGTTACACGATGTGACGAGAGAGCGTGAGACGGAGAGGGTGAAGGCAGAATTCATCTCCACTGTATCGCATGAGCTCCGCACTCCGATGACCGCTGTGTACGGTTTCGTAGAGCTGCTGCTGGTGCGTTCCAACGAGTTGGCGGCCGAGCACCGCAATTGGTTGGAAGCCATTCACAGAGAGAGCAAGCGGCTGACCAGCATACTGGATGACCTGTTGGATGTATCGCGTATCGAGGCGGGAAGGCTGTCGTTGAAGAAAGAAGCCGTGCAAATCGGATCGGTAGCATCGGAAGTGCTGGCGCAGTTCACTGGCCGGGGCACAAAGCACACGTTTGCAATCGATGTTCCCGAGGGTTTCCCGGATGTACTGGCCGAAGGGGCAAGGCTGCATCAAATCCTGTACAACCTGGTGGACAATGCGGTCAAATACTCCCCCAAAGGCGGGCCGGTGAGAGTACAGGTCCATCTGGATGAGACTGGGGACGTGGCAGTCATCAGCGTGTCCGACCGCGGGTTGGGGGTACCCAGAGAGGAAATACCAAACCTTTTCAAGCGTTTCCAGCGCATCCAGCGCCCGGAGACTGTAGGCCTGCGCGGCACTGGCCTGGGACTGCATATAGTGAAGTCGCTGGTGGAGATGATGGGTGGCGAGGTGTGGGTCAAAAGTGAGGTAGACCAGGGCAGCACCTTCTATTTCTCGCTACCCCTTGCGAAGGTGCCAGCTTAGGTAACCACACGCAGGAACGGATTGTACTGCCTCTCGGCGCTGATAGTTGTTGATGGCCCGTGGCCGGGATAGACTTGTGTGTCCCCGGGGAGGACAAGCAGCTTTTTGTTGATCGAGTGCATCAGGTCATCGAAGCTGCACCCCGGGAAATCTGTCCGGCCTATGCCGAGGTTGAACAGAGTGTCGCCGGTGAAGACCACTCCTTCCCCTACCAGTGAGATGCCGCCAGGTGAGTGGCCCGGGGTATGAAGCACCTGGAACCGAAGCGTACCTACTTCCAGCACATCGCCGTCTTTCAACTGCTTGTCGGGTTCCGGCATTTTGTCGAAACTGCCGCCAATAAAAGGTCCCAGCACCCGGCTGAGCGAGTGCAGAAGCTGCCCTTTGGCTTCCAGTTCGTGGACAGACAGCTTGCCGCCTGTGGCTTCCATAACCTGCTTCAACGCCGCGATGTGATCTATGTGCGTGTGCGTGGCCACGATGAATTCTATGGTTAGCTCATGCCGCTGTACGCACCTGAGTATTTTCCCGGCCTCAGCCCCTGCATCAACTATCATGCCTTTCCTGGTCTTCTCGGAACCTACAATATATGTGTTGGACATGAAAGGGCCTACAACAAGTGTTTCCAGGATCATCACGGTCTCCTACCTGTATTGTTCCCGGGCCTGTGCCGCATCAAGAAGGGCAACTCTAGCGCCTGATGACTTTGCGTATCACGTCGATCAGTTCCTTGACGCGGGGATCGTCCGGACGGTCCTTGATGGCAGTGGCGACGCAGCCTGCGATGTGGTCTTTCAACACGAGCAGCGACACCTCGTCAATGGCTCCTGACAGCGCAGTGAGCTGCTGTACAATGTCGAGGCAATACCGGTTTTTTTCCAGCATCCTCTGTATGCCCCGTGCCTGCCCTTCAACCTTTTTCATGCGACTGATGAGGGCTTCTTTATCCTTCTCGTAGCTGTAAGTGGTATCAACCATCTTGCCCGCCTTCCGCCAATGTTAGCATAGCATTTTTGAGCGGGGCAAATCGTGCCGGTATCTCCACTCAGGGTGCTTTGAAAATAGACGCATTTTCATCACTCAGTGGTGCGTCGCAGACGCATGGCAAAGTCTTTCCAATCTTTCAGTGAGCTATATGATGGCGATGCTTTTGCTGGTGGAGGATGCCATCATAAGAAGCCACAGTCACATAATCGTCAGGGAGAAGCAGCTCAAGGCGGGCTCACGGGTAGACAAGGTGAGGCTTATCAACAGAATGAACCCGAGCTGGAAGGACCTCTCAGCGGAGCTGTAGCCGGTATTCAAACAGTGGTATGCGCAACGAGAG
>JACPPY010000056.1 GCA_016190755.1 Chloroflexota bacterium | reverse complement strand
GGATGACACGTTTCAGGAGACTGGCCAAGGACTACGAGAGGTTGCCAGCCACGGTTATGGGGCTGCATCTTGTGGCTTTCGTGTTCTTGCTGCTTCATCGTGCCGCACCTTTGCTCATTGGAGGTTCATAACACTCTCTAAGTCGAAACCAAGCGAAGCTACGTTGGTGGTTATCTCGCTCTCGCTTTCCTCGAAAGACGCCATGACGCCCGGCTCGTTGTACTCTCTGGCGCCACGGACCAGGAACTCCATGCCCAACATCGTCTTGCCTGAGCCAGCGCCGCCGCAGAGTAGTGTAGGTCGGCCGCGCGGAAGACCGCCGTCAGTTATCTCGTCCAGCCCATATACGCCTGTAGGGCACTTCTCAAGCTTCTTAACAGGCACACGCTTATTAGGTACACGGTTGTTCGTCTTCGCTCTGGCCAAAATGGGCCTCCTTCATTACGCACACCGCCACAGGGGCACAAAACTCCAGGCGTATCCTAATCGAAGGTGAGTTCGCGATATGGGCGTTGCCGGGCCGCGTGCCCGGCAGCGTTTGGGTAAGGTAAGAGAACCATATGGAATCGATAATAAAAAGGATAGACCGTAGAAGTCCTCCTGTCAAACCCGAGGGCGCCCTGGTGGTGTTCGTCAAAGTTTTGGAGGGGACTTCATTCAGTGTGGTATTCCCATACTGGGAAAGTGTGACAAGCGTGTGCGAATTATGTGAATATGGTAGAATCAATCCTGCTTGTCACGCAAATTCATATTTATCAGTCAATTTGCATTTTTTTCAGGCTTCCTTATAATATCTCACTATGTGTCCGCATCACAGGTGAGCGACCGTGGTTGAAGATAGACAGTGGACCTATCACATCAAGCAGGCTAACCCCGAACACGGGGTTGTCGTTATTACAAAAGGAGGCGACGTTTCGGCATGAGGACAGCCAGACGTTTCTATGTAGCACCCATCTTGATGCTCGTGGCGATAGCCATCGGGCTGGTCAGCCCCGGTGTAGCTGCTGCAGCCCAGAGGGGCATCCGGATCAGCACCACTTACCCCAGCGTGACCATATCGAAAGCCGACAGCATAACATTGCCTATAAAGCTGGCCAACCAGGGCGAGGCGGATGAGCGAGTTGATATCAGCCTCTCATCGCCGCAAGGATGGACAGCCAGTCTGGTCAACGAAGAGTTTGGCTCTACCTTTGAGGTGCAGAGCATGTTCGTGCCTATCAAGGGAGATGCTCCCTCGTTGTTCTTGAAGACCAAACCGCCCACAGATGTTAAACCGGGCAGCTATGCCTTCAATATCAAAGCGGTCTCGCAAGACAAGCAGGTCAATGCTTCTCTGGATATCAACGTCGCAGTAGTGGAAAAGCCGGCCACAGTGAGTAAGTTGACGTTGAACACACCCTTCCCAGATATTCGAGGCTCGGTTGATGATAACAGCTTCCAATTCAATGTAGACGTTACCAATGACGGCAGTGATGACCGCACGGTCTCCTTCGCAATGGAAAGCCCGAAGGGCTGGCAGGTATCCTTCAGGCCGCAATACGAATCGACGCTCATCGTGAATATGGGCATGAAGGCCGGCGACAAGAAGACCATACAGGTGACCATACAGGCGCCGCCGGACCAGGAAGCCAAGCAGTACTCTTTCGTCATGCGCGCAACGTCAGGCAGTATTGAGGCCAAATTGCCGCTCACGGTCACACTGACCAAGAAAGAGGACGTGCCCACCTATCAACTGAGGTTGAGCACACCCAGCGGACGACTAAACGCGGATGTAGTGACAGGTAAGGAAAGCCACGCGTCCATAACTGTAGGCAACACCGGCACGGCAGATATCAAGAACGTCAGCTTCTTTGCCGATAGCCCGTCCGGGTGGAAGGTGGCCTTCGACCCCGCCAAAATAGATAAGCTGGCTCCGAACGAGGTCCGTCAGGTGGATGTGGCCATAACCTCTACTGCCAAGACCATCTCCGGTGACTATGCCATCACCATTCGTACCTCCGGAGACCGTGGCTCGGACAGCATGGCCCTCAGGACTGCAGTGGGTGCCTCGACAGCATGGGGCTGGATCGGCCTGTTCATCGTGGCGTTGGTGATCGCCAGCGTGGTAGGGCTGTTCTGGCGCGTCGGGAGGCGGTAAATCATGAGCGGGCAGCCTGTTATTGAGGCTGTAAACCTGACCAAGAGCTATGGTGCCTTCACCGCGGTGAACAAGCTTGACCTGCGGGTGAAAGAGGGCGAGGTGTACGGCTTCCTGGGACCCAACGGGGCAGGGAAGACCACCACCATACTCATGGCGTTGGGCCTTACCGAGCCGACGTCCGGCACGATAAAGGTGTGCGGCCTCAACTCCACCCGTGATGCTCTCAAGGTAAAGCGCATGGCCGGGTACCTGCCCGAGAACCTGGGGTTCTACGACGACCTGACGGCCTCCGAGAACCTACGGTACGTCGGCCGGCTGAACGGCCTGTCGGAGACGGAAATCAAGTCTAAGGTGCCGCTACTCCTGGAGCAGGTGGGCATACCGCAGGTGGCGGATAAGACCGTGGACACGTTCTCCAAGGGCATGAAGCAGCGCCTGGGAATAGCGGCCGTGTTGATAAAGAACCCAAAGGTCGTGTTCCTGGATGAGCCCACCTCCGGGCTCGACCCGGAGGGCGCCAACAACGTGCTGAACCTGATAACCAGCATGAGCCGTGACCAGAACATCACGGTCATGCTCTCATCTCATCTTTTGCATCAGGTGCAGAAGATATGTCACAAGGTGGCCATACTGTCGCGCGGGCGCCTGGTGGCCGAAGGGCCGGTGGACAGCCTGGAGAGACAGACCTTCGGCAAGGGCAAGATGAGCGTGGAGCTGGAGCTTACCAGCACACCGCCCGAGCTTATCGGCGTGCTGCAGCGCCTCGATGGCGTGGCCAGCGTGGAGAGGAGCGGCGACCGGCTGCTTCTACTCTGTGACAGGGACGTGAGAGCTAATATCTCGAGGACCGTAGCTCAGAACGGGAGCGCTTTGTTGCAGATGAAGATATTGGGGCACGGCCTTGAGGAAATATACCTCAAATACTTCCAGGAAGGAGGGGCGTAATGTACGCCCTTGTCACCCTTTTACGCAAAGAGCTTGCCGACCACCTGGGCAGCAAGCGGTTTGTCATACTGATGGCCCTGGTGAGCCTTTCCGGCCTCTCTGCTATATATGTGGCAGGCCAATCCATCCGGCAGGCTGTGGGGGATGAAAGCACCGCGCAGTTTGTCTTTCTCAAGCTGTTCACTGCTTCCAGTGGCGTGCTGCCGCCCTTCGTGTCGTTCATCGCCTTCTTCGGGCCGCTGATCGGCCTAGCGCTGGGTTTCGACGCCATAAACCGGGAGCGCTCCAGTGGGACGCTGGCGCTTGTGATGGCTCAGCCGATATTCCGGGACTCGATAGTCAACGGCAAGTTCCTGGCCGGCGTGACCACCATAGCTGTGATGCTGAGCAGCATCGTGCTCATCGTAGCCGGCATGGGGCTGTGGATGATCGGGGTGCCGCCCAGCCTGGAAGAGGTGCTGCGCATCATTGCCTACACGCTTGTGACGGTGGTGTACATCGGATTCTGGATGGCCCTGGCGATGATGTTCTCCATCTTCTTCAAGCGCATAACTACGTCTGCCCTGGCGGCAATCGCCGTGTGGATGTTCTTCTCCCTGTTCATGGGCATTATCGCTGGCCTGGTGGCTGACCGTATTTCGCCGATCGACCAGGACCAATCGGATGTGTCCGTGGCGGCAAATGAGCAGACGGCCAGCAACCTCATGCGTTTGTCACCGGCTACTCTGTACCAGGAGTCGATCGCGACCATGCTTCAGCCGAATGTCAGGACGCTGGGCCCGTTGACCTTACAGGATATCGTCGGCATGGTACCCGGTCCTCTACCCCTCGCCCAGAGCCTGCTGCTGGTGTGGCCACAGATCGTGACCATGATCGGGCTGATGCTGGCCTGCTTTGCCATCTCCTACGCGTCATTCATGCGCCAGGAGATTCGAGGGCCTTAGCGGACGATCATAAGTGAGTCAAAAACGGCAGGCCTCATGAGGCCTGCCGTTTTTGTATCTTGTCCTGAGGCCTGACGTCCGGCACGGATATCTGAAGAATCTCATCTGTTCCTTAGCAACACTTCACACAACGTTCACAATCGGGTGTCAGAATTGGGTCGTCAGGTTGACGGAAAGGAGAATACCAGATGAACAAGAAGATGAAGATTGCGATACCAGTGACTGCCAGTATCCTGGCTGTTGGGATGGGCATTGGTCTGGTGGCAGCCCGGAGTTCGAATCAAGATCCCGACTATGCCCAGACCCAGCAGTATGACACAGTTAGCACCACAGGAGACTCTACGGATGGACCGGCGGCCCAGTATTGCAATGGGAATGGCGACATGACTGGGGAGCACATGGGTAACGCGGACCATATGAATGGCATGATGGGCGAGGGTGGGATGATGGGAGGATCGGGTGGAAACATGATGGGCAGCGGTGGCATGATGAACGGTCAAGGTAGCGGGATGATGGGAGGCGGCAGAAACATAATAGATGGTGGAATGATGCGCGGTGGTATGATGCGTGGCGGTATGATGGGCATCTGGTAATATCTGGAAGGTAACTTCAACAACGGAATAGAAACCCAGCATGACACACCCCGAAAATCACGGGAGCACGGTGTAGGTTCGGGGTGTGTCAATTATTACCAGGACAGCGGCGTATCGTCTTTGCGAGCCATTCGAGCGCAGCGAGACGGCGTGGCAATCTCAGCCTCAAGCCTGCTCCTGGGGCGAAGGCCGCATGTCACCAGAGTAAAGTCTACAAATCCACAGGTATTG
>JACPPY010000009.1 GCA_016190755.1 Chloroflexota bacterium | reverse complement strand
GTCTAAGTGTATACATCCGGAGATGTCAATACCTCTTCGGTAACTCTTTTGGCACCACATCGCCGGTTTTCCCGCGGAAATTCATATCTGGGCCGCCGAGAACTCGTATCTGGGGCGAAAAACTCACTGTAGAAGACGGGCATCAGTTTTTGCGTACTTCCGTCAACTGTGGAAGACGACAATTGCAACATCAGAGAAGGCTGAAGCTATGGTAAGTATATTCAGCCTATTAGCCAGTGCATTCTTAGCTGTCGTTCTATCTTTAAGCGCGCCTCAGATTTCTGGTTTGTTTCAGTCTTGGGACTTAAGGATAGCCTTCGGCATGGCTGTCTTTGTAATTGTGCAATTCGGGCTATTAACTCCCTTGCGCATGTGGCGTGATGCTGTTTGGGTGCAAAATGTAGAAAAAAGTCTGAATGATTTATGGGATTTGCATGAGGAAGGGACTGTCATATTGAATGAGCATGCTGACCACTACATGATTGAACATCCAAACTGGAAAGCCGAACCCGACGCAACAAATAAGTGGGTCAATGAATGGATAAAAAGGGTTAATACGTGGGCAGAACAAACTACAGCGACGTTAGCAACCTTTTCTCCGTTAGATGCCAGAAGGTTTAAGAACGTAGTTACTTTCCATCCTGACAGGCTTCAGGGAATGACACCAGCCCATATCTTCCACGTGAATTTGTTAGCTACAAAATTAGAAAGGTTAGGGGATATGCTTGAAAAGCACCACCCTTCACAATTACCCGAGTGAGAATACGCCATGAAGGATAAGGAACCTTTAACCAAGAAGCAGTTTGAGCGCCTTCTCAGGAAAGCCGCTCAACCGAAGGAACCCGGCACACAAAAGAGACTCAAACATCGGAGTCTCATCCCTCCGGTGGTTGTAGCGGTAAACGTAAGAGTCGAGGTAAGACTGGAGATAAAGAGGGCTAACCGAATGGTTCACACCGTCAATGCCACGCTTGACAGTACTCCAGAGTGCCTCACATGTGTTGACATGAGCGACACCAGCGACATATTGCTTCGCGGAGTGTTGAACGATCTCGTGGGCATAGCCGAGCTTTTCAACGTGGTTGTAACTTTGAAGTTCATCGGTGAAGACGACTGTCTTACCCTTTTTGGCTACCTTAGCCTCAATCATGGGCAGAAGCGTCCGGGCTCTAACGTCAGGGATTACCTTGGCGATTGCGTTCCCATTGCGTTCAACCATTCCCATTACAATGCACTTGCCTCTTGCACCACGCCCACGCTTCCCGGCATGTTTACCGCCTATATAGGTTTCATCAACCTCAACCTGTCCGGCAAGGGGGTTAACATCTTCGGACATGAGTTTGCGAACTTCTTTGAATATGCGCCAAGCAGTCTTGTAGGTGACACCCAATTCCCGTTGGAGTTGCTTCGCAGAGATACCTGTCTTTGTCGAAGCCATAAGGAATATCGCGTGGAACCAAGAGCGGAGCGGAGTGTCCGACTTGTGAAAGATTGTCCCGGCAGTAGGGGATACATGGGCACCGCAGAACTCACAGGAGTACACCTTGCGATTAGCTATGCGGTAGAACTTGGTTATCTTTCGGCACTTCGGACAAGTGACACCCTTCGGCCATCGCGCCTTTTTCAGAAATTCAAGGCAAGTATCCTCATCCGGGAATTGCCTATTGAAGTCTTTAATCGTGTAGTTCCGCATCAGTGCTATCTCCTATCTAACTTACATATGGAGTATAGCACATACACTACGTGCTGGCAAGGGATAGTTGCGTTCCAAAAAGTCTACAAATCCACAGGTCTTGAGGCTGCCTCACTTCTTGATCAGGGAAAGCAAGGCGTTGTTAGCAATGATGTGGCTGGAGCCCCAGGGGAAACAAGGCCTGTGACAGGCTGGCGCCTTCCCGCCGCTCAGGCGTTTTCCGGGTGTGTTATGTTTACTTTGGACTCGCCGGTACTGCGAGTGCTGGCGCCGTTCCCTCAAGGGGTTGCAGTAAGCACATGCAACTGCTAAAGTGGAATGAGCACATTGGCACAAGAAGAACCAGGAGCGGGAGGTACCAAACATGCCCGTATACAGCGAAAAGGTCATGGACCACTTCCGCAATCCGCGGAACGTCGGCGTCATCGAGGATGCCGATGGAGTGGGTGAGGAAGGCAACCCCGTTTGCGGAGACCTCATGACCTTCTACATCAAAGTTAAAGACGACCGTCTGGCGGACGTGAAGTTCCAGACCTTTGGCTGTGGTGCTGCCATCGCGGTGTCCAGCATCGTCAGCGAGATGGTCATGGGCAAGACCCTTGAGGAAGCGAAGAAGATAACTCCAGCCTTCGTGGCGAAAGAGCTGGGTGGGCTTCCAGCTGCCAAGATGCACTGCTCCAACCTGGGCGCCCAGGCGCTCAACAGGGCTATCAGGGACTATGAACGCAGGAAGGCTGGCCTTCCTCCTGAGCCGAAGGAAGAGCATCACGAGGAAGAGGCCGTAGAGGAAACGGCCTAGAAGGAAATCCATGGGCATCACCAGGGAGGCATCCCGCTGTAGCTGTCCATTGCCTGGTGCAGCCAGCAAAATACCCCCACTACGCCGGGACCAGTTCCCTTGTCCGTCACGAAAGGCGTTCTACAACGACATGCACAGGAAGCCGGCCACACTTACAGTAGACGGCCTACAAATAGTAACTGAAGCTTATCTGCCAGATGGCCACGGCCCGTTTCCGGTAGTTTGCCTGTGTCATGGTATACCGCACGGCTCGCGAGACGCGAATGACGGCGGCTACCCGCTGCTTGCGGAGAGGTGCTGCCGGGAAGGTTTCGCGACCATGATATTCAACTTCCGGGGTACAGGCGAGAGCGAGGGCAACCTGGATATGCCCGGGTGGGCGCGCGACCTGACAGTCGTGCTGGACTACGCCGTGTCATTGCCGGGCGTCGATCGGGGCCGCGTCAATCTTCTGGGGTTCAGCGCCGGAGCCGCCGTCTCAATATATGTGGCTGCCAGAGACCGGCGTGTCACCGCCGTGGCCTCCTGCGCCTCTCCGGCTGATTTCCGCATATTGCCCAACATGGACAGGGCCCGGGAGTTCATCAATCACCTGAGAAGCATATACGCCATACGCGACCCCGATTTCCCACCGTCGGCCAGCAGCTGGATAGACGGCTTCAGCGAGATATCGCCCCTGAAATGGGTAGGATGCATTGCGCCCCGCCCGCTGCTCATAGTCCACGGCGAGCAGGATGACCTTGTGCCCGTGGCTGATGCCTATAGGCTCCACGAGAAGGCGAAGGAACCCAAGGAACTATGCATAATACCGGGCGCAGGACACCGGCTGCGCCGTGACCCCAGGGCCATGGATATTGCCCTCGATTGGCTCAAGAAGGCCAATAACATCCGGTCCGGCATGCCGCCCGCCAGCCTTCACCCCTAGCGAGGCACGTGCACTCAACCCCTGCACATCTGTTCATGTCCATTCAAGGTAGTGGGTTATAATCGAAGTAAGAGGCCCCGTTCTTAGGACTCCCGCTGAAAGTGGGCTGGTGCTGAGGACGAGGGCCTGACTGTATTGAAAAGCTGGCCAGTCCATTGGATGCAAGTTACACAGACGACACGCCTACCCGTTCGGTCTTTCTCCGGCATCTTCCCCTCTTAGCCTTTATCGTTCTGCATTTCCTCATATTCCGGTTCGTCTTCAAGACCGGCATTCAGATACATTGGGTGCAGGCCGAGAACGCCTTCCGGCATTATCTGCCCTACCGGGACTACGCCCTTGAATACCCACCCCTTTCCCTGGCGGTCCTGCTTCCTCCCAGGCTGTTCGCCGAGCCCGAGCCGTTGTACGGCCGGGCCTTCTCCTACGAGATGCTCTTCTTCGATGTGATCTGCATGGTTCTTCTGGTGGCCTTAGCGGGACGCCTCGGCCGGAAGCAGTGGCAGGTGCTCTGGGTATACACGGCCTTCATACTGGCCATCGGCTCCATCACCGCCCAGCGCTATGACCTGTTCCCGACCATGCTCGTCCTACTGGCCGTCTACGGCTTCGTCAGCAAGCACTTCACTATTTCCTGGACTGCGTTGGCGTTGGGGACGGGAGCAAAGCTGTTTCCCATCCTATTGACCCCCTTATTGGTCGTATACCAGTTGATGCACAACGATGGCAAGGGGTTGATCAAGGGAATGGCGGTGTTTGTCGCGGTGTTGGCGGCCATCTTCCTGCCCTGGGCCATAATGGCCCCTCAAGGGCTGAAAGGCTCCTTCATCTACCAGTTCGGCCGCGGTCTGCAGCTCGAGACCACCTTTTCCTCCTGGCTCATGGTCGGACAGCTCTTCGGGCTGACGCAAGCTGGAATAGACTATCGGGCCGGCGCCATGGACCTGGTTTCGCCCGCCGCGGACACTCTGGCGCGTGTGTCCAGCCCGCTCATGGTGACGTTGTTGGCGGGGGTCTATTCCCTATACTGCTGGAGGATGGGGAGCGTAATGAACGAAAGACGTTCGCTCATCGATAGCAACGATTTCATCGTGTACTCCTCCGCCGTCTTGCTTATCTTCCTGATGGTCGGCAAAGTGCTGTCGCCTCAGTTCTTGATATGGCTTTTCCCGCTGCTGGCCCTTTTGGGCGGCAGGAACAGGTGGTGGCTCTGGGGGCTTTTCATACTGGCGGCGGGCGCCACGCAGTATGTCTACCCATACAAGTACTGGGAACTCATGCTGATGAGGGCCCCTCCGGTGGCGGTGCTGGCGATACGGAACCTGCTCCTGATAGCCTTCACAGTGTTGCTGCTCATTTGGGAGGTACGCGACAGGCGAGTGCCCGAGCCCAAGAAGTCCAAGATCGTGCCCGACAGGTCACGCGCATCGGTGAGTAGTCGTCCGTCGAGGGCCGGTCATTCATCTCCGTTCACTCCGAGCTCGTGACTTGAGGTTGGCCGGTTCATCGCATCCAGGTATGAATTTGCCCGGCCAGACCCTTTGGCGGGTCGCCGCTTTGTAGGACGTCACCACTATCAATCCAAAGAGAAAGCCGCCTACGTGGGCCATGTAGGCCACACCGCCGCCAGACGGGTCAAGTATGGAGCCAAGGCTTCCCAGGAACTGCAGCAGGAACCAGAAGCCAAGCAGGTATACAGCCGGTATGCGGATGACGGAGACGATGATCAGGAATATTGCCACGCGGACCCGGCTGTACGGGTACATCAAGAAGTAAGCTCCCAGGACGCCGGCTATAGCCCCACTTGCGCCGATGATAGGGTAAGGGAAGCTGGCATCGGGCAACACCTGCGCCAGCCCCGCGGCTAATCCTGCGGCCAGGTAGAAGAGCAGGTATCGGAAGTGCCCGAAACGTGCCTCCACGTTGTTGCCGAAGACCCACAGGAAGATCATGTTGCTGAGTATGTGTCCCCAGCTGCCGTGCAAGAACATCGAGGTAAACAGCGTGGCCCAGCCGGGGACGGGAGAGGAGAGATACATACGGCCACCGTGCACCAGTCTGTCCGGTATCAATCCGAAGTCGAAGGCCAGGGCCTCATTTGCCCTGCCCGAAAGGGTAAGCTCATATATGAAGACCGCTGAGGATGCTACGATCAGGGCCAGGTTCACGTATGGCCATCTACACCGGGGAACATCGTTGTCTGAAAGAGGTAACACTTGCCTTATCCGGGGCCGGCATCAGGCGTCTTTCCGTTGCCTATAACCACCCACATCCACCATACCACGGCCTCCGGCAGCAGGCGCAATAAGCCTAAAAAGCTCGCAGTTGGAATGCTGTAGAGTAGGAGCCAGTCAGTGCTAAGGTACTGCTGATTAACGCCTGGCCTTGATCGCGGCCATTACCGCTTTCACGATATCCGCGGCAGTCAACCCGTACCTCTGCAGCAGCTCATCCGGTTTGCCCGACTTGGCGTAGGTGTTCTTGAGGGCCACGCAGTGTACGGGCACCGGGAACTCCCGGGCCACGACACGCGTCACCATGCTGCCCAACCCGCCGTGCTCCAGATGCTCCTCCGCCGTGACTATGGCCCCCGTTTCGCGCGCCGCTTTGATAACGGCCGCCTCATCCAGCGGTTTCAGCGTGGACATATTGAGAACCCGGCAGTCTATCCCCGATTGCTTTAGAGTCTCGGCAGCCTCGAGCGCTTTGGCCACCATTATGCCCACTGCGACGATCGTGGCGTTCTTGCCCTGCCGCATGGTAGAGGCCTTGCCAAGGACGAAGCGGTAGCCATTCTCACAGATAACAGGCAGCTTGGGACGCGGCAGCCGTATATAGAATGGGCCCGGAGTCGCGGCAGCCGTTTTTATGGCCTGGGAGGTCTCTGTTGCGTCGGCTGGCACCACAACGGTAAAGGTGGGCAGCGAGCAGGAAAGTGCGAAGTCCTCCACTGCCTGGTGCGAAGAGCCGTCCTCTCCGACGGTCACACCGCCGTGTGTAGCCACTATCTTAACGTTGGCTGACGGCTGGCATATGGACATCCTCACCTGGTCGAAGCAACGCCCCATGGCGAACACGGCGAAGGTGCTGACGAACACCGTCCTGCCAGTAGACGCCAGGCCGGAGGCGATGCCCATCATGTTCTGTTCCGCCAGGCCGACGTTGAAGAAACGGTCGGGGAAAGCCTTGGCGAAGCCGCGTGTCTGCGTGGACGAGGACAGGTCTGCGTCCAGTACGACTACCTTTGGGTCTTGTGCTCCCAGCTCAACCAGTGCAGCCCCGTAGGCCTCGCGCACACCGGCTTCGACTACCATAGGGCTATTCCAGCTCCTTCAGGGCACGGGCCGCCTCTTCGGCTGTAGGCGCTTTGCCGTGGAAGCTCAGGTTGCGCTCCATGAAGCTCACGCCTTTGCCTTTAATGGTGCGTGCGATGATCACGGAGGGTTTTCCTTTCACCTGGGACGCTTGTTCCAGCGAGTTGATAAGTTGTTCTATCGAGTGCCCGTCGGTCTCGCTCGCTTCCCAGCCGAAAGAACGCCACTTATCGGCCAGCGGCTCCACGTTCATAATATCGGAGCAACAGCCGTCGAGTTGCTGTCCGTTATGGTCGACTATGGCTGTCAGGCTGTCCAGCCTGTAGTGCGCTGCGGCCATCGCCGCTTCCCACACCTGGCCCTCATCGCATTCGCCGTCTCCGAGCAACACATAGACGTGATAGTTCCGGTGGTCGAGCCGGCCCGCCAGCGCCACGCCTACCCCGAAGGAAAGCCCCTGGCCGAGCGAGCCGGAAGGCATCTCCACGCCGGGGGTAAGGTTCGCATCCGGATGTCCCTGAAGGCGGCTGTCGAGCTGGCGCAATGTGCCAAGCTCTTCTACCGGGAAATACCCGCTCTCCGCCAGCGCGGCATAAAGTACAGGAGCGGCATGGCCCTTGCTCAGTATAAACCGGTCGCGGTCCGGCCAGCGCGGTTCGGCGGGCCTGTGCTGCAGCACCCGGAAATACAGCGCCGTCACGATATCGGCGGCGGACAGCGAACCGCCCGGATGACCGCTGGCGGACTTCGCTATCATGGTAATAACATGTCGGCGGAGCTTCCTGGCCATCTGCTCCAGGTCCTGAAGAGACGGAACTCGCACGTTATAAGACATAGTATGTCCTATCGACTCCGCAACGGGTGAAGACTGGTTCGATCCTGGCTTATTTCGCACTAACAACGATCCTACCTCCCTGGGCATCCAATTATAATGCGGCCAGCCAGTGCTGTCTATTGGTACTGACCTACGAGGCTCCCGCGAAACTTCTTTGCAGATACGTAATTCAGTGGACTGAAAAGCATGTTTACCCCATTCTTGCCGGGCAGAACAGCTTCGGAGGAAAGGGTATGTATCGCTGGGAGTGAATAATTACCCCAT
>JACPPY010000059.1 GCA_016190755.1 Chloroflexota bacterium | reverse complement strand
TAGACTGTGCGACGATACAATGCATTGGGCTCTCCTTGGATTTCGAATGAGGACGTTACATATCTCCATTCTATCCATCGAGAGCCCCCCTTCGCTTATTTAGAACGCATAAGCCCTGGGCAGAGGGTATTTGTGTATTGACCAAATATGATATAATCCAAAATATCACCGTCCCGGCAGGTAAGGTTACATGAAGCCCTTCCAGTATCTTGAACCCCGGAGCCTCGATCAAGCCTACGGAATGCTGGCGCGCCACGGAGATAAGGCCAAGGTAATTGCCGGCGGACAGAGTCTTTTGACCGTTCTCAAGTCGCGTATTCTCTACGTCCCGTATTTGATCAACCTGAAAGGCCTGCTCGAATTGGACCACATACGTGAGGATGACGGACATGTCCGTATCGGCACGCTGACCACGCACAATGATATAGAGACCTCCCCGCTGATAAGGAAGAGGTTACCCGTCCTTGCCGAAATGGAGGCTCGTCTGGCTTCCATCCAGATTCGCAACTGGGGCACAATCGGCGGCAACCTTTGTCACGCTGACCCCGCTGGAGACCCGGCGCCGATACTCACTTCTCTGGGCGCCCGAATAAGACTGGGCTCTGCACGCGGTGAAAGGACTGTCCCTTTGGAATCCTTCTTCACCAACTATCTTGAGACCGTCCTTGAACCTGATGAGATCGCACTTGAGATCGAGGTCCCGCGCCTGTCCCCTTCCGTGGGTTCGGCCTATATCAAAGAAAGTGTTCGAGCCACCGATATGGCTATTGCCAGCGCAGCGGCGGTTGTTACACTAAATGGGGACGTCGTCAGTACAGCCTCCATTGTCCTTGGGGCGGTCGGTCCCACGCCAGTGAACGCGGTCAAAGCTTCGCAAGCCCTGGTGGGGCACAAAGTGACCGATGTGATCGAGCAGGTTTCGGCCATCGCCGCAGCCGAGGCTGACCCCACCTCAGATACCCACGGCTCGGCGGAATACAAACGCCATCTGGTAAAGGTGCTCACCCGTCAGGTAGTTGCGAAAGCGACGGCGCGCTGCAACGGGAGTCGTTAGAAAGTGAAGAAAAGGCTGAAACTCAGGGTAAACGGGGAAGATATCGACCTTTTCGCGGAGCCTTCCCGCCTCCTGAAGGACGTCCTGCGCGAGGATCTGGATCTCACTGGTCTAAAGGAAGGCTGTTCATCGGGCTATTGCGGTGCCTGCACCGTTCTCATCGATAACAAGGCCGTCAAGAGCTGCCTGGTGGTCGCGCGGCAGGCTCAGGGACATGAAATAACGACCATTGAAGGTCTTGCCCATGATGGCCGCTTACATCCCATCCAGCAGGCCTTTATCGACCGCTTTGCCGTCCAATGTGGCTATTGTACTTCTGGAATGATACTCGCCTCCAAAGCTTTGCTCGACTGCAATCCTAACCCTACCGAGGATGATGTCAAAAAGGCCCTCGTAGGTAACCTCTGCCGCTGCACAGGATATGTCAAAATCGTCGAAGCTGTTCTGGCGGCTGCAGATATGATGCGGAGTTCCGCCCGGGAAGGCGAAAAAGTATGAGCAAAGAGTTTTCAGTTATCGGCAAGAGTATCCCCCGTGTCGACGCCCGTGCGAAGGTAACCGGCCAGGGCAAGTTCTCCGCCGATCTAAAAATCCCAGGCCTCTGCTATGCCAAGCTACTCGGCAGCCCCTACCCTCATGCCCGCATCAAGAAAATCGATGTCACCCGGGCGCAAGACCTACCCGGCGTGATCTCCGTTATCACCGGCGATGCTCCCGAAAACCGCCTGTACGGCGACCTTTATATGGACTCCTATATCATTGCGAAAGACACGGTGCGGCATGTCGGCGACCCGGTTGCCGCCGTTGTCGCCCGTTCCGAAGACATCGCCCGTGATGCCCTGGACCGCATTGAGGTCGAGTATGAAGAGCTGCCGGCGGTCTTCGATGTTGAAGAGGCCATGAGACCGGATTGCCCGGTTGTCATACATCCGGATATGCTCAAGTATACCCGACTGCCCAAGCCCAACCTGCGCTACACCCCTGCCCCGGAAGGCCGCAAGAACGTCTTCGAGTACTTCCAGATTGTTAAGGGCGACATCGACAGAGGCTTCGCTGAAGCTGATCTTATCGTGGAGAACCGCTATACCACGCCCATTGGCAACGCCGCGCCCCTGGAGACCCCCGTCATGGATGCCTGGTTTGAGACGGATGGCGTGTTGACCCTGCGCGGCAAAACCCAAAGCATGCACCAGGTCAAGGCCGCCATCTGCAACATCTTCCATCTTTCACCCTCGAAAGTCAGGTTCCTCGTTCCGTACGTCGGCGGCGCCTTCGGGCCTTTCTGCCATATCTGGCCTGAAATAATCGCGGTGCTCATCGTCATGACGGTACAGCGGCCGGTGCGCCTTGCCTTCGACCGCACCGAGCAGTTCACCCTTTCCGGCCAGAAGCCCGGGCGCGTCATCTATGTCCGCGATGGCGTCAAAAGGGACGGCACAATTATCGCCCGGGATATTACATTCATTACTAATTACGGCGCCTATGCCGGTCCGCATGGCACACAGGCCCTTGTCAAGGGGTGCACCGGAGGAGCTATCAGCCTCTACCGGCACGAGCACTTCCGCTTCCGTGGGTACGCTGTATACACGAACACCTGTCCCGCCGCCGCCTTCCGCTCTATTGGCAGCTCCGATATGCATTGGGGCATGGAGCAGCAGATGGACATCATCGCCGAGCGCCTGAAGATGGACCCCGTCGAATTGCGCCGGAGGCATATCTTCAAGGAAGGTGAAGAGGACATCGTCGGCGAACCTATCCACAGCATAGGCGCTGAGGAATGCCTGGACACCGCCGCAAACTGGATCAAGTTGAAAGAAAAGCCAGCGCCCGCCCCTGGCCCGTGGAAAAAAGGCAAGGGCATTGCCCTGGTCGGACACTGGGTCGTTACCGAGATGCCGTCCTGGTCCTATGTCAAAGTGCACAAAGATGGCTCTGTCGAAGTCCGGCATGCCGGCTGCGAACTGGGCCAGGGCTGCGACACTGTTATCACCCAGATCGCCGCCGAGGAGTTCGGCGTGCCGGTCGACAAAGTCCGCCTGATTACCCGCGATACAGATGTTACCCCTTTCGAATTTTATACCGCCGCCACGCGCTTGACCTATTACATTGCCAACTCCCTCGCCCGCGCCTGCCAGGATGCGAAAAGACAGATATTCGACCTAGCCGCTCCCCGCCTCGAAATACCGGCACATGAACTCGCGCTGGGCAACGGTGAGATTTACGTTGAGAACAGTCCCGGAAAACGGATCAAGATCAGCGACCTGTACAGTCCTATCGGATTCTTGCCTGTGCCGGGAGGTGAGATACTGGGTAAAGGCTTTTTCGCCGAGCCTGCCATTCCTTACGATGCCAACGGACGTTCTCCCAAGCAGTGGGCGGCCCACCCATATATGGCCTATGCAGTTGAAATCGGGGTCAATACTGAGACCGGGCAGGTCAGGGTGGAGAAGGTTGCTGGGGTCGTAGATGTCGGCCGGGCCCTTAACCCGAAGCTGGTCGAAGGCCAAATTGAAGGGGGCATGGGGCAGGGCATCGGCGGCGCGATATTCGAGGAGCTTATCCTGGAAGATGGTCGTGTTCTCAACCCGAGCTTCGTCGATTTCTGCATACCCACGATCATGGAGATTCCCACCGGCAAGAATGTCGCCTCCCTCATTACCCCGCCGTTGCCCCATCCGAAGGCCTATAACGGGGTCAAAGGCGTGGGAGAACTAACGATCGTGCCCTTCTTTGCCGCGGTCGGCAATGCCTTCTACAACGCAACAGGGATAAGAATTTGCGACCTACCATTGACGCGGGAACGCGTCCTCAAGGCGATCTTCGGGCCACAACTGGAAGGTCATGTTCCGGCACGTGATGAAGGATCCAAGATCGCATCATCAACCTCAACCTCGCCGTCGGAGCAGGCAAACATCACTGTTTCGATGCCCCTGTCATCTATTCTCAAAGCAAATAATGCGATAACGAATGGCGACGGTTAAAAGTGGCAAAGACAACCTTATTGTATACCACAATATCTTGCATGCGCGCGAAACTGGATGTGGCCTCAAATGCCCATTGACCTTGCCATATTACATGGTAAAATTTAGCGAATCTAAAAGTGACATCATCATGGGCGCGATACATGCAGAATCGCGGAGGAACTCCCGATCAAGTAGCTGATTCCATCGAACTATGCACAGCTAATGCCAGAGTGGAAACCTTGTAAGGCTTATACTCGAGGTGGGTTGCCCGTAAAGGGAAGCGGTGATGGCAAGGAGTCGGACATGTCCTGGAACATGGGTAGCAAATTACCGAAAAAGGTCAAGATGCTGGAGCTCGTGGCCAGGGACGGGTTGCAACATGAACCTAAGTTCATGCCCACCGAGGCCAAGGCCTGGTTCATCGACCAGTTCATCCAAGCCGGATATGATGTAGTTGAAGTCACTAACTTCAGCCACCCCAAACTCCTTCCCCAGCACAAAGATGCCGAAGATGTCTTAAAAGCGGTCTACCGCAATCCGAAGGTGCAGAAGGGCGGAGTCCATCTCAAGTGCTATGGTATGAATGTTAAGGCCTTCGAGCGGGCTGCGGATACTAAACAGAAGGGCTACGGTCCCCAGAGCGTCGCATTTACTATCTCCGCTGCCGACAAGCATGGCAAACGGAATGCCAACAGGACCCGCCAGGAATTTTTCCAGGAGATCCCGGAGATGGCGCGCATTGCCAAAAGCAATGGCTTCGACATCGATATGGCCATTGCCTGCGTCTACGGATGCCCCATCGAAGGGCGAGTGCCGATAGCCAACACGGTCGAGCTCATCGACCGTGGGCTGGATATGGGCATCCGCAGATTCACTCCCTGTGATACCACCGGTGAGTCCAATCCATTGAGAACATACGAGTATATGTCGACCCTGGTTGACAAATTCGGCAAGTACCAGGATATCACCTTCAAGATCGCCCATTTCCACGACGCGAGGGGTATGGGACTGGCCAACTACCTTGCCTGCATCCTGGCGGGGGCCGAGATTGTAGAGACCTCCCTGGGCCAGCTCGGCGGGCAGCCGGCTTTCATTGTGGACGGTGTGCCCGGGATCGGCACCGGCCCACTGTATACAGACTCCGACATCTGCGGCAATGGGGCCACCGAGGATGTCCTTGTCATGCTGGATGAGATGGGAATACAAGTAGGTGTGGATATTGACCGTGTCCTCCAGCTAGGCCGCGTCCTGGAGAGGGTGCTCGGCAGGAGCCTCAGGCCTTACTGCACGAAGTCCGGGCGCGTCATCAAGGGGCCGGTTAACTGGAACGACTATAGCCGGAGCGACTATGGCGAGTTCCGTCATATTCCTCCTTTCGGAGAGGACTACTGGGCTTACCCTAAGGCCTGACAGGACCAACAAAATCCGCGGGGGTTGAATTCGTGACGTTGCCACTTGCAGGAATCAAAGTCCTGGAATTGACAGTTTTCCAGCAGGGGCCGGTGGCCGGCGCCATGCTGGCGGACATGGGCGCGGATGTGATAAAGATCGAGGACCCGCAGCGGGGCGACCCGGGGCGTGGCCTGGTCTGGCGAAGCGATAACTCTCTGCTCAATACGTATTTCGAGTGCCACAACCGCAACAAGAGGGGCTTGTCCCTGGATCTGAAAAAAGAGCAAGGGCGCGAGGTTTTCCATAAACTGCTTGCCAGTGCCGACGTCTTCCTCCACAATCTGCGTCCCGGTGTTATCGAAGGCTGGGGGCTCGACTACAAGAACCTTTCGGGAAAGTACCCGCGGCTGGTATATGCCTCCGGCAATGGATTCGGCGGCCAGGGGCCAGACACTGACAAGCCTTCGTTCGATATCATCGCACAGGGACGAGGGGGAATGTTGAGCGTTACCGGTGAGCCGGGACAACCGCCGCCGCTGATACAGGTGATCGGCGCAGCGGACTGGGTTGGGGGCGTGATACTGGCGTATGGCATCATGTCGGCCCTCTTCGAGCGAGAGCGCAGCGGTACCGGGCAAGAGGTGGAGGTCTCGTTGTTGGGAAGCCAGGTAGCCTTCGGGCAGCTCGCGCTGCAGCGTTTTCTATTTTCGGGAAAAAGCCCGGGCAAGCTTTCGCGCAACAGGGTCGCCAACCCGCTGTGGAATACCTATCAGGCGAGCGACGGCAAGTGGCTCATCGTTGCGGCCCTGCAGGCGGACAGGCATTGGGCGAACTTCTGCAAGGTGCTGG
This sequence comes from Chloroflexota bacterium, assembly GCA_016190755.1. Classification (GTDB taxonomy): domain Bacteria; phylum Chloroflexota; class Dehalococcoidia; order JACPPY01; family JACPPY01; genus JACPPY01. The sequence goes on along the minus strand of JACPPY010000059.1, from coordinate 24,519 downwards.
ACCTGGAGCACGTGAGGGACGACGCCCGGTTCAATTGCATCGCCACGCGTAGAGAACATGCGCCCGAAATAATCTCCATCCTGGATGAAGCCTTTCGGCGGAAAGACTGTGCCGCGTGGATAAAGGCCCTGGAAGCAGTGGATATCCCGTGCGGGCCGGTGAACAACTACCAGGACCTCGCGAACGATCCGCAGATGGCGGCGAATAGCTACATCCTGGACTATGAGCATCCGACAGCGGGACACATAAAAATGGTCGGCAATCCAGTAAGACTTAGCAAGGAATCGCCGGGGATACGGATGGGAGCGCCGGAATTGGGACAGCATAAGGAAGAAATACTCCTGGAGTCCGGCTTCAGTTGGGGGGAGATCGCCAAACTTGCGGAGCAAGACATCATCTGAAGGAGAGCTGCCATAGCTTTTATTCGGGGGCAAGTATCTGCGATGACCTTGACGCACCAGGGATGCGGTGTTACAGTTGCGTTAACTAGCACTCCAACAGCCGGATCAAGACAAAAGGTTTTAACCATACAGATTCCGGACGTTGAAATTCCATCTAGCAACATGGAAAAAACAGGAACATGCAAGAAGAGCGAAGGGGGATCAAGGTGAAGAGAATACTTATAACTGTGGCATCAGTGGTAGTAGCTTCTGTCGTGCTGGTAGCTGGCGGGGGGTGTGGGACGAAGACCGCAGCCAAACCCCATCCGCCAGTCAACCTGGAAATGATGGCTCCGCCGTCCAGTACAGGGCCTTACGCGGAGGCGCTGGCGGAAGGCAATGCCCTGAACAAGAATCATGCCTGGCTGAAAGGCTCGGTGGTTGAGACCAAAGGCCTGGAAGAGGCGATAGCGGTAGCCGCCGACTATCCCGCGGACCGGAAGAAACTCGCCATAATGGGCAGCGGCTTCCAGCACGCTATGGTGCAAGCTATCAACGGCCTACCGCCCTTCAAGAAGAAATACCCCGATCTGAAGTACATAGCATCCTACGGTGCGGGTCAGGCTACGATTATCACCTACGACCCAAACATTAATAGCCCTAAGGACCTCATAGGCAAGAAGGTTGGCTTATTCAATATCGGCAGCAGCGCTCTGCCGCTGGGCGAAGCTATACTTAGGGCCTGGGGAATTCTGGACCAGGTCAAGGTCCAGAACATGCCGCCGAGCCAGTTTAAGGATGCGCTCAAGACCGGCCAGGTATCAGCGGTTCATGTCACATTCACGTCACCGGCGCCGGGCAAGTTCATCGCCGCGAGCTATATCCAGGAGATCGCCGCCGGCGGAAAGTGGCACACCATTCCCATCACCGCCGACGATGTCGCAAAAATGAAGAAGGACACCGCCTTCAGCGGCAGCAAGTCGACCACCATCCCGGCAAATACTCTGGGACAGGGCTTCCCTCCGGAGGATATCAAGGCCGTACAGGATCTGAACGTCCTTAACGCCTGGGAAGCGGCCGACAGCGATGTGATCTATGAGTTCTTAAAAGCGATGAACGACCTCGGAGCGGAGGTAGAAAAAGGGATGCCTGGCTTCAAGCCCAATGTGAACGTTACAGCCGAATTGGCGAAGGGCGCCATACCCAAAGAGATGATACACGCCGGCGCACTGAAGTTTTACCAGGATAATAAGCTGGAGTTCTGGAAGTAGTCCAGAGAAGGCCCAAGAACGGCAGGCCGGGGGCATGATTACGTCGTAGAGGCCGTCGGGGCTTAAGGGAAAGGACCGGACACGATGTCGCGTTTAGCGGGGCGGCGCTCCAGCTTCCTCATCAAGGCAATAGATGGAGTCGTCGTCCTGCTGGCGCTGGCCTTGACGTTTTACCTTTTCATTGCGCTCTTCTCTTTTCCCTTGAGCGTCGTGACGCATGGAAACCTTTTCCTCACCTTTTGTCTGCTGCTGGTATTCTTACCCCTATTGCGAAATGAGCTACAGCGGCAGCGCACTGGGCATGCAGCGGTAATATTGGCCATACTGGTCGTGTCACTTGTTGGTGTGGGCTATGTCTTTCTAAACAGCGACACCATGTCCAACCTGCTGGTCGCCCGGCCAATAGATACCGTGATGGTTGTCCTGATCATCATCGGTGTCTTCGAAGGCACGCGGCGCACTCTGGGAATGGCTCTTTGCCTGCTGACCCTGGCGTTCATAGCTTACACCTTCTTCGGGCAGTATCTACCGCACCCGCTTTATCATCCGCCGATAACCTACGCTCGAATCATGGGTTGGATGGGCGCCTCACTTAACCAGGGAATCTATGGCTCGCTGCTCTTCATAGGCTCGGACGTCGTTTTCATGTTCATATTGTTCGGAAGCGTGATGGATGTCACCGGCGGGCGCCAGTTTTTCATCCAAGCCGGCCAGCTCATAGGCAGCCGAATACGGGGCGGCGCGGCCCATACAGCGGTTATCTCCAGCGCCTTGTTTGGTACGCTTAGCGGCTCGCCGGTAGCGAATGTGGCGGTAACCGGGCCGATTACCATTCCCATTATGAAAAAGTCCGGCATACGGGCGGAGGTTGCTGGCGCTATTGAAGCCATTGCATCGTCCGGCGGCTCTATCATGCCCCCCGTCATGGGGGTGGTTGCCTTTATCATGGCGGGGATTACGGGTATCAACTATGTGGCTATCGCGTACGCCGCGATTATCCCTGCCGTGCTCTACTACGGCTGCCTGGGCTGGGCCGTGTATCTGTATGGACGGAAGCAAAACATAGCTCCGGTAAAGGAGAGGGTCGACCCAAAGGAGATGGCCCTTTATTCTCCTTTGTTCATCGTGCCCTTCGGTTTTATCCTCGTTCTTTTGATGATGCAGATGGCGGCGCAATATGCTGCCGCCGGTGCGATACTTGCCGCCCTCGTGATGGGCTTTCTGCGAAAAAAGACGCGGCCATCGCTAGGTCGTCTCGTAAATGGGGTCACCGACGGGGTCAAGCAGGCGGCAATCATCGGCGTGCTGCTGGCGTTGTCCGGCCTGATACTCAGTAGTTTCTCTTTGACCGCTATCGGAGCCAAATTCGCCGACCTGATCTGGATGCTGTCGGCAGGCAACCGAGATCTGGCATTGTTCCTCGGGATGTTGGTTTCCCTAATTATCGGTATGGCCGCGCCGGGGACGGCGGCCTACATACTGGTCGCGCTCATGCTGACGCCTATTCTGGTCAACGCGGGCATCAGCGTCCTTCAGGCGCACTTCTTTGCCCTTTACTTCGCGGTGATTGGCTATATTACCCCACCAAGCGCGCCCTCTGTCCTCGTTTCTTGCCCTATTGCGAAGTCCGATTTTCTGAAAACTGGGTTGGAAGCCGTGAAGCTTTCGGTAGGCGTTTATATCGTGCCTTTCTTATTCGTATGGCAGCCGGCATTGCTGGGGCAGTTCTCCGGCACAGGGATAGCGGGCCTTTTGTCCATACCTGTCGCGGTGTTAGTGGTCATGACCGTTGAAATAATCCTGTTCAACTACTTCATCACCAAGCTGAACGCGCTGGAATTGTTGCTCAATATAGCGTCATTGCTGGGGTTCATGGTCTTTATTTACACCAGGGGTAGCCTTCCAGCACTGCTGTTGGGAGTCCTTTGCCTCGGGGTGTTGAGCGCTTCGCAATGGCGCAGACGGAGCCCGGCGTTCGTCGCCGAGCCAGCATCTGCTTCCGAGAACAAGGGTGGATAGGGTACAAGCAGTAAAACGCAGACGTTATGGCACCAACGGAGCGTCGAAACAATAGATGGAAGACCTTAGAGAGTACATCGAGCTAGCCAAAGGCCTGGGTGAGCTCAAGGTCATCGAAGGGGCCGACTGGGACCTGGAGATCGGCGCCATCGTGGACTGGCAGTCTGAGCCAGGCACACCACTCCTGCTCTTCGACAAGGTCAAGGGCTATAAGCCTGGCTTCAGGGTGATGGCCAACTTCGGCACCGCCCCTAAGCGGCTGGCGCTCGCCATGGGGCTGCCACCGGAGACCGAAAGGCCTATGGATTTTGTGAAGGCCTGGAGGGACAAACTCCGCCAGGGGTTCAAGCCGGTGCCGCCTGTCGAGGTGGATACCGGACCCATAAGAGAGAACATATATACTGGCGACGACGTGGACCTGTTCATGTTCCCAACTCCACGCTGGCACCGCCGGGACGGTGGCCGTTACATTGGCACCGGGGATATGGTCATCATGCGCGACCCGGATGATGGCTGGGTGAACATGGGCACCTATCGCGTCCAGATACATGACAAGAAGACGGCGACCATTTACATGGCCGAAGGGAAGCATGGGGAAATCATCAAGAAAAAATACTGGGACCGGGGCGAGGCTTGCCCGGTGGCGGTAGTCTGCGGCCAGGACCCGCAGCTCTGGATAGCATCTTACCAGGCCCTGCCGCTCCTTGTCTCGGAGTATGACTATGCCGGCTGGCTCAGGAAGAAGCCGGTGGAGGTCGTTAAAGGTGTATTTACCGGACTGCCTATACCGGCAACCGCGGAGATCGTTATCGAGGGGGAACTGGTGCCGCCTGAGGTCGAGACCCGCATCGAGGGGCCTTTTGGGGAATGGAGCGGGTACTACGCCGGCGGCAGTGAGCCGGTGCCCGCATTCCGTGTCAAAGCTGTGATGCACCGTAACGACCCCATACTGTGGGGTGCCCCTCCCTTCCGCCGCAAGCCCCTGTTCGAATACGGCGGCCGCAATATCATCCGCGCCGCCCAACTCTGGGACAACATGGATTCCCAGATGCCCAACATCAAAGGTGTCTGGATGTCCGAGGAAGCAACCGGAGCGCTGATCATCGTGATCTCCGTCAAGCAATCCTACCAGGGGCATGCCAAGCAAGCGGGCATGGCTGTGCTGTCCGACCGCCTCAGCGCCTACTCCAACCGCTTCATAATCGTAGTGGATGATGATATCGACCCCTCCAACATGTCTGACGTTCTCTGGGCGCTGGGTACCCGCTGCGACCCGGCAGAGGACATCGATATCCTGCGTAACTGCCGCAGCTTCCGCCTGGACCCTCGTCTGCCGCCGGAGAAGAGGGAAAGTAATGACCTCACCACTTCCCGCGCGCTCATTCTGGCCTGCAAGCCTTATCGCTGGATCAAGGAGTTTCCTATCGCCGTCGAGTGCGAACCGGAGTACATGGCCCAAATAAAGAACAAATGGCATGACGTGTTTGGTTAAGGTCTGAGATGTACGAGAGACAGCTGTTAGGCCTGAGGGAAGCCCAAGAGGCCATCCGCGTGATGTTGCGGGAGGTTGAGAACCGCAAGGACTACTACTGGCAGTTCGGTGTCTTTGCCGTAGTGGATTTCACCGGCAGCCTGATAGCCTTCGCGAGGATGGACGGCGCCCACCAGCAGGGGACTATGCTGGCGTTGCGTAAGGCCTACACTGCGGCCCTGTGGGGCAAAAGCATCAGCCAGTTCCGTGAGCTGGTCAAGCCGCCCCTGGACCTTTTAAGTATGGGCGCGGATTTTACCCTCTCAAAAGGCGGAGTAGCTATAGTCAAGCCCTCCGCCGCCAGCAAGTTCCAGAAGAGTCCCTACTGCCTTGGCGCCATCGGTGTGGCCGGATGTGGCCTCGGCGAGGTGGATGAGGAAGTCGCCCATATTGGGGCGCGCTACATTGAATCGGTACTCTGGCCCAATGAGCAGCCCGGGAAGCAGGAGGAATAGAACATGAGCTGGAAGGTTATCCAGGATAGGGTGGTCCCAAGGTGCAGCGGCACCACGGCAAAGGTCGATAAGGGTCAGATCCTACGTATCATCGAGCATGAGGGCAAGCAGGTGCTGGATCTAACCTTCCTCAATGCCCACAACCACAAGGAAAGCTTTGCTACCGAGCTTTCCGCAATCCTGAACAGCATGCAGGGGACGGGTGGCTACTATCGACTCAAGACGCTTTACTCCAAACCCCCGTTCGAGAATGTGATGGCGACCGTGGTCGACGACAAGGTTGGTGATGGGGCTCGGGGCGGTGTAAGGGCCGGGCACTTCATGGCCGGGCACTGCTCGCGGCAGCTCGTCGCGCTTCGCGGCATCCCCGGTGCCCGCAGTTGCAGCGATAACCTGAAGGACGCTTTCGCTGAGATAGGCCTCAGGCAGGAAGATTGCTACGACCCATCGATCTTTAACGTGTGGATGCAGTCGTGGATAGACGACAACGGCGGCATGAACTGGGCGCGCCCCTTGGCGGAGGTCGGTGACTATATCGATTTCCGGGCGGACATGGACCTCGTGGCGGTGCTCTCGATCTGTCCCACCGAGTTCAACGCCTGCAACGACTTCAAGGCCAAGGCCCTGCGCTTCCAGGTCATCGAGACGGAGGGCGCAAAATGAAAATAGTTGAAGAGTTTGTCATACCTAAATGCACCGGCAAGGCCTTCCGGCTGGACAGAGGACGGGTGTTGCGGGTGATAGAGCCGGAGGGAGGGCAGGTCGCAGGACTGATGTTCTTCAACGCCCACAACTACAAAGAGCAGTTCATGGCCGAGTTTTCCGGCTCCCTTTCCAGATTCACCGGCCTCGGCACGCGCTACGCCATGGGCAAGCTGTTCTCCAAGGTCCCCTTTGAAAACCTGATGCTGACTGTGACCGACGACAAGGTAGGAAAGCACTTTGCCGGGCCGCACTGCACTACCAGAATGATGGCGCTACTCAAAGCTCCCGGGCACCGCAGTTGCACCGACAATTTCACGGATGCGCTAAGAGAGTTCGGTTTGGAGCTCCAGGATGTGTACAGCCCCAGCGTCTTCAACGCCTTCATGAACGCCCATATCGACCCGGAGCGCGAGGGAACCATAACATACGGCCCGCCCACCGGCAAGAAAGGGGACTACATCGAGTTCCGGGCGGAGATGGATGTGCTAGTGGCAGTTTCAGCCTGCCCGGATGATGTATCCGAAGTCAACGGTCATGTCTGCAAGGAGATACTTATACAGGTCCTGGCGTGATCAACCGAGGTAGCGGTTGGAAGGCTCGGTGCCCACTTCCGGCTTGAGGACGTAGCTCGCCCGGCCGCGCAGCTTTTGTGAGACCTCGCTCTCCTTGTCTGAGATATCTCCAAAATGGATGGCTCCGAAGGCACACTCCCTGACGCAAAAAGGCTGTGAGCCCGTTTCCGTCCTCTCGCGGCAGAGGTCGCACTTCTCGGCGACGTTCTCGCGCTTGTTGAAATGTATTACCTCGTAAGGGCAGGCGTCCAGGCAGAGGCGGCAGCCGGTGCACTTGGCTTTGTCGATGAGCACTACTCCGCAGGAGTCTCTTGCTATCGCTTCATCCGGGCAAGCAGTTACGCAGCTCGGATTCTGGCATTGCATGCAGGTTATGGGCTCCCATTCCATTGTTAGGTCCGGAAAGGTGCCCCGGGGCAAGTCTACCACCGCGCCATCCGTAGTCAGCACGTTAATAAAAGAGTAGTTGCCGTCCAGGTTGTGCTCGACACGGCAGGCGATGACGCATGTACGGCAGCCGATGCAACAGCGCTTGTCAAAGACGAGAGCATACTGGGTCATTTTGGCTCACCTGCTTTTCTGACCTCCACCAGGCAGTCGAAGCTGTTGTAGGTGGCGCCGCCCATCAAGTCGCTCACTATGGGCTCCCTCTCCAGCGCGCGGTCAATGGCGTCAATGTCATCAACCCTGTAAAGCAGGTCGTTGTAATGGCCTTCGATAAACTGCTCAGGGGTCGAGCCGTGGCTCGTATTGACAGTTCCGGGTGGAACCGTCTGGTTAAGCCGTGCCCGGAGCTTCATTCTGCCACGATTGTTGAATACCTCAACGATGTCCTCGTCGCGGATGCCACGGGGTTGAGCATCGATGGGGTTGATATCCAGGTAAGCCCTCGGCTCAACCTGTACCAGCCAGTCCACGTTGGATAATACGGTATGCGTGCTGTTGCGAGGTTTCACAGTGAGAAGCGAAAGGGGGTAAAGTCGGGCCAGTGGGGAGGAACGTGGGCTTTCCAGAGGCTCCTTGTGCAGCGGCAGTTCCTCGCCAAGGTCGGCTAGGCTCTCTATGTAGAACTCGATCTTTCCGGACGGGGTTCGAAACGCTTTGTCCTTGAATGGGATGGGCGGCTGCGAGGGCACATTGCCGTGCACTAGCTTCTCTAGATTAAGTCGTTCCAAAGTGATGCCATCAAGCGCGGGGTCGGGCTGGTCCAGCAGCATGGAGATGTAGTCCTCCGCGGTATGGTTGAAATAGCCTCCCAGGCCCACGCGGCGGGCCAGCTCAGTCCAGATCCACCAGGCCGGGCGGCTCTCGTGCAGAGGTTCAATGGCCTTCTCCATGCGCAGTACAAAGTCACGGCTGGTGCAGATATCATCCCGCTCGAAGATTGTCGCTTCCGGCAGGACTATATCCGCGTGTTGGGCCGTGCGGGTCATAAAAACATCGGCGACGGTTATAAGGTCGATCTTCGAGAAAATATCCAGGTAGCTCTGTAGCTGGCCATAGCTGCTGAGGTAGTTCGTATAGGTGAAAAGCAAGGCCTTGACCGGGTATTTGCCCTGGCGAATGGCGTCCCAGCCGCGCGGGGCGCTGGGGCTGCCGGGGATTTTCTTCTCCCCTGGAGCTCGTGGTGGCGAGGTAACCGGCTTCCCGCTAATGGTAAAAGGCTTATAGTCCACCGGAGAGGATGCTCCACCGCCCGGGACACCGATGTTGCCTGTTACGGCGGCGAGCGTGATGATTGCCCGGGCGGCAAGGTTGCTGTTCAGCATGCGGGCCAGGCCGTACCCCATCTTGATAGCATGGGGGCGATCTCGGGCGTAGTCCTCCGCGAGCCGGACGATGGTCTCTGCCGGGACGGAGGTGAGCACGGCAGCCTTAGCCGGAGTGTATAGGGCGGCGCGCTGACGCAGAAGCTCGAAGGCCGGTGTGCAGGCTATACCGTTGACATTGTAGCTGCCGGCCAGCGCAGGACGAGCAGCCAATCGGAAGGATTGGGCTGCTCCCTCGCCTTCATCCCAGACCATATACTCTCCGGCTTGACGGAGAAACTGTCGGTTGTCGTCGCGGACCAGGAAGGGCCCGACAGTGTAGTTTTTGAGATATTCAACATCATGAAGATTGCGTTCGAGGACTACGTTGATCATAGCCATGGCGAGAGCGGAGTCGCTGCCGGCCCGGACGGGTACCCATGTGTCGGCCTTCGCCGCAGTGGCATCGAAGAGAGGGCTGATAACGACCAGCTTCGCGCCCCGCTCTTTCGCATCGAGGATGGTTTTCATTTCAAGGAAATTGGTCACAGCGGTGTTGCGGCCCCAGAGGACTATCATCTTCGAATTCAGCAGGTCTGGCAGAGGATGGCTCTGGCCAGAATTCCCAAGCAGCCACAAGCTCGCTGCGGGCACGGCGCCGTCCGAGAACCATCCCTTGGCCTCGAACTCTCCACCTGCTCCCCAGAGGCTGGCGAACCGCTGGCCCACGTATTTGCCGTTGAGCAGGCCGACAGAACTGCTGCCCCCCGAGACTATCTTCACGGCTTCGGGGCCGTACTTTATTTTGATGTCCAGGAGCTTTCCGGCGATCTCATCCAGGGCTTCATCCCAGGTGATGCGCTGCCAGTTGCCCTCTCCACGCTTACCGGCGCGCTTCAGAGGATATTTGAGGCGGTCGGGATGGTAGACAAAGCGTATGGCGGATAAGCCTCTGAGGCAGACCATGCGGGATCCGGACTGTCCAGGATAGTCTGCGGACTCGACTTTGGCGATTCGCCCATCCCTGACCCGGACCTTGACGGCGCAAAACAGATGGCATCCGGCTGCGGGGCAAGTATTATAGAAGACCTGTTCGGCCATCACTATCTCCGGGCCCTATGCGGCGTGGGGCTTGTAGAGGTACTGGGAGAGATCGCCGAAGCCGTGTGCGGGATTCCATTCCTGGCAGTTGAGTGACTTTCCTGTCACGCCTTTGGACTCGTCACTGGCAAGGTAGACAGCAAGGGGACAGACGACGTCCGGGCGCGCGGTGATGCTGTAATCGATCTTCGGGTTGGTCAGCGCCGTCCCGGTGGCGATCGGCCCGCCGGGGTCGAGGGCGTTCGCCCTCACGTTGTATGGGGCGAGCTCCGCGGCAAGGACTTGTGTCAAGCCTTCCTCACCGAACTTGGCAGTGCTGTATGCACCGAAGCTAGCCTTTCCCTGCCTGCCCATCGCTGAGGTAATATTGATGATGCTGCCGCTCCCCTGCTTTATCATCTGTGGGGCGACAACTCTGGCACACAAAAAAGCGCCGGTAATATTGACGTCGAGGACCGCCTGAAAGGCCTTGGGGTCGAGTTCCCAAAGCGCCTTGCCGCGTGTTCCGAGTGTCCCGCCGGCATCGCAGACAAGGACATCGACCTTCCCGAAAGTCTTTATCGTCTGCTCTGCCATCCGTTGCACCTCATCTTCCTTGGTCACGTCGGTGGAGATTGGGAGGGGTTTCCGTCCCAGGGCCTTGATCTCCCCGGCTACGGAATCGATCTCGGCCACCGTGCGTGCCGCGAGGACGACCGCGGCGCCTTCGCGGGCGTAGGCCAATGCAATGGTGCGCCCGATCCCTCGTCCCCCACCGGTTACAATGGCTACCTTGCCGTCAAGCTTCATTTTGCCTCCCCCGCTATGAACGTTGGTGTCTGTTGCTGGCTTGAAGTAGTTTTCGTCCCCGGATGCATGATATTGGATAGACAAATTGATTTGGCTACCGAATCTGGAGGTTCAGGACATAATCATAGCATATCCGTCAAGTTGTCAGTAGATGTATCAGCTTAGCCCGGCGTTGACATAGCCGAACGGCACGTTTACAATCCGAGCAACTCATTCTCGTACATGTGATTCTGAAAAATAGTCAGGGATATGTCGTACTACAGAGACCTTCGCGACCACATCAAAGCCCTTGAAGAGAGCGGAAGGCTCGTCCGAGTAACGCGCCCGATCAACAAGGACACTGAGCTACATCCCCTGGTACGGTGGCAGTTCCGTGGCCTGCCGGAAGAACAGCGCAAGGCTTTCCTCTTCGAAAATGTTGTAGACGCCAGAGGAAAGAAGTACAGCATGCCGGTGCTGATAGCCTCCCATGCAGCTTCCCGCCAGGTGTATGCCCTGGGCATGATGTGCCAGCCGGATGAGATTATGCAGAGGTGGGCGCACGCACAATTACACCCGGTGGCGCCGCGGATGGTGAAATCCGGGCCAGTCCATGAAGAGGTGCATGTCGGTGACAAACTGCTCCAGCACAGCGGCTTGGAGGAGTTTCCCATCCCCATCTCCACCCCTGGCTTCGACAATGCCCCCTACCTGACATGTGCCAATTGGATAAGCAAAGACCCCGAGACCGGCATTCGTAACATGGGCAACTACCGGGCAATGGTTAAAAGCCCAACCCGCACGGGAATCAATTGTCTACCTCCACAGCATATCCGCACCCACTGGGACAAGTGCCGCAAGCTCGGCAAATCCTTACAGGCGGCCATTGTCATCGGGGCAAGCCCGGCCATAGGCTTTACGGCCACTGTAAAGGTGCCCTACGGTGTGGATGAGCTTTCAATAGCCGGAGGCATCGCGGGCGAGCCGATCAACCTTGTGAAATGCAAGACAGTCGATATCGAGGTGCCAGCCGATGCCGAGATAGTCATTGAGGGCGAGTTACCGACGGACAGCATGGAGCGTGAGGCGCCCTTTGGAGAGTATAGCGGGTACATGGGCGCTGAGTGTATCAGCCCGTACTTCAACGTGAAGTGCATCACCCATCGCCATGACCCTATCTACAACGCTTTCCTGAGCCAATTCCCTCCCAGTGAGAGCAGCAAGCTCAAACAAATAGGTCACGAGGCTGCGCTTTTCAAATTCCTGCGCCACGATTGTGGCCTTCCTGTCCTGGACGTCTGCTATCACGAGGGCGCTGGCTACCGGCCATACTGCGTCATCAAGATCAAAAAGACTCATCCTTCCCAGGTTTGGCAGGCCCTGAATGGTGCAGTGACCATGGCGGCGAGTCACAAGATTGTTATTGCGGTGGACGAAGACATAGATGCCAGGGACCCAGAATCGGTCAATTGGGCACTGGGATTCCGGATGCAACCACACCGCGATGTGCGGATTATCGATGGCATGGTGGCGCCACTGGACCCGTCGGTCGGCCGCCCCGATGAGCTGGGTGATGACCCGAGCTATCCCGGTGTCCACGGGGGTTCAGGCATGTTGATAGACGCAACTATGAAGTGGCCCTACCCACCCGTGGCTCTACCTCGTAAGGAATACATGGAACGAGCCATGGAAATATGGAACGAGCTCGGCCTGCCTGGCCTTACCCCCAAAGCGCCTTGGCACGGCTACTCCCTTGGCCAATGGACCGAAGAGAACGAGAGCGAGGCGCAGCTTGCGGTCCAGGGAAAGCATTATGAAACGGGCAAGAAACTGAGCGAACAACGGGTCAACCTGGAAAAACCCTGATCTACAAGTTCAGCCAGTGTTTGGCGTTTTCGCCCATGATGCCGTCGATCTCATCCTTAGAGAACGAGACCCCCGCCTTGTCCAGCACGGACTGGTCCGGGTTACGCAGCAGGTTGATGTACCCGCCCCAATCGATACCTGTAGATACTAGCCATGGGTTATCGGTGCCCCAAAGGATCTTCCCCGGCACACGGTCCAGGCCCCGCCTCAGCTCGCGGTAGAATTCCACCGGGTCGCGGGCGTAGATTGCCTGCCCGCTGCCCATGTCCAGGTAAACATTGTCGTGGATAGAGGCCAAGGATATACCGACGTCGTATTGATGGCGAGCTGGGACATGCGAGAAGCCGCCCCCGCCGTGGGCCAGGCAGAATTGGAGGTCCGGAAAATCACTGGCCACCTCATCGAAGAAGATCGGGTCAGCATATTTCCCGGAGAGCGGGTAAAGCTCCATACCGCAGTGGGCCAAGACCGGGATGTTCAGCTTGGAGCAAAGCTCGTAGAACGGGTAGCATAATTCACGGTCATTGGGGTACCAGCCGGCGCAGGAGTGCAGCTTGAGTCCTCGCATGCCCCATTCGCGCACGGCCGTCCTCACAAGTTCCAGCCCCCGGCGTCCATATCTGGGGTCGACGCCCACAAATGCAATATATTTATCGGAGTATTTTTTAGTGACATCGGCGATGTGGCGGTTGATGTCCTCGATCGAGCGGGCAGCCACAAAATCCGGCCCTTGGCGGTACCTGCCCTCGGAGATCAGGGTGAAGTCCAGGGTCAATAGAACGGCCTTGTCAACGCCCACCTTGTTTAGTATCTTGTAGCTTTCTTCGCCGCTGGGGTCATCGGTCTTGCGCGGGCGGCTGACCCACTCAGAACGCTTCGCTTCCCAGGCCCGCCCCTTGGTAGCCCGCATGTAGCCGAAGATCGCTGTCCCCCCCGGCATCCAGGCACTGGGGAAGTCCTCCGGCGAATGCCCGATGTGAGTATGAACGTCTATGATCATGTTGGCCTCCTTCTCAATCGACGAAGCTATTTAACGACCTTGGCCCGCAGTATACGTTTCAATTCGGCTTCGCTGAAGTCGGAAAGGGTTCCTTTGTATTTTTCTTTGACCCGCTCCAGCAGCTCGGGGCTGCTGCGGACCACCGGGGGGAACTTGTCTATCCACTGGTAGGGCTTGCAGGCGTAGATAATGGCCTTGGAATGGGTATACTCGCCGCGGTCTTTCTTTTCAGGCTCCAGGCGAGAGTCGAGAGGATCGCTCCAGCAGCCGGAAATGATGTCGATGGAGGTAGCCGGGTCGCAACGGGAGGCGACGGCAAACCAGACATCGTCTTCTATGGTGGGATCGATATCTTCGTCAACTATGATCGTGAACTTACTGTGGTGGGCGCCTTGTCGGCAACCGCCTACCGCCATCGCCGCCTGTTTGGCATGCCCGGCGTAGCATTGCTTGATGGATACAGCGTACATGCGTGTAAAACCGGCTGGCTCCATCGCCCAGACGCCTCTGACTTCCGGCACACCCGCTTGCTCAAGCTGGTTCCAGAGAATAGCCGAGACCGAAAGGCTGGTGCGTACCTCGCTGGGGACGAGGCCTGACGATACACCTGTGATGATAGGGTCGTTGCGATGGAGAATCGATTTGACGCGGATCACGGGCACATTTCTTTGGCCGCTGGCGTAGTAGCCGGTCCATTCCCCGAAAGGGCCTTCCAGCCGGGTCTCAACCTCTGGCGGTGGGATTTCTCCTTCCAGCACTATCTCGGCGGCTGCGGGTATGGGCAGCCCCGTGACCGGTGCCTTGACGACCTCAACCGGCTTATCCCTCAGCCATCCGGCATAGTCGTACTCTGAGACGCCATACGGAACTGATAGGTGCGACGGGATGAAAACGCTGGGGTCTTCGCCGCAGACAACCGCTACCGGGCAGGCCTGGCCTTTGGCCCAGTACTTGCGCCGGATAAGGTCCGCATGCCGCCCGGCCACGATGTAGATACCGGTAGTTTTCGCGTCGTGCACCATGACACGATAGGTGCCGAAGTTGACCCAGCCGTCATCCGGGTCTCGTGTGATAACCATGTCCGCTGTCCCTATATACCGCCCGCCGTCAAGCTCGTGCCACCAGGGAGTGGGGAATTTCAACAGGTCGACCTTGTCCCCGGAGAGAACGTTCTCCAGAATGGGGCCCGTTTTCCGCACGACAGGCGGTGTCGGCTTGAACGTCGCGAATTTGTTCTTGAGGAAGCGCACGGAGTCGAGAGTACCAAGCTCCGCCGGAATCCCCATGCAAAGCTTCTGCTGAGCCTCTGTAGCCAGGATGTTGCTGAATACCCGGAACCCAGCTGGGTAGCCTTTGATTTTGTCGAAAAGGATAGATTTACGCCGGCGGTACAGGTCGGAGAGAGCGCCAAGATCAAGGTTCCAGTCGACGCCGTCGATCCTTTTGAGGACGCCTATCTCTTCGGATTTCTGGATATACTCTCTCAAATCACGAAAAGCCATAGCTTATCCCTTTCTCCCCGAGGTTGTCCGGTTTTCCTTTTCTCCATCAATAGCGCATCAGGGTTGTGAGCCAGAGTACGATAGGAGGAAAGGCCATCATCAAGCCCATGATCACGCAGTTCATTATCACGAAGGGCGTACCCGCCTTGTAGATATCCGACATTTTTGTCTTCGGCGACACAGCTTTCATCACGAACAGGGACATGCCAAACGGTGGCGTAATCCCGGCCATCTCAATATTGAGAAGCAGAATGGCGGCGAACCATATCGGGTCGAAGCCGAGAGCCTGGACCACCGGGAAATAGATCGGCACGGTAATCATCATGATGGCCGCCACATCCATCAGGCAGCCCAGAATGGCCACGATTACCTGTGTGGCGATAATGATCAGGATCGGCGCCACAGGTGCTGAGACCGCGAGCTCAACTATGCCTCTGGTGGCGCCGGTAAAAGCCAGGATTTGAGAGAAGGTCGTCGCCGCCGCGAATATCAAGAATATCATGACGGTGACCCGGGCGGCGCCCTGGAAGCACTCCTTGGTAATCTTCCAGCTCAACTTGCGATAAACCGCAGCCAGGCCGAAGGCGCCCAGGGCGCCCATGGCGGCGGACTCCGATGGCAGAGCCAGGCCGACAAAGATCAGGCCCGTGACCAGAAAGATAATAGCCCCCATCGGCAACACGTAGCGCAGAAACTCGACAATCTTCTGGGAGACGGGAATAGCGGGAACCTCATATGAGGGCGCGAGGGACCGTTGCAGCGAGCATCTGACGAGGATATAGGCGGCGTAGAATGCCGCCATCATGAATCCCGGCAGCGTGATGCCTATGAGGAGCTTGCCAACAGAGATTTGGGCCACGGACGCCAGAAGCACGCCGAGTCCGCTGGGAGGGATCATGGTCGCCAGCCCGCCGGCGGCAATAATGGGCCCGACAACCATAGCCTTCTTGTAGCCGCGTCTTTCCATCTCAGGCGCGAACAGGGAGCCGAGCAGTGCGACGCCGGACATGGATGAGCCGCTGAGCGTCGCGAACAGGGTACCTCCCGCCACCGCTTGCAAGGACAGCCTTCCCGGCAGCCGACCTATCCAGTGGTCGATGGCGTCGATGGCGCGGGGGGCCATTCCCGTCTTGAACATTACCTGGCCGAGAAGAATATACATTGGCAAGGCCACGAGGTTGTAGGTAGATACCGAAGCACGCATATTCATTACGAGCTGGCGCAGGCCGGCCCACCCCATGAGTATAGCTACCGATATCATGCAGACTAGCAGAAAACTGAAACCGACTGGTACCCCGATAAACATCAGGGCCAGAAAGGCCGCTAAGATGATTGATAGACTAATGTACCATTCCACTGCTTACACCTTCACATGTATATGGTCCGTATTCTCTGCGACCTCAATCAAGTCTCCGTGCCTTCGTGGTGAACCGGAGGCTAGAGATCATCTTTCTCCAGGACATTCTGAAGCTCGGCCCTGGAGCCTACCTTGGTAGCAAGCCTGACCAGGTACTCCGCGAGAAGGAGGACTCCCCCGATCGGGATCACGGCGTAGAAAGGCCACTGCGGCAAGCGCAGAATGGTCGGAAAATATAGGTGCCTCTGAAAGGCATCCACCGTGACAATGCCCCCGAACATGGTCAGATAGAGTCCGCCCACCGTACCGATTACATCGGTCATGTAAGCAAAAACGATGCGGGCCTTGCGGCCGACATAGGGCAGGAATATGTCAACGCTGACATGGCCGCCCTCTCGCACGAGCCAGGCCATGCCCAGGAAGGTCACCAGCAGGAGGGTGTGTTCGGTCATCTCGGTCATGCCTGGGATAGGGCGGCCAAGACGCCGCAGGATGACCTCGGCGACCGTGATGAACATATCGAAGGCGAACAGCACTCCAATGATCACTACCATGAAGTCGAGTATGCGATCCAGAACTCGTATGAACGAGCTTAGGTTCGAAGCCGCGCTCTTGCTGACGCTGGAAAAAGCCGCCCGGCCGGTCATTTGAGAACCCTCACTTTGCTGCAGTCATGGGGCATGCCGGCAACGGCATGCCCCATGGTTCTCCCTCAAAAACCTTACTTAAGGACCTTGGCTAGCTGGTCGTACCGCTCAGGGGTCACGATCTTCTTGGTGTATTCCCAGCTCTTGTCATAGATATAGCCCAGGAAAGCTTTGGAATCAGTATCAGACAACTTGACGAAGTCGACCTTGTACTTTTCCAGCAGCGCCTTGCGCTTTTCAGCCTGGAGCCCGGCGGCATAGGTGCCATAGGCCGGCTCGTACTGGTCCCTCATAACTGTGGTGACCTGCGCCTGCTGGTCCTTGGTCAGACCCTTCCACACGTTCAGGTTCATGATGACCAACGTATCCATCTCCAAGAACGGCTCGTCCACCACCGCTTTGAGGTGCTCCGCCCACGCCGAATCAACCACCTGGGGCATCGCCTGACAGATACCGTCGATCACGCCTTTTGAAAGGCCGTCATAAACGTCCGCGGTCTTTATGGCCACAGGGACGGCCTTGAAGAACTCCACGGCGGGATAATAGGTGGAGGTTATGGCGCCGAGCCTGAGGCCCGCCAGGTCCGAGGGCTTGTTGAACGGCTTCTTGAGCCACACATAGTAGGGCATCAAGAACGCCTGTCTGCCCAGCAGGTGGACCCCCTTGTCCTCATGGAACTTGTTTTCCAGGTCGCGAAAGCCGCTGGACCACTCCTTCGCCACGCCCAGCCTGGAAAGCCGGAAGGCTGAACCTTCGGGGACTTCCGACTCATAGTAGCCGGGAGGGACGATCCCAATGTCAACGGCGCCGCTCCTCACGGCCTCGAACAACTGCATCGCCGGGATGACTTCCGGCCCGCCGAGGATCTTGACAGTGAGGGCGCCGTTGGTGGTCTTGCTAAGCATGTCCGGGAAGTTCTTGGCGAACACCTGGTTGTTAGTGCCACTGGGAGGGTTGAAAAAGACGGCCTTGAGCTCCTTGGCCTTGACGGCAGTAGTCGCCGAAGTCGTTGGCGAAGGGGCAGTCGAAGGCTTCGCCGAAGTCGTCGGCGAAGGGGCGGTCGAAGGCTTCGCCGAAGTCGCTGCCGATGTTGCGGGCGCTGATGAAGCGGCAGAAGTGGTGGCCGGCTTGGAAGAAGAGGTTGTAGGTGCCACTGTGGACTTGGCACAGCCCGAAAGCACGATTGCCAGACCAAGAAAGACGGCGCCACTCAATAGTAATAACTTATGTTTAAGCATTTATTCCCTCCTGAAAACTTAGTCTACGGGTTGATTCCCTCAGTCCTTGGTTCTGTCTCTCCCCTTTCTTTATCCCCCTCCTTCTCTTCTCTCCTGAGGCAAAGTTCAGATTATCTTCGTGTCACGCCAGCACATCCCCTATGGTGTTCCGAGCGGTACGAGTTATGCGATCGAGCAGCTCTAGTCCGCCCAATAACGTACGACAGTATCTCTCAGGTATTTGATATCACTGGTAAGGTTCGAAAGGTCTTCGCTGGAGCGCCATACATAGTTACAGTCGTTGCACCCGTAGACCTCCCACTTGCCTGAGACGGGAGAGTCTGCAATCTTGCGTATCTTATTGGAATCGCAACGAGGGCAGGGAGGTAGTGCGCTCATTGTTCCCTCGCATTATCGATGAGTCTCAATATCTTCTCTTTCCAGGCATCTATGCCGATACTGGGGGTGATCCATTCCGATACGGTGTGACGAGGATGCGGGTGCTTCGATTTGGTGGCGTCGATCCCAAACTTGCAAGTTGTCCCGTCTGGCTCCATCGACGGGTCGAGGCGGCACTCCATCCCGGGAACGGTAACGATATCAGTGTCGGCCTGGCATCTCGTGGAAATGGCCCACATTACGTCTTCGGCATTCCAGGGGTTCACATCCTCATCCACGATAGTAACCATCTTGGACTGGATGCTTGCCTCAGCGGCCCAGAAGGCGAGCATCGCTTGCCTGGGCTCCATCTTGTTCAGCCACTTGCCCTGTATGACGCAATTGAACGTATGGGGCGGAAGATAGGCGATCTGCGTAATGCTGGGGCATAGGGGCTTTAGCGCCTGCTCGGTGGTCACACACTTGGCCACCAGGCTCATCCAGTGGCCTTCCTTGCTGGACCGATCACCGTAAACATTATCCAGAATCGGATTATTCCGATAGGTTATGGTTTTAATATTGAAGGAGGGCATCATCATCGCCCCGGAGTAAGCTCCGGTGAATTCTGAGAATGGCCCTTCAAAGACATTGGCCTCGGGAGACACAATGCCTTCTAGGACTATTTCCGCGGTGGCCGGCACTGGCAGGTCCACGCTCTCCGCCGGTACGATTTCCTCCGGCTCACCCCTCAACGCTGATGCGAAGTCGAACTCGTTCCAGCCGACAGGTATCCTCACGGATGAGACCATCGGAAGGATAGGCTCGGTGCCCAGGGCCACCGCCATCTCCAGTGGTTTGCCCAGGCGTCTGGCCTTGGTGTAATGCCGGCCCCAGTGCGAGGTTGGGGAGGTCATAATGGAGGTGCGGTTGCGGTCCAGTACCATCATGCGATACATGCCGAAGTTGACCCAGTCCGAGCCCGGCTCGCGGGTTATCACCATCGTCTTGGTTAGGTATGGGGCGGCGTCCTGGGTGTAGAGGCGGCTAATCGGAAAATTGAAAAGATTGACATCTTTGCCGTGGCAGATGTTCTCCTTGCACGGGGCGTCTTGGCGGTTCACCGTTCTTGATTTAAGAGGATAATTCTTATAGGCTTTACGCCACAGCTCGGTCTGGTCTGAGGGGCCGGAGCCTTTGGGCAGCCCCAGCGCCAGAGCAGTCCTCGGCAAGGTGGCGTGTAGACGCAATGTCAACCGTGCGTCGCGGTAGCCGCAAATATTCTCCGCCAGTACGGCCGGACCCTGAAGTTCACAGAGTGCTCCTCCAATGGCCCCGACATCCGGCTCCAGACGGATTTCTTCCTTTATCTTTAATAGCTCGCCGTTTGCATCCAGCGCCTGCAGCCATTCTCTGAGGTCTCGGTATGCCACTATTCACCGCCGTGTACTTAAAAAGTGCCAACTGAAAACGTAGCAAAACCTTCGATCATAAGGCTTCTCGGGAAATGCGGTAGTCAAGGCGATATCGAACAGACAAACCTCTGGCGTACCGGTTGTGCCGTATGGACGATATTCAACACCATGTTACGGCGATTGTCAAGCCCCGACAGCGCTCGATAGCGGGCGTCATTGTTCTTTGACGTTACCATATTTTGTGATAAAATGCGATACCGCTGATATAAGAGTAATATCCGGCTCATGTGAAGTCCGAGTCCCAAGCGCAGCCACGTCAATGATTAACGGCGTAGGATAATACTATGGGGAAAATTATTTCAGCCGCAGGTGAGGTCACCTTTGTTACAAGTGGGGTCAGGTCTCGGGGAAGCAACCTCATAATCGTGGGCAAAATGGGTATCTGGGATGCGGAGGTTTACCTGTCTTCGGGCGAAATGCTGCGGGTCTTTTTTAATCCCCGTACGCTCTTTGCCCTTATCAGAATTCCGCTATTTTTGATTGCGAATCTTTTCCGTCGCAAAAAGACGGAGCACCCAGCAGGCTCCGACCAATAGCCAAGACCAATTGTTGAAAAGGAAAGGTGCTGTTGAAAATGGCCATCCTTGAAGAACCGATCAAGGAACCGGTTAATGTTAAGAACTACATAGGCGGCGATTGGACCGAGTCCAAAGGCAAACTCCAGGATGTTGTTAATCCGGCAGATGGAAAGGTTATAGCCAGGGTTCCCATATCAACCGCAGATGAGTTGGGAGATGCAGTACTTGCGGCAAAGGATGCCTTCCCGGACTGGAGACGGACTACTCCTCTAGCTAGATCAAGGCTTCTCTTCCGTTTGAAGGAACTGATGGAAAAGAACTTCGAAGAGGTAAGCCGCATACAATCACAGGAGCACGGGAAATGCATAGATGAGTCCCGTGGCGAGACAAGACGAGGAATAGAAAATGTAGAGGTCGCCTGCGGGATTCCGACCTTGATGCAGGGCTATTGTTCTGAGGACGTTGCGAGCGGCATTGATGAATGGACACTGCCTACGCCGCTAGGCGTTTTCGGTATTATTGGGCCCTTCAATTTTCCTTGGATGATCCCGCTTTGGTCGGCGCCCTATGCAGTAGCCACGGGTAACTGTGTGATTATTAAACCATCGAGTGAAGTGCCCATATCTCAAATGAGGCTTGCCGAACTGGTTGAAGAAGCTGGGTTCCCACCGGGGGTTTGGAACGTGGTCAACGGAGGAACTTCCGTAGTGGGAGCCATGCTTGACCATCACGAAATACGAGGCATCACGTTCGTCGGTTCCACTCCCACAGGGAAGGATGTGGTCTATCGACGGTGCGGTGAGACGGGCAAGAGGGTTATCGCCCAGTGCGGGGCAAAAAACTTCATGACCATTATGCCTGACTGCGATGTCGATAGAACGATTTCGGCCATGATGACCTCATTCTTCGGTAATACCGGACAGAGATGTCTGGCAGCAGCTAATGCGGTAATTGTCGGCGACGACGGATTTTATAAACCTTTTGTCGACAAAGTTATTGAACGTGCGGCTGCCATAAAGATCGGCTATGGACTTGATGAATCAGTGCAGATGGGACCACTGCGGGACAAGCAGAAAAAAGATAAGGTGTGCAGGTATATCGAGCTAGGTGTGAAGGAGGGCGCCAAACTAAGGTTGGACGGCAGAAACTTCGCTGTTTCACGCGATTATCCGGATATCTGCTTTCTTGGGCCGACCATATTCGAGGGTGTTCAACCCAATATGCGTATCGGCTCCGAAGAAATATTTGGCCCGGTGATGAGCATCTTGCGGGCGAAGAACCTCGACCAAGCCATCCAGATGAGCAACGCCAGCCCGTTCGGCAATGGACACTCCATATTTACTAACGATGGTAAATCCGCGCGAGAGTTTCAGTATAATATTGAGAGCGGCAATGTCGGTATCAACGTCGGCATAACAGCACCTGTTGCCTTCTTCCCCTTTAGCGGCATGAAAGACTCCTTTTTCGGTGTTCTGCATACCCAGGGTAGAGAGGCAGTCCGCTTCTTTACAGAAAGCAAGGTCGTGATCCAAAGGTGGTTTTAGTCAAAAGGAGCCGTTGATGAGATTACATACGTCATCAGAGGTGATGACTTTCTGTAAAAAAATGGAACACGACTCGGCTAATTATTATACAAATGTAGCCCAACAGTTTAGGCCTGATGCAGAGACACTGCTGACTTTAGTCAAGGAAAATACAGAGCACATTACCCAGATAGAGCGCGCCTATTACGGAGTCATAACGGATGCCATTGAGGGCTGCTTCGCCTTCGATGTTGACCCGGTTGACTTTGCGTTTGAAGAAACGCCGGCCAAAGGGATTTCCTTTAAAGAGGCTGTTGAGGCTGCTATCGACATGGAGGAGAGGATTGCGCGGTTTTATCAAGGTGCCGGCGAGCAATCCAGAGGACTCATGGCCGATGTTTCCAGAGTATTTACGCTCATTGCAAAGAAAAGGAGAAGGCGCATTTCCAATATTCAGTTGTTGTTGTCCGGTCTCAACCCTCGCTGAGGTCCGACCCGGTGAGTTCTGCTCTGAGGAAACCGGTTACATTCAAGGGACGCTAAAGGAGTGAGATCACATGGTTTTTGACGACAATCGAGCGTTCATAAAGGCGCTGGAGAAAAGTGGGGACCTGGTGCGGGTCAAGGATACTGTAGACTGGGATCTGGAAATAGGCGCCATAGTCCGACGGACATCCGAGCTTCTCAAGCCGGCGCCTTTTTTCGAGAAGATAAAGGACTATCCGGATGGCTTCCGCATTTTTGCCGAGCCCCTGGGAACGCACCGCCGGTTGGCTATTGCCATGGGGATGCCTGCCGATACACCGTACAGGAAAATCAGATCTGAGTACGAGCGCCGCCTGGCCAAGCCCGTAAAACCTGTCGTGGTAAAAGACGGTCCCTGCAAAGAGGTTGTCGTCAAGGGCAAGGATGTAAACCTGTTCGACTTCCCGGCCCCGATGATTCACGAAGGGGACGGCGGCCGTTACCTTGGCACATGGCACGCCGTAATCTGCCATGACCCTACGAAGGACTGGACCAACTGGGGCATGTACCGTCTGATGATTGCCGGTCCTTGCCACCTGGCCGGGCTTTGTGAGCCGTATACCCACCAGTTCGACATCTTCAACCGCGTTTATGCTCCAAAGAAGCGGAACATGCCCATCGCCATCGCTATCGGCATGGACCCAATCTGTTCCATCATGAGCGCTTCCCGCGCCTTCGGCCGCAAGAGCGAGGTTGACCTCGCCGGCGCCGTCAGGGAGAAGCCGGTTGAGCTGGTAAAGTGCGAGACGAACGATTTGCTCATCCCGTCGGAATCCGAAATCGTTCTTGAAGGTGAGATGCTTCTCGGTGAGACGACGCTGGAAGGGCCGTTCGGCGAGTATACTGGTTACCGCTCCGACCCTCGCCAGCCGAGCACAACCTACAAGATCAACGCAGTGACCTACCGCAAGAACCCTATCCTGACAGTGACCTGCATGGGCGTTCCGGTCACCAGCGACACCATCGTGCGCAGCATGGACTATGAGTTGCTTATCAAGAAAGTCCTCAAGATGAACGCCATTCCATTCGTGGATGTCTACGTTCCAATTGAGTCCGCTACCATGATGGCTGTCATCGCTGTCAAGCCCGTGTACAAGGGCATCGCCAACCAGATCGGACACGCTTTCGCCGCCGCCCGCATGGGCGTCTACAACACATTCGTGGTCGAAGACGATGTCGATGTATTCAATATGCAGGAAGTCATTCATGCCTTCGCCTCCAAGTGTCATCCCAAGCGGAATGTCCACATCTACGGCGAGGCCATTGAGCCTTCACCGCTGAACCCCTTCATCAGCCAGGAAGAGCGGAAGTGGCACATGGGAGCCAAGGCCATATACGATTGCACCTGGCCGATAGATTGGGAAGGGGCCGTACCCTCCCGCGTCTCATTCCGCGAAATGTATCCCAAGGATATACAGGACAAAGTTGTACAGAACTGGACGAAGTACGGGTTCGAGGACCAGGGGTGAAGAAATGAGCAAACAGTACGATACCTTTGTTCTCAGGCATGACGAACTTCCCATCGGCAAGGAGTGTCAGATTACCATCCGCAGTCTGGCGGCTGGCAAAGAGAAGTACCGTCCCTATCAGGTCAAAGCCATCGTTTATCCTGCGGTAGGGGAAAGAGCCGCCGGCACTACTCTCTGGGTCAGAACCGACCTCGGCAGGACCTTGCCGCAACGTTACAAGATCAAGATCATCGAAGGGCTCTGAGCCAGGGCCAAAGCTCCGTTGCCACCGGACTCCAAAGTTGCTGAAAGCCCCAGCTTCTGGTTGCCAGAGACTGGCTCATGGGACCGGAGGATTGGTGTTTTGCGACTCCTTATCCATGGGCAACGTGAAGCAAAAGGTAGAACGTTCCATGTCACTTTTCAACTGCCACCACAAAGGATGAAAATGGAGGTGCGTCGGCTGGCGAAGTAGCTCGAGAAAGGATGGTGCCTTAAGCCCGAGGTCAGAACGTG
>JACPPY010000058.1 GCA_016190755.1 Chloroflexota bacterium | reverse complement strand
GCTGTGCATGCTCAGGGACACAGTAGTTTCTCTGCTTCACTGGGCGGGCTATCGCTCCATCGCCAAGAGGCTACGCGTCTACAGCAGACACCCTCAAGATGCCCTCGCCCTCCTCGTTCCCCAACCCTACACCAACGCCAAGCTGAACAGCAACATTGCAGTCTCGACCTTCGTTCCACCTTAGAACGCATAAGCCCTGGCCTGTAAGCTAGCAGAGAGGTTTGCTCCGGGTCCTTGAAATGGCGCATGGAGGCCGGGCGAGGCCTTCCTCGGGCTAATTTATTGTTTGCTTTGCCCCTTCTCCTTGCCTGGCACCAGGTTCAGCCCCACCAGCACGCGCTCGGTGTTAGAGAGGTCGCCTATGATTTTCTTTATGGGCTCCGGCAGCTTCCTGACCAACGTAGGCACAGCCAGTATCTGGTCTCCGGCAGCCAGCCGGGGGTTTTCTAAGAGGTCGACGATCTCTATGGAGTACTTCCCCTTGAGGTGCTCCTCGCACAACTTCTTCAGGTTGGCGAAAGCGGTCACGGACTTCGGCGTCTGGCCGGCGATGTATAGCCTTAGCTCCCATGTGTCCTGTTTCACCTTCTTCGGTTTGCTCGTTGTTATCCTTCTTGTTTTAGTGCTCGTGGCCAATCGACGTCTCCCTCTTGTCCCGGTGGCTTGTTCGACAGAAGTCTCCGGTGGCTGATCGTGCTAAACTATTCCAAGTAAAATGAAACACAGCTAACGGGAGTGATGCAATACCCCCCAATCTAGCTCTCTCCACACCCACTCCGTGGGTACCCGCCTGAGGCGGATGGGGATTAAGGTGAGGGTGGACCTGACGTTTGTGCACACTCCCATACTGTTGCACCAGATACCTGGATTGGTTTGGGTGTGAAGGCAGCCGTACGTGCTCCTTGCCGTGCGTTTTTCCTGCAGCCGCTTGACGCCGTTGGCTAAGGCCTTCGCGCGCTGCTTCTCCTTGCTTATATCCGTGTTTATTTCTTCGGCCTCAACGTCGAAGGCCGCTTTCAAGGACTCGACCTGGGACTCAAGGGCCTTCCTCTTTTGATCCAGCGTCCGCTGCTTGGCCTCCGCTTCCTGCTGTCGCCGTAAGGCCTCGGCTTTTTCTTGCTCCTGCCTTGCGATACGTGCGCTGCCCAACAGCATTTCCCCGGTGCCGGTCACAGGTATATCCAGCAGTACGACGCCTTTGTTCGTTATACTGAACTCACGCATCTGGTTGGAGTGCGGCATGCCGCGGGACTTTACCAGCGTTATCACACGGTTGCTCTCCAGGTTGCTCTCGACATTCGTCAGCCTTATCCAGACGTCGGAGGCGGAGGATATTCCTACCGCCATATCGGTCGGCTCATTGTGGGCTGCTATCAAGGCCGTGAACAGTGCCGTTATCTGGCTGGACTTGAAGAAGTCCACCAGTCGAAGGGCCATAGTCCTCACATCATGGGCCGAACCCATTGAGATGTAGTCGGTCAAGGCATCGACCACCACTATGTCAGGCTTGAACTCATTGGTTGCACGCTGCATTGTTACCAGGTGTATCTCGAGACCTTGCATGCTGGGCCGCGCAGCTTGGATGTGGAGCAGACCTCTCTTAATATGGTTCTCCAGGTCTATGCTTATGGACCGCATGTTGCGTATGATCTGTTGCGGCGACTCCTCCGAGGCGAAGTACAGACAGCGCTGGCCGCGCCGGCATGCGGCATCCACGAAATGTGCCGCCACGCTGGTCTTGCCCGTGCCAGCCATTCCGACCAGGAGTATGCTGCTCCCCTTGAAATACCCTTTGCCGTCCATCATCTCATCCAGCCCGGCGATACCCGTGGACACACGTTCCGTTGACACGGCATGCTCCAGGCTAAGGGAGGTTACGGGCAGTACTGAGAAGCCGCGCTCATCTATCACGAAAGGATATTCGTTTGTACCATGTTTGGAGCCGCGGTACTTGATGATGCGCATCCGGCGCGTGGATAGCTCGTCCTTCACGCGGTTGTCGAGCAGTATCACGCAGTCTGAGACATACTCCTCAAGGCCGTAGCGCGTCAGCTCGCCCTGCTGTCCTTGCTCGGCGGTGATGACCGCCGTCACTCCCTTGTCCTTCAGCCAGCGGAACAGACGCCGCAGCTCCGAGCGCACTATGCCGGCGTTAGACAGGCCCGCAAACAGGGCCTCAATGGTATCCAATACGATCCTTTTAGCGCCTACCGAGTCTATGGCGAAGCCCAGTCGCACGAACAGGCCTTCCAGGTCGTACTCTCCGGTCTCCTCGATATTCGACCGCTCAATCACGACCTGGTCCAGGAAGATCTTGTTCTGTGCCACCAGGTCGTCTAGAGCTTGTTATGAACTAAGGGCAAGGTGTTGGTACACTAATGTATGAGACCAAGAAAACCTTACCCCACAGATGTGAGCGACGAAGAATGGGCTTTCGTAGCTCCGTACCTTACCATATTCCCCCTGGATGCCGCTCAG
>JACPPY010000053.1 GCA_016190755.1 Chloroflexota bacterium | reverse complement strand
GGGATAGACTGTGCGACGATACAATGCATTGGGCTCTCCTTGGATTTCGAATGAGGACGTTACATATCTCCATTCTATCCATCGAGAGCCCCCCTTCGCTTATTTAGAACGCATAAGCCCTGGACTGCAAGCCCCTTGAAGAGATCACAGGCAAAAGCTTATGATATATGATCAAGCGTGAAACACGGCAACAGCTAGGAGTCCATGAACATGGTTCAGACCCAAAGGCGTGTGGTCATTACGGGAATGGGAGTGGTCTGTCCGTTAGGGCAAACGCTGCACGACATGTGGCAGGCGCTCCTCGACGGTAAGTCTGGCGTAGCTCCCATAACGCTCTTCGACCCAGGCCAGCTGGAAACGAAGATAGCCTCCGAGGTCAAGAACTGGGATCCTCTAGCCTACATGGATCGAAAGGAAGCCCGGCGCATGGACCGGTTCGCGCAATTTGCTGTGTCCGCCAGTCTGTTGGCCGCGCGGGACGCAAGCTTGAATATCTCCAACGGTAGAGCCGACCAGGTCGGCGTGATCATAGGCAACTGCATCGGTGGATTGACCACGCTCACCGACCAGTTCAGGGTACTGACAGAACGAGGGCCAAGCAGGATAAGCCCGTTTCTGGCTCCCATGATGACATCCGATGCAGGCGCGGGCCAGGTTTCGATAATGCTCGGTGCGAAAGGGCCTAACTTCTGCGCCTCATCAGCCTGCTCGAGCGGCAGCGACGCTGTTGGGGAAGCGAGCGAGATAGTCCGCCGTGGGGACGCTGTCGCTATGGTAGCCGGAGGTGCTGAAGCAGCCATCGCAGCTATTGCCTTCGCCGCGTTCAACTCAGCGGGAGCACTTTCCACACGCAACGACGCACCACAGCAGGCGTCCCGCCCTTTCGATGCTGCCCGCGACGGGTTCATCATCGGGGAGGGTGGCGCAGCCCTGATCCTGGAAGAAATGGAACATGCCCTGAGCCGGGGGGCCAGGATATATGCCGAGGTGGCAGGATATGGGGCCAGCGCGGATGCACACCACATCACGCAACCATCTTCGGATGGAGAGGGCGCGATCAGGGCCATGCAGCGCGCGTTGAACAGCGCACAGATGAAACCCTCGGACATTGATTACATTAACGCGCACGGGACCTCAACGCCGATCAACGATAAGGCGGAAACAGTCGCCATCAAATCACTGTTTGGCGAGTACGCCTACAAGGTACAGATATCATCAACGAAGTCTGTTATGGGCCATTTGCTTGGGGCCGCTGGCGCCATAGAGTCTATCGTGTGTGCCATGACCATCACTCACGGTGTGATACCGCCTACCATAAACCTGACCAACCCGGACCCGGAATGCGATCTTGACTATGTTCCGAATAAACCACGAGAGGCCATAGTAAACGCAGCGTTGAGCAATTCTTTTGGCTTTGGAGGCCATAACTCCGCCCTGGTCTTGCGCCGGTTTGTGGAGGATGATCGGAATAGGTAGTCCGGTGAGCCATAGTAACAAATGGAAAGTATTGCCTCCCTGCCCGGAGCAATTATTGCTGAACTCCAAACTCCCGCGCTTATTGGTGCAACTCCTTTATAACCGGGGTATCTCTGACCCATCAGAGCAGCAGGTGTTTCTCTCATGCGACCCCTCTCTATCCCATGACCCCATGTTGTTGCCTGATATGCCTCAGGCCCTTTCCCGCATCTTCAGGGCCCTTCTTTCAGGCGACAAGATCGTAGTGTTTGGCGACTTCGATGCAGATGGAATAACTGCCACAATCGTGCTGGTGGAAGGACTCAGTGCCATGGGCGCCAATGTGACTCCCTATCTGCCGCACAGGGCGGATGAAGGTCATGGCCTCAACGCCACCGCACTCGAAGAGTTCCGCCGTAACGGTGTGTCACTGGTCATAACTGTGGACTGCGGTATAACATCGCCTGTCGAAGTGGACAGGGCGAAACGCATGGGCATCGACGTGGTGATCACCGACCATCACACGGTGTCGGGAGAGATTCCCGACGCCTGTGCGGTCGTAGACCCGAAGCGACCTGAATCCAGGTACCCTTGCCCTCACCTGGCCGGTGTTGGAGTCGCGTTCAAGCTGCTTCAAGCTATTGGGACAAGTGCCGGCAGACTGGTGGTGTCGGAAGACGCCTACGCATTCGTGGCTCTTGGCACTATAGCCGACATGTCGCCGCTGGTGGACGAGAACCGGTTCCTGGTCAAACGAGGCCTCGATGCCATAAACTCCACCAAAAGGCCCGGGATACTGGCCTTGCTGCAGAGCGCTGGCCTGGAGCTGGGCAGAGTATCTTCGAACGGCGTCGCCTGGGGGCTGGCTCCCAGATTGAATTCCGCCAGCAGAATCGAGCATGCCGCTATTGGCTATCAGCTTCTGCATAACTCATCGCCTGAAGAAGCTAGGCAGCTTGCTGAGAGGCTTGAAGGCATAAACAGGGAACGCCAGTCACTGGCCGAACTCCATTGGAAAAGGGCCAGACAGCAGGTGTTGGCTGCGCAGGCCGACCAGCCGCTGCTTATGGTGTACGATGCCGAGTTTCCCCCGGGCATCTGTGGCCTGGTGGCCGGTAAATTAGTGGATGAGTTTCGCCGGCCAGTTGCCGTGCTGCAGGTGGGTGAGACGAATGCCCGGGGAAGTTGTCGCAGCATACCGGGGTTTGACATGATCTCCGCCCTGACCGGGTGTTCTGACCTTTTCCTGCAGTTTGGCGGCCACCCCGGGGCGGCTGGCTTCAGCACTCGGACAGAAAACATCGGCCAGGTTAGAGAAAGGCTTCTCGAATGTGCACGAGAGAAGCTGTCCGGCGTTGATCTCAGCCCTGAGGTCTTGATCGATGCTGAGGCTGAGCCTTATGCCATGGTAGGTGAGACCTTCCCGCTACTGCAACGCCTTGCCCCCTTTGGACAGGGCAACCCTGCACCGGTGTTCCTTGGCCGCAACCTGGAAATGCTGGACGCCCGTGTGGTCGGAAACGGAGGCCAACACCTGAAACTTAAGCTGCGGCAGGGCAAAGTTGTCTGGCCAGCCATCAGCTTTGACTCGGCTGCCCGCCTGTCTGACCTGAGCCGGCACATCGATATTGTATATTCTGCCCAGGTAAACCATTGGGGAGACAAAGAAACGCTCGAGCTGAGCGTCGTTGACTTCCGACCGGCTTCATAGTAGAGTCGTGCTCGAACTCGGACGAATTGTGAGATGCACTCGATCAAGCTTTCATTCCTCGGGGCAGCACAAAACGTAACTGGATCACGGTACCTCCTGGAGGCCGATGGTTTCAGGCTGCTAGTGGATTGCGGCATGTACCAGGAGAGGGACCTTAAAGTCAGGAACTGGGACCCGTTTCCTGTACCTCCGAGGAGCATTGATGCTGTGCTCCTGACTCATGCCCACCTGGACCATTGCGGGTTCCTGCCCAGGTTTGTTCGTGATGGCTTCCGTGGGCGGATATATTGCACGCCGGCCACTGCAGACATCGTCGAGATCATGCTGAAGGACTCGGCGCATATCCAGCAAGAAGATGTGGAGCAGAAGCGAAAGAGACACGAACGCGAAGGCAGGAAGAGCCCTCATCCGTATGTTCCACTGTACACCATAGAGGACGTCCAGGATACGCTTCCACTGGTAACGTCCGTGTCGTACAAGAGTCCTGTGGCCCTGGGAAAAGGTGTTCAGGCCACATACTA
This sequence comes from Chloroflexota bacterium, assembly GCA_016190755.1. Classification (GTDB taxonomy): domain Bacteria; phylum Chloroflexota; class Dehalococcoidia; order JACPPY01; family JACPPY01; genus JACPPY01. The sequence continues at coordinate 76,135 of JACPPY010000053.1, read as the reverse complement.
TGAGGCAGGTCATGTTCTCGGCGCTGCGATGATAAAGGTTGAGATCGCTCGCAACGGTGACAGGACTGCTGTCCTGTTTTCGGGTGATGTCGGCCGCTGGAACGTGCCCATACTGCGTGACCCTACGGTCTTCGAGGGCGCGGATTACGTGTTGGTCGAGTCAACTTATGGGGATCGAGTGCATAGCGGTTCCGAGATAATCGGCCAGCAACTCGCCGATGTGATAAGGCACACCACTGCTACAGGCGGAAATGTAATAGTCCCCTCGTTTGCACTGGAACGTTCGCAGGAAGTGCTATATCATTTGAATCTACTGTTGATGCAAGGGCGTATCCCGCGGACAAAAGTATTCCTGGACAGTCCAATGGCCGTAAGCGTGACCAGGGTTTTTGAGCAGCACCCTGAGCTATTTGATCGCGATATGGTGGGGCTCGTGGAGGGCGGCAATTCGCCGTTTCGCCTGCCAGGGCTGACCATGGTCAGGACAGTGGAAGACTCACGTTCTATAGATGGTGTAAATGGCCCGACAATGATAATAGCCGGCTCTGGCATGTGCACCGGAGGCAGAATAAAGTACCACCTGGCAAACAATATTTCAAAAGGGGAAAGCACTATACTCTTTGTTGGCTACCAGGCCGTGGGCACTCTCGGTAGAGAAATAGTCGACGGCTCCAAACAGGTCAGGATCCACGGCCAGATGTACCCGGTGAAGGCGAAGATAGTGCAAATCTCGGGGTTTTCGGCCCATGCCGACAGGCAGGGACTCCTCAAATGGCTTTCAGGTATACGTAGACCGCCGAAACAGGTGTTCGTTGTCCATGGTGAATCTGGCGCGGCCCGAAGTTTCGCCACGTTCATCAAAGATGAGTTGCGTTGGGACGTGTCCGTCCCCAGTTACCTGGAGGAAGCGCAGCTCGCGTAAACGACTTCTGCCTCCAGGTTCTCAAGCACTCCCCTTGGCTCGTTACCATTAAGTAAGAAAGGCAATAGTGCTAGCAGGCCCTATCCCGTCTTACGGCATACCTGCTAACGAGTTGTGGGCGGGCCGTACGAGCGACGCAGATATATCTCGAAACCTTGACTTTTGCGCGGAGGCATAGTTAAACTAGGTATCGTTGTTTGGCCAGGCGGTGGAAGGAAATGGCTACGACAAACATCGCTCAAGACAAAGTTGAACTGCAGGCCTTGGAGCGTTTCCGGGAGATAAACCGGGCTTTCCCAAAGACCGAGGAGGTGCTGAAGTACAAAAGCCGGGGGAACAAGGTCTTTGGCTGGCTCTGCACGTATGTTCCTGAAGAAGTGCTGCATGCCGCAGGCATACTGCCTGTCAGGATAACCGGGTACAATCAAGAGACAGAGCTCAATGACGGGAATGCCTACATGTATATTAACAACTGCTCGTTCACGCGCAGTTGTCTTCAGATGGGCCTGAAGGGCGAGTATAGTTACCTGGATGGAATAGTGGGTGGGTCCACATGTGATGGGGTGAGGCGGCTTTTCGACTTGTGGCGGCACTATATTGGAACGCCTTTCGACCATGTAATCACAGTTCCACGCAAGATGACCGAGAGGGCGCAAGAGCTTTATTATCAGCAAGTGCTGGAGTTCAAACAGCACCTGGAGCAACACCTCGGGGTAAGAATAAGTGACGAGCAGTTGCTGCATTCCATCGAGGTATTCAACGAGTCCCGCCGGTTGCTCGCCCGTTTATATGAGATGCGGAAACTGGACAACCCTCCTGTGAGTGGAGCAGAGACCCTGGAGATCCTTGACAGCAGCTTCCGCATGTCAAAGGAACGGTTCAACGAAGAACTTCGGCGGCTACTGGATGAACTTGATGCCTCCGGCCGGAAGTTGAAGGGCAAATGGAGGCTCATGGTTGCCGGCAGCGTTATGAACAACCCCGAGTTCATTAAGTCCATTGAAGAGCTCGGCGCATTGGTTGTGACCGACGAGCTGTGTACGAGCACGAGGTACTGGTCTGACCCGGTGGTCCTGGATGGCAGCAGGACGCCGTTGGAGGCCATCTCCAGGCGCTATCTCAGCAACTTCCCCTGTGCCCGCATGTTCCCCTCGGAAGAACGGTTTAACCGTATACTTGGGCTTGCCCGCGATTTCCGGGTGGATGGTGTTATCAGCCAGATAATACGGTATTGTGTGCCGTACGCCCATGATCTGCCTTTACTGTCCGAACGGCTGAAAGCTCGCGATATACCGCTGCTTTCGCTGGACGTCGAGTATGCGACCTCAGGCTCGGGACAGATCCGTACCAGGGTCCAGGCATTTTTGGAAATGATAGAGGCGAAGAAGTCGTGATCAGCACAGAACGACAGGGCAGCCGGGTGGAATCTCTGGTCAAAGCATGCCGGCTTATAGGCAGGATGAGCCGGCTTAATCCGCTGGCGCGCCAGAGCGACATAAAGTATTACCAACTGCTGGAGAAGTATTACAGCAGGGTGCTTCGAGCCCGCGAGGAAGGCGGCTTCCTCGCTTCGCATACGGTGTTCTTCCCGACCGAAGTCCTTTACGCGATGGACATAATCCCGATGCACACTGAGCTGACCACATGGCTCGCGGCGGAATTCCTGGGGGCCCAATCAGAGGTGCTGGCGGCGGGTGCGGAGTTGGGCCTGGCCCCGGAGATATGTTCGCCGCACAGGGGCTTGGCGGGCGCGTTCAAGATCAACGCCTTACCCAGACCCGATGTAGTGCTCTGGTCGAATCTCATCTGCGACAATACGGCCAAGAGCGGCGAGTTGATCGCCGAAATAAACCGTCGCCCGGGGTTCTTCCTCGACCACCCGTTCCAGGACAGTAAGCTGGAGATAAAGTATTTCGTCTCCGAGCTGCAAGAGCTGGTGCGCTTCCTGGAGGAGAGGTCCGGGCACAAGATGAACTGGGACAAGCTCTCCGAGTCCATAGTGCGGACCAACAGGGAAATAGAGCTCCTGCATGAAATATGCGAGCTTCGCAAGGCAATACCTTCACCGTTCCATGCTCTTGGTTTTCTGGAGCTGCTGTCCGTTGACTACCTTTTCCCGGGACAGCCGGAGGCTGTTGAATACCTGGAGGCAGTACACAAGGAACTGAGCGATATGGTGAAACAGGGCAAGGGTGCGGTCAAGGAGGAGAAGCACCGGCTCATGACGCTCTTCGTACCGCCCATGCACATGATCGGGTTCTTGGAACGCCTATACCAGGAGCACGGCGCAGTCAGCACTGTTGAGCCGTTGTTCACTTACTGGAACAACGATAGGCTGGACCCATCTCGACCGCTGGAGAGCGTGGCCAGGAAGGCGGACCTGATACCTGAAAGACGGACAATGTACGGCCCGCTGACGGACAAGGTGCTTAAGGAGACGGCTGATCATGCCAAACAGTACAAGGTGGATGGCGCGGTGTACTGGGCTTTCATGGGGTGCCGTCACACGTGCGCCACGATAAAGCTTTTCAAGGATACTCTGGCTGAGATAAATGTGCCTATGGTCACGATAGACTGTGACCTCGTCGACCCTACGATAAACAGCGAAGAAGAGATTAGAGAGGCGCTGGAGCGCTTCTTCGAGCAATTGAGCAAGCCGCACGTAAAGGCGACCGCCGGCACGCATGTTTTAGTCGCTGGTGTGGATATCGGGAGCGTGACGACGAAGGCCGTTATCATCAACGGCGATCGTGTCCTTGGGACATCCATCATAGCTTCTGCTGATGATGCTGAGGCTGGCGCGAAAGCCGCAATAAAGGAAGCGCTGGAGCGGGCTGGAATAAGGTCCAACCCGGACCTGTGCGTGGTCTCGACCGGCGTTGGTGGCAAAGGGCTGTCGTTTAGCAAGGGGCACAAAACTGCCGCCACATGTCTGGCCATGGGAGCACATTATCTGTACCATTCCGTGCGAACGGTGATAGACATCGGTGGTGAGAGCTGCACCGTGGTCAAGGTGGATGAAGGCGGCCACCTGACGGATTCCATCAACCATGATAAATGCGCCGCAGGGACAGGCCTGTTCTTGCAGCAGATGGCCAGGCTCATGGCTATGACTTTGCCCGAGGTGTCCAGCCTGTCGTTGCAGGCGCAAGGACGGGCGGATATCAGCGGCACGTGTGCCGTATTCGCGGAGTCCGAGGTCATATCACATGTGCATCGTGATCCGCCAACCCCCAAGGCCGACATAGCAGCCGGGATACACTATGCTGTGGCTGGCAGGTTGGCTTCGTTGTGCAAAAGGGTCGGCATAGAAAAAGATGTTCTCGTCGTTGGTGGTGTGGCACTGAACGCCGGGCTTGTGGCGATACTGGAGGAAGAGCTGAGCATCAAGGTATTGGTGCCTGAGTCGCCGCAGACTGTAGCGGCGTTGGGTGCAGCCCTCGCAGCCAGTGAAGGCACAGGGAGCGATTAGATGATAGTCGCTGGCATAGATATAGGGTCTCGGGCGTCCAAGGCAGTGGTCATCAAAGACGGCGCTCTGCTCTCGACTCATATTGGCGATACCGGCCCTGAAAGCGTTAAGACCTCTTTTGCAACCATGGATGCGACTTTGAGGGGCACTGGCTTGACCTTAAAAGACGTTGATTACACTGTGGCCACGGGATACGGCCGGGTGCTGGTCCCATTTGCCCGTGAGAACGTGTCCGAGATAAGCTGCCATGCTCGTGGTATAAACTGGTATTTCCCTTCGGTCAGGACCATCCTCGATATGGGAGGGCAAGACTGCAAAGCCATCAAGGTGGATGACCGGGGACGCGTAACGAACTTCGTAATGAACGACAAGTGCGCCGGTGGCACCGGTAGGTTCTTGGAGATGATCGCCGAGGTGCTTAATGTGCCGCTGACGGGAATAGGCGATCTGGCATTGCAGTCCAACGGCGCTATCCCGTTCAATACCATTTGTGCGGTATTTGCCAAGTCCGAGGCCATCGCGTATCTCAGGAAAGGAGTAGCCAAGAAGGACATACTCGCCGGACTAAATGATGCCATATCCACACGCTGCTTCAACCTGCTCAAACGGGTCAAGATAGAGGCTGATTTCAGCATAAGCGGAGGAATCGCCAAGAACAGGGGCATGGTGGCGAAGATAACAGGGAAGGTAGGGCTGAAACCGCTGTTGTGTGAGGACCCGCAGCTCGCCGGAGCGATAGGCGCAGCGTTGTTCGCCAGGGACAGATGCCTGGGAGAGAAATCCAGCGAGATGTCCAGGGCGCAGTACGGTTACAGTGATGGCACAGGCGATTATTTCATTACCGTGGACAACGGCGCATGCGATGGCTGCGGGAAATGTGTCATATCATGCCCGGCGCATGTGTTCGAGTTGGTCGGAAATGGGTCCAGCGAGTCGAAAGCGGCAGTAAAGGACTCCTGTCGCAAGAAGCTGGCGCTGGTGTGCCCGGGTTTCACATCGTGCAGCCACAGTCACGCAAGCAATTGCCATAGCGTGTGCGGCAAGGGCGCATTGAGCCATTCCTGGTAGAATGGTCAGGATGTCATGGGGGAGAGATGTCGCAGGTATATGCTATAGTTTCCCCGCTAGAATCAGCAGCCTGAGGACAGTTAGTGCATCATGAAATACACTATTAACAAGAGTGAGGAGGACGGATGCGAATAGCTATTGATGCAATGGGCGGTGACTTCGCCCCGGCGGAAATTGTAAAAGGGTCGGTCGCTGGCGCACGAGACTATGGCGTGGACATAATACTGGTCGGGCCGCAGGACCTGATCAAGAAGGAGCTATCCAAGAACGGCGGCGCTGGGGACAGGATAAGCATTGTCCATACTGATGAATATCTTCTTGAGGGTGAGCATCCTGCGTACACGTTGCGCAAGAAGAGAAATGCTTCGATACTGGTAGCCACCAAGCTGGTCAAGGAAGGCAAGGCGGACGCCGTAATAGGTGTAGGGCCTACTGGAGGGGTAGTGGCATCCGCACTACAGGTGCTCGGGACGATCGAAGGCGTGTCCCGTCCGGTCGTCGGCGGGCCGTTCCTGGGGTTTGCGCCCAACACCATGGTCATGGACCTCGGGGGGAATGTTGACTGCAAGCCGGAGATGCTGCTGGACTTCGCCGTGGTCGGCACAGTGTTCGCCAGGAAAATGATGAACATACCCAATCCGACTGTAGCTCTGTTGAGCATAGGTGCGGAGGAAGGCAAAGGGAACGAGGCAGTAAACAGCGCCCATGCTCTGCTCAAGAAGAGCGGGTTGAACTTCATCGGCAATGTCGAGGGATATGACCTGCCTTTGGGCAAGGCGAACATCATCGTCTGCGACGGCTTCGTTGGCAACATAGTAGTCAAGTACACCGAAAACCTCGGCAAGGTCCTGTGCAAGTGGCTGGAGGAACGGCTTAAGAACAAGATCTCAGACACCGAGCTCAAGAAGATGGTGAACGACCTGCTTGTGGCCACCAACATCTCCGACGTCCGTGGTGGGGGGCCTCTCCTGGCTGTCAACGGGATATCCTGTGTGGGCCACGGGCGCAGCATGTGGCAGGATGTCGCACATACTATCGAGCAGGCAAAGACTGCATACGAGCGCGATCTGGTAGGCGCGATGAAGGCAGAGTTCGCGGCGGTCCGGGCAAAACTGGCCTCGTCTGCCGCTTGAAATAAGGAGCTACGGTTCGATTAGTCGAAGGGAAAGAGGAAAAGACACTAGAAGGAGTAGCTATGGCAACTACTGAGGAGACCTTAAAGGGCATAGTCAACAAGGTGCTGCGCAAGGAAGTGGATTTCAGCGATGGAGCCACTTTCAAAGACTTTGCCGCTGATTCACTGGATATAGTTCAAATACTGGTTGGTGTTGAAGAAGCCTTCGACATCGAGATAAAGGACGAAGACCTTCAGGAGATAAAGACCATGGGTGCCTTCGTCGCATATATCGACCGCAAGGTGGCCGAAAAAGGCAGCAAAGTAGGCTAAGCAGGCAATAAACCTGGGGGGGGAGAAACATGTCGCTGAAGGGCAAAGTCGCGCTCGTCACCGGCGGCTCGCGCGGGATCGGGCGAGCTATCACGCTCAGGCTTGCCCGTGACGGGGCCGATGTAATCATCAACTACTTCCGGAAAAGGGAAACGGCCGAAGCCACGGCAAAAGAAGCCGCTGCACTTGGCGTAACTGCTCACACTATCAAGGCCAACGTCGGAGACCCGGAGAAGGTGGGGGCGATGTTCAAGGAGGTGGAGGAGAAGTTCGGGCGGTTGGATATTTTTATCAATAATGCCGCCTCCGGTGTCGCCCGCTCTGCCATGGAACTGGATGTTAAGGGCTGGGACTGGACCATGGACATAAACGCTAAGGCGTTCCTGATGTGTGCCCAACGTGCAGCGCCGCTGATGAAAAACGGCGGGAAAATGGTGACTATATCCAGCCTGGGCTCCAGAATGGTGCTGCCGGTATATACGTCTGTTGGCGTCTCTAAGGCAGCCCTGGAGGCCCTCACTCGTTATCTTGCTGTAGAGCTTGCTCCAAAAGGCATCTGCGTGAATGGTGTGTCAGGAGGGGCTGTGGAGAGCGATGCCTTGCGCATGTATACCAAGGACATGCCGGCGCGAAATTGGAACGTTAGCACTCCGGCGGGCAGAATGGTGCGTGGTGAGGATATCGCGAATCTGGTCGCCTTTCTGTGCAACGATGAGTCCAACATGATACGAGGGCAGGTAATCGTTATAGATGGTGGTATGTCTCTGACGCAGGTCATGCCCGGTGGCGCTTAACAATGGGGGAACGCGAGTGCAAAGTAAAAGAATAGTTATCACGGGGCTGGGGGCGATAACGCCCATTGGCCTCTCTGTAAGTGAGTACTGGGATGGGCTAGTCAATGGCAAATGCGGCATCGGGCCCATTACGCACTTCGACACCACAGCCTATCCCACCAAGCTCGCGGCCGAGGTCAAGGGTTTCGAGCCGACAAACTACATGCATATCAAGCGCGCAGACCGCACATCCCTGGCCAGCCAATTTGGCATAGCTGCCGCCAGGATGGCCCTGACATCAGCCGGAATAGATATGTCCAAGGAAAACGCCGAGAGGGTGGGCGTGGTTATCGCGACCTCTGGCATGATATCGCTCATCTGCCAACAGTGGGACATCATGAAAGCCAAAGGGCCGATGAGGATAGACCCTCTATTCATTAATAAGATAGCCGCGAGCATGGTCCCCTCGCAGGTAGGTCTGGAGGTTGGGGCCAAAGGTCCCAACACCAGCATCAACAGCGCCTGCGCCAGTGGCAGCGATGCACTGGGTGCGGCATTGAACCTGATGCGCCTGGGACACGCGGATGTGATTATCGCCGGAGGTGCGGAGTCCAGCATAAGCCAGGTATCCATAGCCAGCTTGAGCAAGGTTGGCGCGCTGCCGAAGGAGACCGACCCGAGAAAGGCGTGCCGTCCCTTCGACCTCAACCGTACCGGTATGATATTCGGCGAAGGAGCGGGTATACTCATATTGGAGACATGCGAGCATGCCGCCAGCCGGGGCGCTCACATACTGGCTGAGCTAGCCGGGGCCGGTTGGTCCTTCGACGCCTTTAATGAGACTGCTCCCAGCGCCGAAACACAGGCTGTGGCGATGAAGAGTGCACTACGGGACGCGTTGATCTCACCTGATGAGGTGGATTACATAAACGCACATGGCACCGCCACGAAGCTCAACGATTCCGCAGAGACCGCTGCCACCAAGAAGGTGTTCGGCAGCCGCGCATACAGCATACCGATGAGTTCCAACAAGTCGATGATAGGCCACCTGGCCTGTGCCGCGGGGGCAGTAGAGGCGGTAGCTGCCGTTATGACCATCAATACAGGCATACTACCACCGACGATCGCGTATGAGACCCCTGATCCGGAATGCGATCTGGACTATGTCCCGAATGTAGCCCGGCGGAAACCGGTCAGCGTATGCATGTCCAACTCCTTCGGCATGGGCGGCCAGAACTGTTGCATAGTCCTGAGGCGGTACGAATGAACGAACATACAGAAAAGGAACTGCAAGGGAAAGTATCCCTGGTGACCGGGGCCTCGAGAGGGTTGGGACGGGCCATAGCGCTGAGACTTGCTGCCATGGGATCAAAGGTGGCCGTAAACTACGTATCCAATGATGCTGAGGCGGCCAAAGCCGTGGGCGAGATAGAAGCTGCCGGCGGTCAGGCTATGCTGGCCAAAGCCAACGTGGCCGATGCTGGCGCTGTAAAGGCGATGACGCAGAGCGTCATCGACAGGTGGGGCAGAATAGATATACTGGTAAACAACGCAGGCATAACAAGGGACGCTCTCCTGATGCGCATGTCCGATGAGGCCTGGGATGACGTCCTGAACACGAACCTGCGTGGCGCTTACCTCTGCACCAAGTTTGCGATGCGCTCTATGATGGCCCAGTTCTGGGGACGTGTGGTGAACATATCATCGGTGGGGGGGCTTGTAGGCAATGTTGGCCAGGCAAACTACTCGGCGGCAAAGGGGGGGCTCATCGCCTTCACGAAGAGCCTGGCGCGTGAATTGGGGTCGAGGAATATCACCGCCAACGTCATCGCACCCGGGTTCATCACTACGGAGATGACTGCCAGGTTGCCTAAAGAGAGGCAAGACGAGATATTGGCCCGCATACCACTGAAGCGCTTTGGCAGACCGCAGGACGTGGCAGAACTTGCAGGCTTCCTGGCCACCGAACGCGCCAGCTACATCACGGCCCAGGTAATATGCGTCGACGGTGGCGTAATGTAGGAGGATCGAGGGGGACCAGGACAATGTCTAACGTGACGATCGTAACCGATACTATGAGTTGTTTGCCCGACAACCTGTACAAAGAATACGGTATATTCGTCTCGCCATTGAGCTTGAATATCAATGGGAAAGGGTACCGAGACAAGGAAGACATGACCTCTGAACAGTTCTGGAAGATGTTCCCCAGCATTAAGGATTTCACGACCAGCACCGTGAGCCCCGGAGATATGGCCGACCTGTTCCGAAAAGCCGCGAAGAAAACGGACAGCATCGCCTGCATCGTCGTATCCGCCGCCCTTACCGGAGTTTACTCCGCCGCGGGACAAGCGAAGGATTTGGTCAAGAGCGAATTTCCCGGCCTGGAGATTACCGTTGTAGACAGCAAGACAGCAGCCGGCGCCGAAGGCTTCGCTGTGTTGGAAGCTGCCCGTGCGGCTGCCGCCGGGAAGGACCTAGCGGAGGTCGTCACTGTAGCAGAAGACGTGGCGCGCCGCTCAAGTCTGCTTGTGGCCATGTAGACATTGAAGTATCTCATGAAGAGTGGGCGGGCTCCGAAGACTGCCTGGGTTGGAGAGTTGGTGCAGGTGAAGCCGATAATCGGCATAGTTAACGGAACGGGGGTGGTGGAGAATCTGGGCAGGGTGCGCACTACACGCAAGGCGATGGCCAGGCTAGTGGATATGATAAAGGACTATGCTGATACCAGTAAGCCGCTGCATATGGTGGTGCACTACACAGACCGCATCGAAGATGGCGAAGAACTGCGCGACATGGTCAAGGCGCAATATAATTGTGCCGAGCTGTATATGGCGCCGTATACGCCAACGATGGCCGGGCATACCGGTCCGGTTGTGTCTGTTGCCTTTTACTCCTAGCCGCATGCTTTGACCTGCCGCTTTGGGCGGCTTTCAACATACTTTCCTCAACTGCCGTTTCCTTTCCTCGCAGTTTTTTCAAAGGCACATCAAAGAGACGTGCTGCAGCCGGCGCCTTGGCTACAATCGTCTGGCAGGTAGTGCTTGACAAAACAGCGTCCTGAAAGGGAAGATGGTCATGTATATGCTAAAAGCCGTCTAGTATTGCCCGACATCGTATCTGCGGTGTCCCGCAAGGCTTACCGATGTATGATACTCTGATATGGTGAATATGATGGGGCTCCTGCTCGGTCAGCGATGATCGCTTAGGTTTGAAACGCAACGCGGATGTAAGGGGGTGAGCCAATACATGGGTAAGGACAGGCCAAAACCGGCATCACGTCGCCGCCTGAAAGCTTGCTCTGAAGAGCGTCTTGTTTCCCAAGACAGTACTCGGCCTCCTCAGGCGCAAGACCTGGACAAACGCATACAAGAACTCCAGACAGCTCAAGCCGAGATGGAAGCGCAAAACCGGGATCTACGCCAGGCAAAGGAAGAGACTGAAGCCCTAAGCAAGAAATACATCGACCTGTACGACTTCTCTCCCGTAGCATACTTTACCTTTGACCGCAGGGGTTCAATAGTGGACGTCAACCACACCGGAGCATCCCTTCTGGGGGCCGAAAAACGGGACCTTTTGCAGTCCCGGTTCAAGGTCTTTATAGCCAGTGAGTACCGGCGGGCCTTTCGTGACCATTTGGCTATTGTCGCGAGAACGGGATCAAGGCAGAAGTGCGAACTGAAGCTGATGAAGAATGATGGGTGGCCGTTCCAGGCGCTGATGGAGAGCGTGTATGTCAAGCTTGGGAGAGAAGCCCAAGGCTGTGTACGCTCGGCAATAACCGATGTTACGGACCGCAAAATGACCCTGGCCGCACTGGAGAAAGCCTACCTCGAATCCGAAGAGCGTTACCACAGCCTGGTGCAAACGGCCGGTCGGGCCAGAGAGGCTGTCTTTGTGCTTCAGAACACGCCTGAGAGAGAGGCTGTGCACATATTTGCCAACCGGGAGTGGGCCCGGATTTCGGGCCGCAGCGTGGAGGAACTGCAATCAGTATCCTTCCTTGATTTGATAGGCGCCGATTGCCGAAATGATGTTTCTGCCGATGTCCGGCTCTGGTTGCAGGGGAAGCATACACCTTCTCTGAGGGAAATAACCGTTATGCACAGGGACGGTTCCTCTGTCGCCGTGGAGATGACCGGAGCACCGACGATGTTCAGAGACCGGCCCGCCGCTGTTTGCTATGTGGTAGACCTGACGCAGCACAAACGTATGGAAAAGGAGACCAAAGATAGAGCAGCAAGGTTGGAGGCCCTGTATGGTGTGAGTCAGGCGCTATCCAAAACACTGGAAGTGAAATCATTGGCTTCTACAGCGCTGGACAGCGCCCTTGGTGTTCTGGGAATGGAAGGAGGGTCTGTATGGCGGCTGGACGCCAGCAAGGAGTACCTGGAGCTGCTCACCGCTTCCCATATGCTGGAGCAATTGGCCGATGCCACAATGAACCATATCAGACTGAGTTGCGACCAAACAATAATAGCTGATGCAGCCCGGGAAGGGCTGGTTAAGACGAGGACTGGATTTGACCCGGCGATAAGGGCAGTACACCCGTTCATTGCGGAGCTCGGTGGTTGCTTCTCTATCGCCTGTCCTCTCAGGGCCAGCGGGGCTATCGTCGGTGTCATAAGCTTCTATTCCCAACACAAGGGACAACTGACACGGGCCGACCTTGAGATATTGGATAGCCTGGCCAGCATGGTCGGCGTTGCCATAGTCAACGCCACGACCTTCGATATCGCAGATAGGGCGCGCAGAGAATGGAAACAGACCTTCGACTCTATGAGCGAAGGGCTGTCTATCGTGGATGTCGAACATAATATAAGCATGGCCAACCGGGCCATGGCCGAGATGTTTGATTCGACTCCTGAACAGATGGTGGGACGCAAGTGCTGTGAGGTCGTTCACGGTCTGAAAGCACCTATTTCCAATTGTCCGTTTGCGGATTGCGTGAAAACCAAGGAGCCACGCGAGGTGGAGATGCAGGAACCCCGATCAGGAAATCGCTGGTTGCGGATCCATCTGGACCCGGTGCTGAATGCCCAGGGCGATGTCGTGGCCGTGGTGCAGGCCATGCAAGATATCACGGAACGCAAGACTATTGAGAAACTTAAGGACGATTTCATTGGCATGGTATCGCACGAATTGCGGACGCCTCTCACAGTGGTGCTGGGGGCGCTGCATACTCTGCTGAGCGACAGCTCTCGAATACCGGAAAGCGACGCTGAGCAACTCATGCAGGATGCTTTCTGGGAAGCGCATTCCCTGGCAGACATAGTGAACAATTTGTTGGAGCTGTCGCGGATACAGGCGCACGGCATCAAGCTGGACGGGAGCTCGTTGAGGATGGACGACGTCGTGCGGGGCATGGTAGACAGGTTCAACGACTTGCACCGGTCACACCGGATCACCGTCACAATCCCCGACGGCCTGCCCGAGGTGAAAGCTGATCGCCTCAGGGTTGAGCTTGTACTGCATAACCTCATGAACAACGCCGTCAAGTATTCCCCGGAGGGCAGCTACATCAGGATATCGGTCGCCCAAGAACGGGACTCGCTCGTCGTAAGTGTAAAGGACTCGGGTGCCGGCATATCTCCCGAAGGGAAGAAGCGGCTATTTGAGCCTTTCCAGCGGCTTGAAGCTCCCGGCCAGACCAAGGTAGAGGGTGTTGGGCTGGGACTGGTGGTATGCCGCCGCCTGGTAGAGGCACACGGAGGACGCATCTGGGTTGAGTCAGAGGTGGGGAAAGGCTCCACGTTCAAGTTCACCCTCCCCACGGCCAAGTAATGTGCTGGCTGCTGGTGTTGCAAGGAGGGTATTGTATGGTTGTATAATTTTCTCGTGGCTTGGCCACTATGGCATTGAGGAGGTAACGCGACTACGAAACAATCAGGAGAGGGTGCTGGCCAATGATGATATAGTTGACACTCAATTGTCGAGTGTGTTAGACTAGCTTCTCGGCGCCAAATTCAGATTCAGTGGCGCGCGAGCCTCGCCAAGGCCAGCTGGTTCACGCCGAAGCGAGCCTGCAAAGGCAAAGGTTCGGCTGGTAACTAGGTGGCTTTTTGATTGCCTGATAATGGCCTAGTGAGTAGCGGAGATATATATGCCGACCATAAATCAGTTGGTGCGCAAGGGTAGGAGCAAAATCGGCAAGAAGACGAAGGCGCCAGCCCTGCGCATCACGTACAACGCCATGAGGAATGAGACGAAGCGAGTGCCTGAGGGCTCGCCGCAGAAGAGGGGCGTCTGTGTCCAGGTCAAGACGATGACCCCCAAGAAGCCGAACTCGGCGCTGCGAAAGATCGCAAGGGTGAGGCTGACCAATGGCGTTGAGGTAACGGCGTACATCCCTGGAGAAGGGCACAACCTTCAGGAGCACTCAGTGGTGCTCATACGTGGTGGCAGGGTTAAGGACTTGCCGGGTGTGCGCTACCATATTATTCGCGGCGCGCTGGATGCGGGTGGCGTAGTCAACCGCAAGCAGGGCCGCAGCAAGTACGGTGCGAAACGGCCCAAGGCCGGTCAACAAGAAGCATAAATAAATTACAGGAAGAGTTATGCCAAGGCGCGGGAAAATCGAGAGGGTGCCAGTAGCTGCCGATGCCAGGTTCGGCAACCCGGTGATCGCAAAGTTCATCAACCGTGTTATGTTGCGCGGACAGAAGGCGACGGCATATAAGGTCGTATATGGGGCCATGGACATAGTGGCTGATCGTGCCAAGAAGGACCCGCAAGAGGTCTTTCTGCAGGCGATGAAGAATGTGACGCCACTCGTGGAAGTAAAACCACGCCGCGTCGGTGGCGCAACGTACCAGGTACCTGTTGAGGTGCGTCCTGAGAGAGGGGCGGCACTCGCTACCAGGTGGGTCCTGGCAGCAGCGCGAGCCAGGGGAGGAAAGTCGGCGGCAGAGAAGCTGGCCGCTGAGCTGATGGATGCTTTCCAGAACCAGGGCGCCGCTATCAAGAAGCGCGAAGATACTCATAAGATGGCCGATGCGAACAAGGCCTTCGTTCATTTTAGATGGTAAAGAATACATTGACAGTCGGAACTAACGTGGATACAACGCACAACCCTGACCAGGGTGATCCCCAGGTCGGGGCTAAAACCGATAAGGCCGCAGAGCGGGCTTTCCCGCTGGAGTTGGTCAGGAACATTGGCATTATTGCCCATATCGATGCAGGCAAGACGACGACCACCGAGCGGATCCTGTATTATACCGGCCGCACCTACAAGATAGGCGAGGTACATGATGGTACCGCGGTCATGGACTGGATGGACCAGGAACGTGAGCGCGGCATTACCATTACGGCGGCCGCCACCACCTGCTACTGGAACGGGCACCGTATCAATATTATCGATACTCCCGGCCACGTGGACTTCACTGCCGAAGTGGAGCGAAGCCTGAGAGTGCTCGATGGAGGAGTTGTCGTTTTCGACGGCGTATCCGGAGTTGAGGCACAATCAGAAACGGTGTGGCGACAGGCCGATAAATACAGTGTTCCACGGATTTGTTTCATAAATAAGATGGACCGCGTGGGCGCTGATTTTGAGCACTCTATCGCGACTATCAAGGAGCGCCTGCAGGCAAAGCCGCTGGCGATACAACTGCCTTTGGGAAGCGAAAGCGACTTCCGAGGTGTCATAGACCTTATAGATGAAAAGGTGTGGACGTTCACCGATTCCGCCGAGGATGCGCCTGTCATCGGCCCCGTGCCTGAGTCGGACAAGGCCAGAGTAGCAGAGGCGCGGCACAACATGATCGAACTCCTGGCAGAAGGTGACGACCGTCTGATGGAAGCGTACCTGGATGGCAAGGAGCTTTCGGTTTCTGATATCCGAGCGGCAATACGCCGGGCTACGCTGGCCCGGCACCTTGTGCCTGTCCTGTGCGGCAGTGCTTTCAGGAACAAGGGTATACAACTCTTGTTGGACGCCGTGGTGGACTATCTACCCTCGCCGGGGGATATGCTCCCGATTTCGGCCATAAACCCTAAGTCCGGAGAGCGTGTCCTGCGCGAGGCCAGGGACGACGCCCCGTTCAGCGCACTCGCGTTCAAGGTCGTCTCCGACCCATTCATGGGACGCCTGGTGTACTTCAGGGTGTACTCGGGAAAGATGAAGGTTGGAGACCAGGTGCTAAATACCACCAGGGAAAGAAAAGAGCGCATCGGGCGGCTGTTCCTGATGCATGCCAACCGGCGTGAAGAGATAGCGGAAGTCGACACCGGAGCCATAGCGGCTACGGTCGGCTTGAAGAATACTTTCACCGGAGATACGCTGTGCGACGCATCTGCGCCGGTAGTTCTGGAAGCCATACGTTTCCCGGAGCCGGTGATATCAGTCGCAGTCGAACCCAAGACCAAGGTCGACCAGGATAAGCTGGGCGAGGCACTGTCCAAGCTGGCCGATGAAGACCCGACATTTAAGGTCCACTTCGACCCTGAAACGGGCGAGACACTTGTGTCAGGCATGGGCGAATTGCACCTGGATGTGCTTATCGAGCGCATGCTGCGCGAATTCAAGGTTGGTGCCAAAGTCGGCAGGCCGCAGGTGGCCTATAGGGAAACGATAACTGCGCCCGTTAAGTCTGAGGGCAGGTTTATTCGGCAGTTTGGCGGCCGGGGCCAGTACGGCCATGTCTGGCTGGAGCTGGAGCCCGGTGAGCCGGGAAGCGGTTTCGAGTTCGCAGACAAAGTCAAGGCAGGAGCGGTCCCGAAGGAGTACATACCTGCTGTCGAAGCCGGGGCCAGGGAAGCCCTGGAATCGGGAGCAGTGGCCGGCTACCCTGTCGTGGACGTAAAAGTAACGGTCTATGACGGCAGCTATCATGAGGTGGACTCCTCTGAGATCGCCTTCAAAATGGCTGGCTCTCTTGGAGTCAAGAACGGATTGAAGAGAGCAAATCCTATCCTGCTCGAACCCATAATGTCGATAGAGGTTGTCACGCCGGAGGAGTCGGTCGGCGACATCATCGGAGACTTGAACTCCCGACGAGGGCAGATCGAGGGTATCGAAACGCGTGGCGGGTCTACCGTCGTTCACGCTCGAGTACCACTGGCGGAGACATTTGGCTACGCCACCACCATCAGGTCGTTAAGCCAGGGCAGGGCAACATATACTATGGAGTTCGAACGGTATAGAGAAGTGTCTGCCGAGTTGGCTAAGGGTATCAGCGCCAGAACCAAGGGGACTTAAATGCCACGGCAAAAAGTACGCATTAAGTTAAAGAGCTTCGATCACAGAATAGCGGATCAGGCTGGAGTGCAGATAGTAGAGGCTGCCGAGCGGACCGGCGCTGTAGTCGTCGGACCAGTGCCTCTACCGACCCACATCCAGAAGTTCTGTGTCAACCGGTCGACGAACATCGATAAGGATTCGCGGGAGCAGTTCGAGATTCGCACGCACAAGAGATTGATAGATATACTGGAACCGACTCCCAAGACGATAGATGCCCTGACGCAACTACAGTTGCCCTCCGGGGTTCAGATAGATATCAAGCTATGATTAACGGGATACTGGGCAAAAAACTGGGCATGACACAGGTGTTTCAACCTGACGGCAGCTTCGTGGCCGTAACGGCTATTGAAGCTGGGCCATGTACCATAACGCAGGTGAAAACAGTAGCCAAGGATGGCTATGACTCGATCCAGATTGGGTTCGACCATGCCAAGCGATTGAAACAGCCTGTAGCCGGACACCTGGGCAAGTTGGGCAATGTGAAGTACATGCGCGAGGTGACGGTCGCTGATCCCTCGAAAGTCGAAGTGGGGCAGAAGGTTGACGCGAGCATATTTGCCAAGGGTGAAAGAGTGGATATCACCGGTACATCGAAGGGGCGAGGTTTCGCTGGCGGCGTAAGGCGATATCATTTCCATGGCGGGCCGAAAACTCACGGCCAATCGGACAGGCAAAGGGCTCCGGGAGCAATAGGTTCCACTACTACGCCTGGGCGTGTGCTAAAAGGCCAGCGCATGGCTGGCCACCTGGGCAACGCACAGATTACCGTACGCGATATCGAGATTGTGGAAGCCGACCCGGCCCGTAACCTCTTGCTCATCAAGGGTGCAGTGCCAGGACCGGAGCGCGGACTGCTCATCATCAATAAGGCTGGAAGAAGGAAGTAGTTAAAGTGCAGGTCGCTGTATATAACACAGCGGGAGAAGTCGCTGATAAGATCGAAATCAGCGATGACGTGTTTGGAGTCGGGTGGCGAGAGGGCGTTGTCCACCAGGCAATGGTAAGACAGTTGGCCAATCGCCGTCTGGGTATGCATGACACGAAGACGCGCAGCACCGTTTCGGGCAGTGGCAAGAAGCTCTACCAACAAAAGCATACGGGCCGCGCCCGGAGAGGCGATATAACATCGCCAACGCTGAAAGGTGGAGCCGTAGCTTTCGGCCCGCACCCCAGAAGCTACCGGCAAGCCATGCCAAAGAAGATGCGGCGTCTTGCTATCCGCTGTGCGCTGTCTTCCAAGATCGCCGATGGGGAGCTCAAGATTTTGCAGGGCCTGAGCCTGGAGAATGGCAAGACCAAAGAGCTGGCGCATGTCCTGGAAAACCTGGGAAGCAACGGCACTGTTCTGGTTGCCACGGCGGAGGTAGACCCCGTCGTCATTCAGGCGGCGCGGAATATTCCTGGCGTTAAAACGACCCCTGCTGCGCTACTAAATGTCCTTGATCTGCTGCGCCATCGCAGCGTGCTCATGACGGTTGATGCGGTACGCAAGGCGGAAGCCCTGTGGCAGCCCAAGAAAACGGAGGCTCAGAAGCAGGAAGAACCCGAGAAACAAGAGGAATCGAAGAAGCAGGTTGAGGAAGCAACGGTCGCCGAAAAGAAACCAAGGAAGAGGGCGAGTACCAGGAGCAAACCGGAATGAACACGTGGAACGTTATCAAACGTCCTCTTATTACAGAGAAAGCCACTGCGCTTAAGGAGCAGGGTAAGTACGTGTTCGAGGTTGACGAGAACGCCAACAGGTCTCAGGTGAAGCTAGCCGTTGAACTGGCGTTCAATGTTAAGGTTGACAAGGTGCAGATGATCAACCGGCCGGGCAAGATGAAGCGTTTTGGCGGCCGGCGCATGATAACCCCAACCTTGAAAAAAGCGGTCGTAAGCCTGGTTCCTGGAAATAAAATTGAATTCTTCGAGGGCATATAACCTATGGGGTCGGTAATCAAAAAGCGACGCAAGAAGATGAGCAGACATAAGTACAGGAAGCTCCTTAAGGCGTCTCGTTGGCAACGTAGGCATAAGTAGCAGCCCCTGAGACAGAGGTGAATTGACTTGGCGTTGAAGACATATAGGCCAACTTCGCCGGGCTTGAGGCATCAGGTTTCGTTGACCTTGGAAGGCCTGACGAAGAAAAAAGAGCCAGAGAAGTCGCTTATTACGCGACATAAGTCGATGGCAGGGCGCAACAACTCGGGAATGATAACGGTCCGCCATCGCGGCGGCGGCGTAAAGCGCATGCTGCGAAACATCGACTTCAAGCGGGACAAAGCGGGCATACCGGGGCAGGTAACAGCCCTGGAGTATGATCCCAACCGCTCGGCTCGCATAGCCCTGATAAGCTACGCCGACGGAGAGAAGAGGTACATCATCGCTCCCCAGGGTCTGAACGTGGGCGACACTGTTATGAGTGGCGCCAATGCCGAAATCAAGGTGGGCAATGCCTTGCCTCTGCAGTCTATGCCGGTCGGCAGCATGGTCCATAACCTGGAACTGGAGCCGGGAAAAGGCGCCCAGATCGTACGCAGCGCGGGCGGCGCCGCACAGGTGATGGGACGTGAAGACAAGTATGTTTTGATACGGTTGCCATCAGGCGAGGTAAGGCGATTCCGTGGAAACTGCATGGCGACTATCGGGCAGGTGGGCAATATTGATCACCAGAATGTGCAGCTTGGTAAGGCCGGGCGCAGAAGGCTGAAGGGCATCCGTCCAGCAGTCCGTGGTGCGGCGACCACTCCGAGAGACCACCCACATGGAGGCGGTGAAGGTAGGAACCCTCGTGGAATGCCGCCGAAGACCCCCTGGGGCAAGCCAGCTTTGGGCTACAAGACCAGGCGAGGACGTAGAGCGTCGGACAAGTTTATCGTCCGCCGGCGGAATCAGGTATAGGCAGGAGTGCAAGTAGATGTCGAGGTCTGCTAGGAAAGGTCCGTTCATAGAAAAAAAGTTGCTGGAGAAGGTGGAGGCCGCACGCCGGTCCGGTCAAACGACTGTGATCAAGACGTGGTCTCGCTCCAGTGTCGTGATGCCTCAAATGATCGGTATGACGATAGGTGTTTATGACGGCAGGAGGCATGTGGCGGTCTTCGTTACGGAGAATATGGTGGGACACCGGATGGGCGAGTTTGCCCCCACAAGGTTGTTCCGAGGCCATGTGGCCAGGGTCCAGGCGGCGGCGGCCGCACCCGCAGCACCTGCAGCGCCAGCAGCCAAATAGAAGAGCGTCAAGGTACAGCTATGGAAGTAAGAGCCGTAAGCAAAGATGAAATAGTATCACCGCAGAAGGTAGCGATGATCGCCGAGTTGGTCCGGGGGAAAAAGGTGGAGGATGCGCTTGTCACGCTGAGGTTCATGCGCACACCCGTGGCCAGAGCGGTGGCCAAGACAATAAAATCTGCTGCTGCAAATGCTGAGAACAACTACCAGATGTCCGTGGCGGACCTGAAGATAGTACGAATACAAGGTAACAAAGGTCATATTCTTAAGCGGTTCCGCCCTCAGGCTAGGGGACGCATCGCACCGATTTTGAGAAGGTTGTGCCACATCGACGTAATAGTAGCTGGGGAGGAACCATAAATGGGCCAGAAGGTTAACCCTATCGGCTTCAGGCTGGGTGTAACTCGTGAGTGGGACGCGAAGTGGTACGCCGACAAGAACTTTGGCGATCGACTGTACGAGGATATGGTAGTCCGGCGGGTGGTGACTGAGAAGGCTTCTGAGGCTGGTATATCCCGTGTTGTCATTGATAGACAAGGGAGCGATGTTCTGGTGACGATATTCTCTGCTCGACCTGGCATCGTTATTGGCCGTGGTGGGCAGCGGGTGGAAGAACTCCGAACAGCCCTGGAGGCGGCGACTAAAAAGAAGGTGAGATTGACCATCCGGGAAGTCGAGCGGCCTGAGTTGAACGCCACATTGGTGGCGAAGAACGTGGCTGAGCAGATGGAACGCCGCGTAGCTTACCGAAGAGCTATGAAACAGGCGATGTTCCGCACCATGCAGGCGGCGGCAAAGGGCGTGAAGATCAAGATTGCCGGCAGGCTTGGCGGCGCGGAAATTGCACGGAAAGAGACATCACACCAGGGGCAGGTCCCCTTACACACCTTGCGCGCCGATATCGATTACGGCACCGCCGAAGCCCGAACAGTAATGGGCAGGATCGGTGTGAAGGTGTGGATTTACAAGGGAGAAGTGTTCCCCGAGAAGAGGCAGGCCAGTGCTACAACCGAAACGAGTGAAGTACCGCAAAGTTCATAGAGGCCGAAGGAAGGGTGATGCCCATTCGGGCAACACGGTTGTCTTTGGAGAGTTCGGGCTGCAGGCGACTGAAGCCACGTGGCTCACGGCGCGCCAGATCGAGGCGGCTCGCCGCGTTATTGTGCGCTTCCTCCGTCGCGGTGGGAAGCTGTGGATTCGGGTTTTCCCTGATAAGCCCATAACTAAGAAACCCGCTGAAACGCGCATGGGCGGTGGTAAAGGCGCGCCTGAAGAGTGGGTGTCAGTGGTCAGGCCGGGCAAAATACTATTCGAGATAGGCGGGATCAAAGAGGACATGGCCAAAGAGGCCCTGCGCCTG
This sequence comes from Chloroflexota bacterium, assembly GCA_016190755.1. GTDB lineage: Bacteria > Chloroflexota > Dehalococcoidia > JACPPY01 > JACPPY01 > JACPPY01. The sequence continues at coordinate 54,648 of JACPPY010000053.1, read as the reverse complement.
GCATCCGACAAGTTGCCCATTGATGCTAAGTTTGTTGGCAAGATGACAGGAGTCTAGACTTGAAGGCAGAGCAAGCAAGAGGCATGAGTGACGTTGACCTGCTCAAGGAGATCGAAGGGGCCCGGCGAGAGCTGTTCAACCTGCGCCTGCGAGCAGCGACGAAGCAGTTGGCGGACAACACGCAAATAATGAAGACAAGGCGGAAGGTCGCGTTGCTCCTGACCGTGAAGAAGGAGCGCGAGCAGGGTAACACTTCCCAGGCCGCAAGCTAGAGGACCGAGGTATATTTAACGTGAGCGGAAAAAGGAAGACCAGGACCGGTACTGTGACCAGCACGAAGATGCAGAAGACCGTGGTGGTCGCGGTGGAAAACGTACAGCGGCACCCGCTGTACAACAAGATTTTGAGGAATGTCAGGAGATTTAAAGCTCACGACGAGAAGCAGGAGTGCAAGCTTGGGGACCGGGTCAAGATCGTCGAGACACGGCCACTGTCCAAAGACAAGCGGTGGCGCGTGGCCGAGATAGTGACGAGGGCAGAGCTAGCTGAGATCCAACCAAGCGAGATCAAAGAGGAAATAGAGCAGGGCGCCTCTCAGGAGTCGCGGAGCGTCATCGGTGAAGAAAAATGATTCAGAACTACTCGAGACTCAAGGTAGCCGATAACACCGGTGCCAAGCAAATAATGTGCGTCAATGTGTTGGGTGGGTCAAAAAGAAGGTACGCTCGGCTGGGCGACGTCGTTGTGGCCAGTGTGAAACGCGCCATTCCCGGAGGATCAGTCAAAAAGGGTGACATGGTGCGAGCGGTAGTTGTGCGTACTGCTTCATCCTATAAGAGGCATGATGGCACGTATATCAGGTTCGACGACAATGCTGCCGTAATCCTGGGTGAGAGGAACAACCCGAAGGGCACGCGTATATTTGGTCCTGTGGCCAGAGAACTAAGAGATAAGAACTTCATGAAGATAGTTTCTCTGGCTCCTGAAGTCCTGTAAGAATCAAATGATGTCGGTTAAGGCCAGAGGCTGCTAGATGAAAATCAGGAAGAGTGATACAGTGCTGGTGGCGGTGGGCAAGGATAAGGGTAAGAAGGGCAAAGTCCGATTTGCTTATCCGAAGACACAGAAGATAGTGGTGGAAGGCGTGAACATGGTGAAGCGCCACTCACGTGCCGTAAAAGGGGCACGTCAAGCTGGCATCATTGAAAGGGAAGCGCCTATACACGCGTCGAATGTTATGTTCGTGTGCAATAAATGCAACAGGCCTGCGCGCGTTGGCATGCGCCTGCTGGAAGACGGCAGGAAGGTCAGAGTGTGCCGCGCGTGTAATGAGGTGATTGAGTAGCATGGCCAAGAATTTGCCAAGGCTAAAGGAGAGGTACCTCAAGGAAGTCGTACCTCAGATGATGAAGGAGTTCAAGTACCAGAGCGTCATGCAGGTACCTCACCTGCAAAAGGTGGTTGTCAATATCGGGCTGGGCGAGGCCACGTCGAATCCGAAGGCGCTTGAGTCCGCTGAGCAGGATGTTGCTACAGTGACGGGACAACACCCTGTAGTGACGCGGTCGAAGAAGTCGATAGCCAACTTCAAGCTCAGGAAGGGCATGCCCATCGGGCTGGCAGTAACTATGCGTGACCTGCGGATGTACTTCTTCCTGGACAAACTATTCAACGCAGTGCTGCCGCGCATACGCGACTTCCAGGGTACATCGCGTACCTCGTTTGACGGTCGTGGCAATTACAACATGGGACTCAAGGAACAAATAATATTTCCGGAGATCGAGTACGACAAAGTAGACAAGATAAGGGGACTGGAGATCACGATCGCGACCTCAGCACGGAATGATGAAGAGGCTGCTCGGCTCCTGGAACTCCTGGGTATGCCATTCAGTAAGGCATCGTAAAAAGGGCGGAAGTCACTTATGGCGAAACAGTCTAACATAGTAAAGTCTCAACGACCTCCCAAGTTCAAAGTACAGCAACACAGCCGCTGCCGTCTGTGCGGTCGACCCCGTGGTTACATACGGAAGTTCGGCATATGCCGCATATGCTTCAGGCAATTGGCATTAACTGGGAAAATCCCAGGTGTGAGGAAATCAAGTTGGTAGGTGTACCGGTGATGGTTACCGATCCTGTATCAGATATGCTTACTAGAATACGCAATGGCATCATGGCGCGCCATGACTTTGTCCTCTTGCCACTGTCGAAGGAGAAGCTGGCCATTGCCAAGATACTTAAAGTCGAAGGGTTCATCACTGACTTTGAGGTGCTGAAGGGGCGGCCTCAGCGGATGATCAAAGTGCATCTGAAGTACATACAGAAACAGCCTGTAATCATGGGCTTGAAAAGGGTGAGCAAGCCTGGGCTGCGAGTATACTTGCGGCGAAGGGAAATCCCTCGAGTGTACGGCGGCGCAGGAATCGCCATAGTGTCCACTAACAAAGGCGTCATGACAGGAAAAGAGTGCTGGCGACAGAACGTCGGCGGCGAGCTGTTGTGCTACGTCTGGTGAAGTACTAGAGAGTGAAGCATGTCTAGAATCGGAAGACTTCCAGTAGGAATCCCATCCGGCGTGACGGTAAGCGTCGCTGGGAACGAAGTCACGGTCAAAGGGCCGAAAGGGGAACTGAAAAGGCTGTTCCGCCCGGAGGTGCTAGTTAAGGTTGATGGAGGCAAGGCAGTTGTGGAGCCGGAAGGGCAAACCAAGCTGCACCGGGAGTTGCATGGCTTGTCGCGTGCCCTGCTGGCCAACATGGTTGATGGCGTGACAAAGGGATTCGAAAAAGGGCTGGAGATCACGGGCGTTGGCTATCGTGTCCAGAAGTCTGGCGAGGATATCGCCATGCAGTTGGGCTTCTCTCACCCGGTCACTTTTTCGCCGCCCAAGGGTATAACCCTGGCAGTGGAGGGCACGAACCGCATAAAGGTTCAGGGAATAGACAAAGAACTGGTCGGCGAGATCGCTGCTAGAATTCGGGCGCTGCGACTGCGCGACAAGTATAAGGGCAAAGGTATCAGATACGCCGGGGAGCGAGTACATTTGAAGGCCGGTAAGGCTGGTAAGGCAGCTGTGAAGAAGTAAAGTATGGCTAAACTTGATGCAAGAAAACTGAGAAAACGCCGTCACGCTCGGATACGCGCAAAGGTCATCGGCACGAACGCGAGGCCGCGCCTGAGCGTGTTTCGAAGCCTGAACCACATCTATGCCCAGTTGATAGATGATGAGGCCGGTAATACCCTGGTGGCCGTATCCACCTTAGCCTCGGCGTTTAAGGAAGCGAAGAAGAACGGGTTAAAAAAGGCTGAAGAGGCCACGCTTATTGGCTCATTGCTGGGGCAGCATGCAAAGGGAAAGGGCATAAAAGAGGTCGTATTCGACCGGGGTGGATACATGTATCACGGACGAATTGCCGCTCTGGCCGATGCGGCGCGAAAGGCCGGGCTCAAGTTCTGAGCCGGACGAAATAGTGCAGGTGATTTGGTTTTATGGAGAGGACTAGAATCCAGAGATCAGGAGACGACGGCGAGTCGGGGCTTAACGAAAAGCTGGTGCAAATACGCCGTGTGACCAAGGTTGTGAAGGGTGGCAAGCGGCTGAGCTTCAGCGCTCTGGTCGTCGTTGGCGATGGACACGGGAAGGTGGGAGCAGATATTGGCAAAGCCCGAGAAGTGCCTGAGGCCATAAGGAAGGCTGGCGCCGCAGCGCGCCGGAACCTCCTGACTGTGCCCTTGAACGACGGCACGATACCGTTTGCTGTTACTGGAACATATGAATCTTCGCGGGTCCTGCTGAGACCGGCCGCACGAGGCACTGGCGTGATAGCCGGCGGCAGTGTGCGTTCGGTGCTGGAAGCCGCCGGCGTCCGGGACATATTGAGCAAGTCTCTTGGCTCGAACACACCGATCAATGTGGTCCGGGCCACGCTGCATGCGTTGGGCAGTCTGAAGTTGCCGGAAGAGCTGCTGGCTGTCCGTAAGGGCTCTGAGGTTGCCAGCAAGGGAGAGTCCGGTGAGTAAGCTTCGCATCAGCTGGACGAAGAGCACCATAGGCTACAGTCGGGACCAGCGTGCTACGCTCCAGTCGCTGGGCCTGAGACGCATGCAGCAGACGGTGGAACGAGAGGATTCTCCGATTGTGCGAGGCATGCTGCAAAAGGTGAGACACCTGGTACAGGTTGAGGTAGTTCAATGAGACAGAACCAGATAGCGCCTGTCAAAGGGGCAAGACATAAAAGGAAAAGAGTCGGCAGGGGAGACGGAAGCGGGCATGGCAGCTATTCGACTGCCGGTTGCAAAGGACAGCAGGCACGCTCGGGGAAACCGTTTAAACCCGGTTTTGAAGGTGGCCAACTGCCGATAGTAAAACGCCTCCCTCAGTTGGGAGGGTTCGTCAATATATTCCGCAAGGAATATAGCGTAGTGAATGTAGGAAGACTGAGCCAGTTTCCCGCGCAGTCGGAAGTCACGCCCGAGGTCATGCTCGAAGCAGGCCTTATCGATAACTTGAGGAATCCGATCAAAGTCCTCGGCGGTGGGGAGATTGCTCATGCGCTGACGATAAGCGCACATCGCTTTTCATCCTCTGCCGAACAGAAGATAGCAGGTGCCGGCGGAAAGGTTAACAAACTCGAAGGATGAGGCAGAGAGAAGCAAGACCCAGACCAATCCAGGCGTTAGTAGACGCATTCAGCCTCCCTGATCTTAGGGGGAGGCTTATCTTTACGTTCGCGATATTGGTGGTTTTCCGCTTCGTCGCGCATGTACCCGTTCCGGGAGTCGACCTGGAGGCGCTCCGGCAGTTCTTTGACCGGAGTGCTCTACTCGGGATGCTGGACCTGTTCAGTGGTGGGGCGCTTAGAAACTTCAGCGTGGCCGCCATGGGTGTCTACCCCTACATTACGGCTTCCATCGTGATGCAGTTGCTGGTGCCGGTTATCCCCAAGCTGCAGGCAATGGCACAGGAAGGGGAATCAGGCAGGCAGAAGGTCAACCAGATAACACACTGGCTCACGGTCCCATTGGCGGCGCTTCAAGGGTACGCGCAATTGACCCTGTTCCGATCCGAGGGTGTCGTGTTATCCACGGGCGCGTTGGGCACTGTAGCTACGGTCATGACTATGACCGCGGGCACCATGTTTTTGGTGTGGTTGGGCGAACTGATAACCGAGCGTGGCATCGGTAATGGCATATCCATAATTATCTTCGGCAACATAGTGGCCGGCTTCCTGGACCTGATTGGCAGGGGTTTCGTCGCCAGGCAGAACCTGGGAGGTCTGGTCGTATTCGTGATAATCGCTGTGCTATTGACTGCATTGATAGTTGCGTTTACCGAGGCGCACCGGCGCATACCGGTGCAGTACGCCAGGGCGCAAATGCGTGGCACAAGGATGTATCGGCAAACAGGAACTACGCATATCCCGTTGCGGGTAAACATGGCGGGCATGATCCCGCTTATCTTTGCCATGTCGATACTATTATTCCCGGGCCAGATCGCCAGTTGGTTCGCTGCTCCGACGGGCGCAGAGCCCAACTTTGCCAACACTGTAAGAGACTTGTTCGACACTACGAGGCCTTTGTACTGGGTTCTGTACTTCCTGCTGGTGGTAGGGTTCACGTTCTTCTACACCATGATTATCTTCCAGCAACAAAATCTGGCCAAAGTGCTGCAGCAGCAGGGCGGGTTTGTACCAGGAATTAGGCCGGGGCAATCCACGGCTGACTACCTGAACCGGGTGATTACCCGCCTCACGGTAGGCGGGGCCTTGTTCCTGGCGTTTGTAGCTATTGTGCCGTACCTGGCCCAGCAGATCACTTCCATAAACGTGCTTCAACTGTCCAGTACGGGCCTCCTCATTATGGTGGGCGTTGCATTGGATACGATGAAACAGATCGAGGCCCAATTGCTCATGCGCCGTTACGAGGGCTTCCTGCGGTAATGGCCTGTTCGACGCATAAAAGGAAATACCCTTGCGCCTAGTCTTGCTGGGGGCCCCTGGGGCCGGCAAAGGGACCCAGGCGGAGCCCATGTCAAGGGAGCTGGGAGCGGTACACATATCCTCCGGTGACCTTTTCCGTGAGGCAGTACGCCAGGGGACTGAACTTGGCCGCCAGGTTAAGTCATATATAGACCGTGGAGCCCTGGTGCCGGACGAGATCACGGTACGCATGGTGATGGAGCGCATATCAGCACCGGATGCCAGCAAAGGGTTCATACTTGACGGTTTTCCCCGGACGCTGGAGCAGGCCAGGGCACTGGATGCGGCGCTGGCACAACACGGTATCTCGTTGGATGGTGTCGTATACATCAACGTTTCGCCTGAGGAGCTACAACGGCGCCTAGGCGGACGTTGGATATGCCGGCGGTGCCAGGCGGTTTACCATGAGGTGTACTCACCGCCAAAGATTAGTGGCAGGTGTGACAGGTGTGGCGGCGAACTTTACCAGCGCGAGGACGACAAGGCTCAGACTGTGAAGAAGCGGATCGACGTCTATTCCAGGGAGACGGCCCCTCTAATCGCTTACTATCGAGAAGCGGACAAGCTCATCGAGATAGACGGGGAACAGGACATAGACCGGGTGCGCCGTGACATAACGGCCGCACTCAAGAACTGCAAGCGCACATAGTCATGGCGATAATACTCAAGTCGAAGGAAGAAATCGAGAAGATGCGGCGTGCGGGCCATGTCCTGGCAGAATTGCTCAAGGTGCTGGCTACAGAGATCGCACCGGGCATGAAAACCAAGGAGCTTGACAGGATCACAGTCAGAGAACTTGCACGCCAGGGGGCTAAGTCTTCGTTCAAAGGATACAGGGGATATCCTGCGCATCTATGTGTTTCCGTGAACGATGAGATAGTCCACGGCATACCGGGGGGCCGGGTCCTTCAGGAAGGCGACCTGGTGTCACTAGACGTCGGAACCATTGTGGACGGGTTCCAGGCGGACGCGGCGACAACCGTTGGTATCGGCGAGATCTCACCATCAGCCAGGAGGCTGATGGAAACGTGTGAGGGTGCACTCTGGGCCGGCATCGGGAAGGCCCGCAACCACGGCCGGCTCGGTGATATTTCGGCGACAATTCAAGAGTATGTAGAGTCAAGGGGGTTCTCTGTTGTACGCGAGTACACCGGACACGGCATCGGCCGGGATATGCACGAGGACCCTCAGGTGCCCAATTTCGGGGTCCCCGGGGAGGGTCTGGAGTTGCACGAGGGAATGGCATTGGCCCTTGAGCCCATGATAACCAGCGGTGCGTGGCGGACGAGGTTGGGTGACAACGGATGGACTGTGCTCACGGCTGATGGTAGTTTGGCAGCACACTTCGAGCATACGGTAGCGGTAACACTCGGTGAGCCAGAAGTACTCACTGTGCTATAATCAACGCTGGAATAATGCGGAGATTGCATGCCCAAGAAAGAGACCATTGAGGTTGAAGGAACCGTTACAGAGGCCTTGCCCAACGCGATGTTTCGTGTTGAGCTACCGAACGGTCACTCAGTATTGGCACACATATCTGGCAAGATGAGGCTGCACTACATCAAGATCCTCCCTGGTGATAGGGTACTTGTTGAACTATCCATTTACGACCTGTCCCGTGGGCGGATTACATACAGGCTATAGGCGGTTTGTCAGGTACAAGTTAATACAGAATATCGTGCGCCTTTTTGACGAAGGAAAGGAAAAGGCGTATGATAGGACTTTGCGTGTTTGGAGAGTAGCATATCATGAAAGTCAGAGCTTCGGTCAAGGTCAGGTGCAACAAGTGTAAAGTTATCCGCCGCCACGGGGTGGTTCGGGTTATATGCGACAACCCGAAGCACAAGCAGCGGCAGGGTTAGGTTAGGAAGGTTATCGAGATATGGCTCGTATCGCTGGCGTAGATTTACCGAGGGAAAAACACGTTGATGTGGCGCTGAGGTACATTTACGGCATTGGCCCGCACCTTGGCCGCCGGGTTATTGAACAGGCAAGGGTAGACCCGACTATTAAGGTCAAAGACCTGAAGGAAGACGAGGTCAGCCGCATCCGCGAGATAATCGAGAAAAGCCTCAAGGTTGAAGGCGAGCTGCGCAAAGAGGTAAGCCTGAATGTAAAACGGCTTACGGAGATCGGTTCTTATCGTGGTATGCGTCACCGCCGCAACCTGCCGGTGAGAGGGCAGCGGACCAAGACGAACGCGCGGACGAAGCGTGGCGCGAGAAGAACAGTGGCCGGCCGTGGCCAGAAGCGTGGCACCGGCAAGAAGTAGTAAGCCCGACCAGGAGCTAGCATATGCCGCAAAAGAAAAAGACAGGCAAACGACGTGAACGTAAGGCAGTGCCAATAGGTAAGGCCTTCATTCAGTCCACTTTCAACAATACGGCAATAACGTTAACCGATAAACAGGGTAACGTTATTGCCTGGGGCAGTTCAGGCACCGCGGGGTTCAAAGGCTCGCGGAAGGGGACTGCTTTTGCTGCCCAACTTGCCGCCCAGGAGGCGGCCAGGAGGGGAGCAGAACATGGCCTGCGTCAGGTCGAGGTATACATCAAGGGGCCGGGCACCGGTCGAGAAGCGGCGATTCGTGCCCTTCAAGCCGCCGGCCTCTTCATAATCGGTATACATGACGTCACGCCAATACCGCATAACGGGTGTCGCGCTCGCAAGAGGCGCAGAGTATAAAGCTCATGACTGTGGAAGGATAAGCAGTGGCTCGACATACAGAAGCTGTTTGTAGATTGTGCCGCCGGATCGGCGACAAGCTGATGCTCAAAGGCGATAGGTGCATGGGAGCGAAGTGCGTCATTGAGAAGCGTGCTGCCAAGGCTCCTACGAGGGGCGGGCCCCGTCGCCGTAAGGTATCGGACAGAGGCATGCAACTCAAGGAAAAGCAGAAGGCGAGATATACGTACGGCGTCCTGGAGCGACAGTTCCGCAAGTTCTTTGCTGAGGCGTCCCGCCAGGAGGGCATAACGTCGGACAACCTTATGCTGTTGCTGGAGCGTCGCCTGGACAACGTGATATACAGGCTGGGTTTTGCCGACACCAGGCCTCAAGCTAGGCAGTTGGTAAGGCATGGGCATATCATGGTCAATGGCCACCGTGTGGACGTACCATCCTATCTGGTCAAGCCGGGGGAGGCTATAACCTGGCACGAGAGCTCGAAGAACAGTGAGTATTACAAGGCCCTTGTCGAGCACATCAAGGGGAGGTTGATTCCTGCATGGCTTGGCCTGGACGAGAATGCCATGGCCGGGCAGGTGTCATCGCTACCCTCTGTTGATGAAATCGACGTGAAATTTGACGGTAAGGCCATCGTGGAGTACTACTCCAGGTAGGCTGCCCGACCGCAGCAGGTTTCTGGCTGCGGGAAGACGGAGTGCAATACATGGCTGAGCCCAGATTAGAAATAAAAGAAAGCGACCAGCGTTACGCTCGTGTGGTTGTTGAGGCCCTGGAGCGAGGCTCTGGTACGACGCTGGGGAACTCGTTGCGGAGGGTGCTATTGAGCTCTCTGCCCGGGGCCGCTGTGACCTGGATGAGGATAGACGGCCTCCAGCACGAGTTCACTACCATCCCGCATGTCAAAGAAGATGCTACGGAGTTCTTGCTCAACGTAAAGTCCATACGACTTCGCTCGCTTTCCCAGCGGCCCGGAACACTGGTACTCGAGGCCCAGGGCGACAAGGAAGCAACTGCCGGTGACATCAAGCCGTCGGCTGATTTCGAAGTTGTTAATCCGGAACTCCACCTGGCGACTCTCGACTCGGCCGATGCCATGCTGTCGGTCGAATTCAACATTGAGATTGGCAAGGGGTATGTGCCCGCCGATTCAGGCCGCGGCCTGCCTATAGGTACCATACCCGTGGACGCTATCTTTACCCCGATCCGGCGGGCGAACTACAGCGTCGAACCAATAATCGTGGGCCAGGAAAGCAATTTGGAACGCCTGACGCTTGAGGTCTGGACCGACGGCACGATTAGCGGCGTCGAAGCTATTAGTCAGGCCGCTGATATCATGACGAGGCAACTGGCTATGTTCCGGGAGTTGGCGACGGTGTCCGCGCGAGAAGGGCAAAAGACCTCCCTTCGCATGTCCATTCTCCCCGAGAAGTATGATATGTCACTGGAGCAACTCGGGCTTTCGACGAGGACTCTGAACTGCTTGCGGCGAGGCGGAATGTCTACCGTAGGCGACCTGTTGGAGAGAAGCCAGGATGGACTTCCCATGCTGCCCAACTTCGGTGAGAAGTCACGTGAGGAAGTGTTGAGGGCGCTGGAGGAGTTAGGCATCAACATACCCAGACACGAGGCTCCTGAGTCAGGAGCACCGGAAGTAGACACAGAGGAACCGACTACTCGGACTGCCGAGGCGCAGGGGAGTACAGAACGATATGAGACACAACATTCGGAATCATAAAGGGGGCGAAACCCCGGGACAGCGCAGAGCTATGTTCAGGAGCCTGGTCACAGACCTGTTCCGCTACGGTAAGGTCATCACCACCGAGACCAAGGCGAAGCGGGCCCGGACGTTTGCCGACCATATTGTGACGCTGGGACGGGAAGGCACACTGCACGCAAGGAGACAGGCGCTAGCGTTTTTATATGACGAGAGTGTCGTGGACAAGGTGTTTACCGAGGTGGCGCCAAGGGTTGCTGCTGTTGAGAACAAGCGTGGGGGATACACTCGCGTCATAAAGGTAGGGCTAAGGGCGGGAGATGGGGCGCCGGTGGCAATCCTGGAACTGGCTCTCGACTAGAGGGAATGGGAACAAAGAAATCGGAACGTGGCGGAAACGGGAGAATCGAAGTTCGCCCTGGTACTAGAGTATGATGGCACAAAATACTGTGGGTTTCAGTATCAGGCCGGGGTCGCTACGATTCAAGGGGAGCTTGAGAAAGCGATATTCAGACTAACGGGCGAGCAGAGGAGGGTTCTGGGGGCAAGCCGCACCGATGCGGGTGTACATGCCGCCGGGCAGGTAGTTAGTTTCAAGACCAAGTCGTCATATGGAGCGGATGTGATTGTAAATGGTCTGAACTACTATATGCCGGAAGACATCGTGGTAAAAGAAGCGCACAGGATCGAAGATAAGTTCAACGTGAGACGTAAGGCCGTGAGTCGTGAGTACCAATACAATATCGTGAACCAGAGGACGAGGTCTCCCCTGTATGGCGCATATTCTCACCTGGTGAAACCCTCGCTGGATGTGGAAGCGATGGACGCTGCCTCGTCGGACCTGCGCGGCACGCATGATTTCACGTCGTTCATCACCTGTCCTATGGAGAAAAGCACTACCCGGACTGTGTATGAGGCGTCGGTGGAGAAGAGGGGATGTCTGGTGGTTTTTCGTATAGTGGCCAGTTCTTTCCTGCCGCACCAGGTACGCAATACGGTTGGCGTACTGATAAAGATCGGGCTAAAGAAGCTGGGTGTTGACCACATTCGCTATCTTCTTGAAACCAAGAGGCCGGGGCTTGCCTGCCCGATGGCCCCCGCACGAGGACTAGTGCTGGTCAAGGTTAACTATGCTGAGCCTCTAGGAGTGAGGTAATAGATACATGAAGACCACAAACACAAAGATATCGGATGTTAAGCGTCAGTGGCATGTCATGGACGCATCCGGCAAGACGCTGGGAAGGCTATGCACAGAGGTTGCACGGTTGCTCTATGGTAAGCATAAGGCGATGTTCACCCCGAGCATGGATACTGGAGATTTCGTCGTCATCATCAATGCGTCGAAGGTAAGAGTGACCGGGAAAAAGGGCGACACAAAGACCTACTTCTCTAACTCCGGTTACCCCGGCGGACAGAAGAGTGCCAAGCTAGGCGATATGTTACAAAGGCGGCCCGAGTGGGTTATCGAGCACGCTGTCAAAGGCATGTTGCCGCATAACAGGCTGGGCCGCTCCATGTTCAGGAAACTGAAGGTTTATGCAGGACCCACTCACCCTCATAGCGCACAGGTAGCGGCTGCTCATGCATCAGAGGCGGCCAAGTAAGGATTCCGGAGGAAGAACGGTTGACCACTGAAACTGAAAAGTATTATCCGGGAACAGGAAGAAGAAAGAACGCTATCGCCCAGATTCGGGTGTCTCCGGGCACGGGCAACGTGATAATAAACGGGAAGCCGCTGGATCAGTACTTCCCTCGGATTGACCATCGCCACATCATATTGGAACCTATAGCGACGGCGAACCAGAGCGGCAAGATAGATGTGATGATCAAAGTCATCGGGGGTGGGAACAGCGGCCAGGCCGGGGCCATCCGGCACGGGGTTGCCCGGGCTCTGGTTAAGATGGACGAGACTCTCAGGACGCCTATGCGAAGCATCGGTGCGCTGACTCGAGATGCGAGAATCAAGGAACGAAAGAAGTACGGCTTGAAGCGCGCTCGCACGGCGCCTCAGTACACCAAGAGGTAGTCACGCCTTCAGCAACTGGCTGCATCGCAGTTTCATCGGGAATGAAAAAGCCTCCCACCCGGAAGAGTGGGAGGCTTTCTTTTTCACATCTGCCTCAGTTCTGTCCGTGACGCTCGAACCAAAGCGCAGTGGGTGAAGCGGCAGTTGACCCTCGTCATGGCTTTCCCGCGAAAACGGGAATCTAGGTAAGACTCTTGCCTTAGGGGTCCGCCTTCTATGTGCAGAGACGAAGACCTACGGCAAAGGGTTGGGTTGCCTGCACCCCTGTTCTCTAAACAATGAAGGTCATCTTCTTGGCCGCAGCAACTGTGACCCCCTTATTCTAGAGTCAATGTGCTCTGGCCTGTGCATCTATTGTGAAGATAGCCAGACCACGTCTCCGCACAGGTCCGCTGGATGCGGTCGCCGGGCGAAGGCGGCGTACTCCTTCTTCTCTTTGCTGAGGACTGTAGCCTCACCGTGGCCGGGCAGGACGGTGGTGTCGTCGGGAAGCGGGAACAGTTTCGAAGTTATTGAATCCACTATTTGCTTGAAATCAGCCGGGCGTGCCGTGTGTCCTGGTCCTCCAGGAAAGATGGTGTCGCCCGCGATAAGCTGATTGGGGTGATAAAGGCATGCTGATCCCGGCGTATGTCCCGGCGTGTGTATGACGCTGAAACGCAGGCTGCCGATGGAAAGAGTGTCTCCGTCGCCCAGCCGCATCTGGGGTGGAGGCTCAACCCGGTCGGACTCCTCGCGGTGTACGGCCAGCGGGGCCTGCACACGTCTCCGCAGTTCCTTTAGCGCTCCCGTATGGTCGGCGTGCGTGTGCGTCAGGAAAAAATAGCGTACGTGGAGACTCTCGATGTGCGGTAGTATCTCCTCTGCAGTTCCAGGTGCATCCACCACCAGCGCCTCACGGCTACGCCTGCAACTGATGATATAGCAGTTTGTCTGGTGCCTGCTCAGCACCAATCTGGTTATCGAGTAGTAAGGGCCCTGGCCATCGGTCGTGGGGCTATCGTTCATGCTGTGGCGGCTCCGTTGCCCCCGCTCTGCTTGGCCTTGTACATCGCCCCGTCGGCCAGTTGCATCAGAGCCTCTATGGTCAGTGCGTCTTCGGGGAAAACGGATACCCCTATGCTGGCGCTGAGCTTGGCCTCCTGGCATAGGCCAAGCCTGACAGGTTGGGCATGCAGTTCAGCGCAGAGCCGACCAGCGACAGATAGCGCCGCTGAACGGTCGGTCTGCGGCAGGATAATGGCGAACTCTTCCCCCCCGTACCGGCCAACTATGTCGAACGACCGTGTCGCGCGCCGCAATACCAATGCAAGATGCTTGAGTGCCTCATCGCCTCCGCGGTGGCCGAACCTAGCGTTTACGTCTCGGAACCTGTCCACATCCATGAACAGGAACGAGAACTTCTGGCCGTACCGTTTGGAGCGCGCAAGCTCGGCCTCAGCCATTTGAAGGAAATGCCTGCGGTTGTTCAGTCTCGTGAGCCAGTCTGTTTTTTCTGCTTCGTTCAACCTCTGGCGCACCTGTTCCAGTGTCTCCTGCAGCAAGGTATGGCGGAGGGAATAGGCCAACGGCCTCGTCGCCTCCTGCACCATATCCAGGTCCACGCCCTGGAACTGGCCCTCCTGGCACCCCATCAAGAGAAGCACGCCGCCTATCTCCTCTCCGGCAATGAGCGGCACTGCCAGGGACGAGTTAAGCCCACGCCCGTGGTACTGCTGCAGGTCCCTATAAGACTGCTCCCTCAAAGATTCGTGCATCGCCGGTTGGCCAGTCGAGGCTACCAGCAGTGTGACGGTGTTGGCCGTGGCGAAACACTCGCTAATGTTCTTCAACCCTTTAGCGCCAGGCGTCGAGGAGCAATTGAACTCGAATCGGAGGTATGACGACTCGCCCCAACTCCCGTTGCGTGTGAAGAGTTGGGCACAATCGAATGGCACGACCTCCGAAAGCAGTTCACAGAAGAACCCGAAGTACTTCTCCAGGGTCTTGCCATTGAATGCTCCGGCGGCAAGGGAGTGGACTATTTCCCCCGTCTTGTCGTGCTCACTAGTGTGGTACATGTCTTTACGTCTTGATAGGATACTTGCTGGCCGTGCGACGCAGGAGGATACTGGATAGCAAATTGTAACAAGGTTGGAACACAAGTTGCAATAGGATTTGGTTTAGGATTTGGTGTGGTTCCGATGGGTTGCAACCGGTAATACTCGATAGTATGATGGGTTTTGTAACACTACGGGCCACATCTGACCTCGACCGGTTCCGTTGCGTTGGTATTGCCTGAGTACCCATAGCGTTGTCCCTCGTAACTGCAGTGCGAGGGTTGCGCACTGTGTGTTGGTTTTGCAGTTTGTGCGTCAGAAATGGGGAGAAGTAATGACGTCACTATGGGCTATCCTGGGGCTGGGACTGTTATTGGGTGTGCGCCACGCTTTTGATGCCGACCATCTCGTGGCGGTGACCACCATCGTCAGCGAATATCGCAACCCGCTGAAGGCAATATGGATTGGAGTCTCCTGGGGCCTGGGCCATACCACCTCGCTTCTCCTAGCGGGCATACTACTGCTTGTCCTGGGCGTGCGCCTGCCGGAAAACATGGCGCTCTTCTTCGAGTTTATGGTAGGCGTCGTGCTCATCATATTGGGCGTGCAGACCTTCTGGATGTTGCGCCATCGTCGCATCCACGTGCATCCTCACTCCAGCGGCGAAGCGCACGTGCATTTCCACTCGCATGAAGAGAATGAAAGTCATGCACACCATTCGCCGACGCGCAACGTGCTGCAGTTCCTCGTAGCCGGAATTGTTCCGGGCGAACACCAGAGATATGCTGCCAGGGGTGCGCTGAAGCCATTCTTCAGGCTAAAGTCCTATTTGGTGGGTACGGTACATGGGCTGGCTGGCAGCGCTACCTTGATGTTGCTGGTGCTGGTGAACTTAGGATCTACCTGGACCGGCGTATGGTACATACTCGTCTTCGGCCTGGGCTCTGTCCTCAGCATGGGCCTGGTATCGATCTTCGTCAGCACGCCGTTCACTTTGTCCCGTCGCCTGCCCAGGTTGAACCGTGTCATTCAGGGCGCAGCAGGGGCCTTTAGCATCGGTTTCGGAGCGGTGCTCATGTACCAGGTTGGTGTGTTGCATGGCCTGTTCCTGGCGTCCTAAACCAATACGAGTATCTGGTGCAACAGTATGGGAGTGTGCACTAACTTCACGTTCACCCTCATTTGTACTTTCTCTCCCCAGGTACCCCAACAAGTCGGGGTGGGCAGAGAGCTAGAGTGAGGTGTCCTACGTCACTCCAATTAGCTGTGTTTCGATATTTATTTGGGATTGGTATTAGTAGCTCCTGGCCTACTATCTGCCAGGTACTACCTTGAGCGGCTTTATATCCAGGCTCAGGTCGACGGCCGAGACGGAGTGCGTCAACGCGCCCACGGATATGAAGTCCACGCCGGCCTCGGCGACCTGCCTGACCCTTTCCAGGGTCATGCCGCCAGACGCCTCGATCAGGGCGCGCCCCTTGACTGCTTTGACGGCGCGAGCGGTGGTCTCCAGGTCCATGTTGTCCAGTAGAATGATATCCGCGCCCGCGTCCACAGCCGCCTGGGCCTCTTCGACACTCGTTGCCTCTATCTCTATATTCAGCATGCGCGGGGACCTCTGACGTATCCGGGATATCACGTCCTTCAACTTCACGCCCCGTGCGTGAAGCATCTGCAAGTGGTTATCCTTGATGAGCACCCCGTCCTCGAGGTGCATGCGGTGGTTCATACCGCCGCCTGCGCTAACTGCATACTTGTCCAGCACGCGGAGCCCAGGAGCCGTCTTGCGCGTATCGGCGATGTGTACCGGGAGGCCACGAACTGCGTCAACATAGCGCCTGGTCTGGGTGGCGATACCACTCATGCGCTGTAGAAAATTGAGCGCCGTGCGCTCGGCCTTCAGTATGCTGGCGGCGCTTCCGTTCATTTCCACGAGCACGTCCCCCGGATGCATCGGTTGGCCGTCGGCCAAGACTATCTTTATCTCCAGGTAGTGGTCGACGGTATGGAACACCCTGTCGGCGACCCTCGTGCCGGCGACGATGCCGTCGCACCTGCTGAAGATATTCGCTTCGGCCTGTACCTCGTCGGGAATCAGGGCGTCGGTGGTCACGTCGCCCCAACCCAGGTCTTCTTCGATCGCCCGCTCGATGATCTTCTGCGTCTGGATGTCGTAGTGTTCCATGTTCAACCTCCTGGGCGGTTGTTCAAGACGGGGTTGTGGCATCTTTCTGGAATACGATGTGTCGTTTCCAGGAACTGGAAGTCCGCGGATAGTCAGTGCGGAAATGCGCCCCGCGACTTTCCTCTCGGGCCAACGCGGCCTCGGTCATAAGCTTGGCGGCCAGAACAAGGTTGTTCAATTCGTATGAGGGACGATCGGTGGTGGGTGGCAATGCGGCATCCCATGCCGCCAGCATTTTGCCTGCCTCAGCGAGGCTCTCGCCTGAACGGACTATTCCCACCTTCTCCCACATCAGCGACTGCAACGCCAGCAGGCTTAACGGCGTGCATTTGCTGGTCTGCTTTCCGGTAGCCAGGGACTTTCGGATATCGTCTTCCCTTCTTGCCTTGTAGTTGAGGTTGTCCTTCTCCTGGGTCCTCTGCACTATGCGGTGGCCAAAGACTATCGTCTCCAGCAGAGAGTTGGAGGCCAGCCTGTTCGCACCATGTACCCCAGTGCAAGCGGTCTCGCCTGCTGCGAACAGACCTTTAATGCTGGTCTCGCCCCAGACGTTGGTCCGTATTCCACCCATAATGTAGTGGGCAGCCGGAGCGACCGAGATGAGACCTTTGGTTATGTCCAGGCCGTGGTCCATACAAAACTTATAGATGTGCGGGAATCTGGTGGTTATGACGTGGGCGGGCAGGTGAGTGACATCCAAGAAAACTCGATCGCTGCCGGTCTTCCTCATCTCGTAGACTATACTCCGCGCGACGACGTCCCTCGGCGCCAGGTCGGCCTTCGGTGTGTAGTCCGACATGAATCGATATCCCTCTACGTTGCGCAAGACGCCTCCTTCACCGCGCACGGCCTCGGAGATCAGGAACGGTGCCACGCCCGGCAATCGCAATGCTGTGGGGTGGAACTGAAAGAACTCCATGTCGGTCACCTCGGCTCCAGCCTTATAGGCCAGGACGATGCCGTCTGCTGTGGCGACCTCGGAGTTGGTAGTGTACTTGAATAGCTTCCCGGCGCCGCCTGTAGCCAGGACCAGCCAGCGACATTCAAACTCCTGGACCGAGCCGGCCCGCAGGTCCAATGTCTTAACACCCTTGACCTTCCCCTTCTCGACTATGACTTCAGTGGCCAGGCAGTATTCTAGGACGTTTATTGAGGATGAATAGCGGACCCTGCGGCTGAGGGTAACCTCAACATGTTCTCCGGTAGCATCGCCGCCAGCGTGTAGTATGCGAGACACGCTGTGGGCCGCCTCCTTGGTGAGAGCTATCTGGCCGTCGGCGGTGTCGAACGGCACGCCGAAGTCTATCAGATCGGCAATGCGCTGCGGTCCCTCCTCGACCAGCACGCGCACAGCTTCGGGGTCGTTTAGCCCCGCACCTGCCGCCATCGTGTCCTTGTAATGCAGGTCGGGGTTGTCGTTCTTGCCTATGGCGGCGGCGATGCCGCCCTGCGCATGCCGGGTGTTGCAGTCCTCGATGCTGCCTTTGGTAATGATAAGGACACTGCCCTTCTCCTTGGCCAGCAAAGCCATGTACAGGCCGGCGATACCACTTCCCACTATTACATAGTCGTAGACGGACGGCTTCATACCACCTCCAGCATGCGATCTACTGCGCGCCTGGCCCTCAGGCGAATGTCCTCGGGCACCTTGACGATGTTGCGCCTCAGACGCATTGTGTCCAGCACACTCTCCAGTGTGGTCTTCTTCATGTTAGGGCAGATGAGGCTGTTGGAGATAACGTAAAACTCCTTGTCGGGCGCTTCCTTGCGCATGCGGTGCAGTATACCTAACTCGGTGCCGATAAGGAAGCTCTTCGCCGGGTTTTCCTTGCAGAAGCGGATCATCTGCGACGTGCTGAGCACGGCGTCGGCCAGCGCCGCTACCTCGGGCCGACACTCCGGGTGCACTACCACGGGAGAGTCTGGGTGGAGGCTCCTGGCCAGCTTCACCTGTTCGGCGTTCAACCTGGCGTGCGTGACGCAGTAGCCGGGGTACAGCACCATCCTCTTCTTTGTCCGGGCGGCAACGAACTTCCCCAGGTTTTCGTCGGGGACAAATATTATCTCCTCGCCCGGCACCGAATCGACCACCTTAACGGCGTTGGCCGATGTGCAGCAGATGTCGCTCTCTGCTTTGACCTCGGCCGTTGTGTTCACGTAGCAGACGACAGCAGCACCAGGGTACTTGAGCTTCCATTCCCTCAGCTCGTCGGCATCTATCATGTTTGCCATAGGGCAACCGGCTGTACCATGCGCGAGATACACCGTCTTTTCCGGGTTTAGTATCGCCGCAGTCTCGGCCATGAAGTGAACCCCGCAGAACACTATCGCCTCCGCCTGAAGCTGCGTGGACTTGCGCGCCAGCTCCAGCGAGTCGCCGACGAAATCGGCGATGTCCTGCACTTCGGGGTGCTGGTAGTTATGCGCTACGATCACGGCTTTTAGCTTTTTCTTGAGCTCTAGTATATTCTCGCGCAAGGCAGCCAGTTCGGCTGCGGGTCTTTCAATTACGGCCAGTTTACTTCCTGGAGTCATGAGACCTACCTTCTGGGGTTCCCGGTAGAGTTTGACGTACCATCATACATTGTAAACTCGATACTCGCTCTTCAAAGAAAGAGTTGCTCGTCACTATGTTGCTAATGCTTTTTCAGATCGGGAAAGCAGTGTAGCCTGGAGCGACCAGGGGCTGGTGCTGGTTATCTCGACATCCACCAGTTCCCCTGTATGGTCGGCATTGTCAGAGAAGAACACCAGCTTATCGGTGCGCGTGCGGCCTTCCCATTTGCCCTTGGTCTTACGTTCCACGAGCACTTCGATCCGCCGGCCTTGCAGGCCAAGGCTTATCTCCGACGCAATGCTTTCCTGCAACTGTTCTATGATGCCTACGCGCCTTTTCTTCTCTTCTATTGGAGTGGTGTCCGGAAGCGTGCGCGACGCGATAGTGCCCGGCCGCGGCGAATAGGCCGCGATATGGACGGTGTCGAACCTAAGATCGCGCACTAAGTCCACCGTATGCTGGAACTCTGCCTCAGTCTCGCCGGGAAAACCGACGATTATATCCGTGCTGATGGCGATACCTGGCACATGCTGCCGCAGTTCCTGTACCAGATCGCGGTATTGAGCGATAGTATACCCGCGCCTCATGGCCTGGAGCACGCGATCGTCTCCTGATTGTGCGGGGAGGCTAATACATTCACATACTTTTCCCAATCGCGCCATGGCATCGATGAACCTCCCATCCACATCCCGCGGATGACTGGTCAGGAACCGTATGCGCACGAGCCCCGGCACATCATTTAACTCCGCCAGCAGGTCGGCCAGGTCTGGCCTGCCCGGCAGGTCGTGTCCGTAAGAGTTGATGTTCTGTCCCAGCAGGGTTATCTCTTTGATGCCTCTCCTGGACAGGCCTTCAACCTCGCAGACGACCTCATCCACCGGCCGGCTGTGCTCCCTGCCGCGCCGGTAGGGAACTATGCAGTAAGTGCAGAAGTAGTCGCACCCCTGGATAACGGGCACGAAAGCGGTTGGGCCATTGGCGGCTGCGGTCAACAACGGGTCGGCAGAACTCCAGTGGAGTGTTTTTGCCTTCATCCAGCTCGTGAACTCCTCGTACTTGCCCGCAGGGAACCAGAGGTCCACGTGCGGGAACCTCTCTTTCAACGCCCCGGGCTTCGATTCCACGAAACAGCCGGTGACGACAATAGACATCCGGGGCGACCTTTTCTTAAGTCCAGCCAGGTAGCCCAGCTCACCCACCACCCGCTCTTCGGCACTGCCACGCACGACGCAGGTGTTCATGAGAACAAGGTCGGCCCCCCGCGGCGTCTCAACCAGGCGGTAGCCCTCAGCCTCCAGGTATCCGCCGAGCCGTTCCGACTCCGATTTATTCATCTGACAGCCGATGTTCCAGAGATAGTAAGTAGGCATATGCTGCGCAGTCACTAAAAACAATGAAACAAACGAGAGGCAGGTGCAAACATTTTACCTCTCAGATGTGAGAACTCGACAATGGCGGAGGGAATGGGATTCGAACCCATGACCCCAGTTTACCCAGGGTAACCGCTTAGCAGGCGGCCGCACTAGACCACTATGCGATCCCTCCTCCAGCGAACCACAATATATCATGCGCTACCTGGCTCTTCAAGTTAGGTCGGGTTTCACGTTGACATAGTTAGAGCCTTCTGCTACCTGCCTCTTTTATCGAGCGGTCAGTCAGAAGGCTCCAGACGACAGCCGGAGCGGCTGGCTGTTTTTTCCGAAATGAAACGCCGTGGCGGCTCGCCGCCTGCGGGTCTTCTCAGACTGCCTCGGGCTTCTTATCCTTGAACCCCCGCAGTTCCTGCCACTTTTCGGGTCCGATGCAATCCTTGGCCATAGGGCACCAGTCCAGGCAAGAAGAAGCTCCTTGCTCTTTATATGTCCACTGCTGGCAGTTGCCACACTTCACCCTGAGCTCGTTCGACCAGATCTCCTCTTCAAAACCGCAGTTCGGACACTTAATTGTGTCAACACTCAAGTTCCTGCTGTCCTGGCCCGGGCATTTCCTACTTTCAAACATGTTCAAGTCTCCTGGATAGGCTCACGCTTTAATGTTAGCCACGTTCACAGTACCTTTCTACGACCTAGGTCACAGAACGCAGCCGCAAGAAAGCCCTACGTCAGATCTCTCTTTTTCTCTTCGAACTCCTCCTTGCCTATCTCTCCGCGGGCATAGCGTTTCTTCAGAATCTCGATGGCCGATGGCTCTCCCGTTCCGACCCCCCTTCCCGGCTGTATCAACCACCTGACGAGCAACACGATCCCAGCGATAACCGCCGCCCAGAAGAGGATCATTAATAGCATACCGAAAATACCCCAGAAACCCCAGCTCCAATTCATCATTTCCATTTAACCTCCCGCGTTGCCTGGACCCAACAGTGGTGACAGGTTCTTTCCTTCTTGAGGCAACTCTTGCTTCTTCAATGCAGCGCAACGCCAATTCTATCACCGCACGCAACGCTCCAATACCCCGTAGGACTTCAACTTCTGCATGAGCTCGGCGGACTTCTCTTCGTCGCTCAATACCTCATTAACGACCTCGTACTGGTAGTGGCCCGGTTTGAGGCGGACTTCGGCCTCCACACCCAGCCGTTTTTGCAGCGCGTGCTTTATGGTGAGGCCTATGGCAGCCGAGAAGGGACAAATCGGAGCGCTCAAGCCGTATTTGACCTTCACCACGCCGTTGCTCACCTCTATGTCGTCCATAGTCACCAGGCCCATGTCCACGAGCGAACGTTCGAGATAGTCCGGGTCATAGACACACTTCAGGACTTCCATGACCTCTTCTTTGCTCACGTGTTCTTGAACTGCCAGGGCGCTCTTCAACGGCACGATATGGGTCAAGGTGTATGCCGCGGGGCATCTCTCTTGTGCCATCCGCTCCACCTCTTCCAGCTTCGCCTTCGACGCCTGGCCCCTGACTGTCAGGATGACTTTCACCTCTTCCACTATGGGGTTGTCGGCTAACCCAAACACCTTGGAGAAATCGAGTTTGGCCTCTACTTTTGCGGATAGCCTGCGAAGGCGGATGCCCATCTCAGAGGCCACATTTGCATACGTGCTGGCGTAGCAGGCCGCCACACCGTAGAAGCAGTAATGCAGCGGGCCTGGTTTTTGGCCGCCCCCGCCGAGGAAAGTGGGCTGGTCAGCCTCCAACACCATCTTGCCGTTCTCGAAAGACACCTGGGCGCGGAACTGGGCATGCTCGTTTTCATCCAGGAGCCATTCACCCTCCACGCCCTGGGTTCGTTTCACCTTGGACCTGCCTTTCGCGGCCGCGGCTTTCGCCTTGTCCAGACTCCCAACATCCACATTGTTCAGCTTGTTCATCCTTGCCCCCAGATTCTCGATTCTCAAGTGAGCCCCCTTGGGGCGACGTGTGTGCAGGCAATCACACTGCCTTTCTCCCATGGTACATGCAGCGGGTCGTTGATGACAACAGGTGAGACCGGATCGGAAGCTACCTACATCCGGTCGGGGGCGGTCATGCCCATAAGATGCAGTGTGCGGGCCAATACCAGTTGCGCCGCTTTGACTAGCTGGAGGCGGGCTGCCGTGAGGCAGGTATCGTCAGAGACAACGCGGCAGTCCCGATAAAAGTTATGGAACAAAGTGGCCAGGTCCGTGGCGTAGTATGGCAAATGGTGCGGTTCGAGACCCTGGGACACGGTCTCCAGCACCTCAGGTAGCGCCAACATCTTACGGATGAGCGCCAGCTCGGGTGCGGTGGTCAGCACGGATACGTCGCCCTGGCTGTAATCTATACCGCGCTCGGCAGCCAGCCGGAGAATGCTGGCAATGCGCGCATGGGCGTACTGGACATAATATACAGGGTTCTCCGGGGCCTGTTTCTTGGCCAGTTCCAGGTCGAAGTCCATCTGGCTGTCGGCTGAACGAGATAAGAAGAAAAAGCGGCAGGCATCGGTCCCAACCTCTTCCACCAGTTCCTTCAGAGTGATAAGCTCTCCGGTCCTTTTCGATACCTTGACCACTTCATCGCCACGTCGCAGCCCAACCATCTGCGAGATTATTACGGTAAGCTGTTCCGCATCTATGCCCATGGCGCTGACCGCGGTCTTGAGACGCGATACGTGCCCCTGGTGGTCGGCGCCCCAGATGTCGATCACATGTTTGAAGCTGCGGACCACGAACTTATCGTAGTGGTAGGCTATGTCCGAGGCAAAGTAGGTGGGCGAACCGTCGGAGCGAACCAGCACATTGTCCTTGCTTTCACCCAGCGCGGTGGAAGCGAACCAGACTGCCCCCTCTTTCATGGCCACATAGCCCCTGTCCTGCAAGAGCTTCATGACCTTCTCGTACAACCCGGTCTCGAATAGAGACTTTTCACTGAACCAAACGTCGAAGGTCACGCCCAGCAGTTCGAGGTCGGACCGTATAGAAGCTATCATCTTCCGAATGCCGATCTGGCCTATCTCTTTGACAGCCGCCTCAGGGGGCATTTCAAGGAACTTCCGGCCGTACTCTTCAGCTATTTCTTTGGCCGCGTCTACCATGTAATTGCCCATGTAGCCATTGGCCGGCATCTCGATTTCGCGGCCGTAGAGTTGCTGATAACGCGCCCAGATGGAGCGGTGAAAGGCCTCTATCTGTGTCCCGGCGTCGTTTACATAATACTCCCGGACCACGTTGAAGCCACAGGCAGCGAGCACGTTGGACAATGTGGAGCCCAGTATGGCGCCCCTGCCGTGGCCTACGTGTAACGGGCCCGTAGGGTTGACGCTCACGAACTCGATCTGGACTTTCTCATTCTTGCCCAGGTCGCAACGGCCGACCTCTTCGCCTGCCTCAAGTATTACTTTCACCTGGCTTGCAAGCCAGTCCGGGCTGAGAGTCAGGTTTATGAATCCTGGTGGGGCTACCTCAGCCTTCTGGACTTCAGGCAAGGACGGCAAAAAGTGGAGCAACGTCTTCCCGATGGCCAACGGCGACATCCCTACGCTTCGGGCCAGTTTCAAGGGAAGGGTGCTCGCGTAGTCGCCGTGCTCCGGCCTCTGGGGACGCTCGATAAGCACGTCGGGCAGGGCCACGGAAAGCAGCTTGCCTTGCTTTTGCGCCTCTTGCGCCGCTTTCAGCAGGGCCTCAGATAGCCTGTCTTTTACTGTCATGTCTGATTACCCAAAAGGAAGTGCGACCGATAATACAATATTTAAATGAGAGATACAAATAGATTTGCTGGTGGGTCGTGGACAGGGCTTATGCGTTCTCCCTGGGCCGACTGTCCGTCCAGATATGGTTCGCCCGGACTGAGAAGCATGTTTTTGAAGCAGCCAGAATTAGAACGCATAAGCCCTGGGGTCGTGGACGACTTATCTTTTACTGATGCCTGCGTTATGCTAGACTCACGATAGACCGGGTTATGCATAAGCAGTGATGAACATGGATGTTACCACTGACGCCATCATTGTCTTGATAACCGCCAGCTCCGACCAGGAGGCTGACGGCATAGCACGGCTGCTCGTGGAAAAGCGCGTCGCGGCCTGCGTTAACGCTGTGAGCGGCGTCCGCTCGTTGTACTGGTGGCAGGGCAGCATGGACTCCGCGCGGGAAACTCTCCTCATAGCAAAAACTCGCACAAGGCTCATGGCTGAGGTCATCAAGCTTGTGAAACAGGTCCATAGCTACAGCGTTCCGGAAATAGTTGCACTACCCATAATCGGAGGAAACAAGGAATACCTGGACTGGTTGTCTTCCGAAGCCACGGGAAGCATGGTGTAGCCCCGCCGCAAAAGTATCCCGATGCTTTGGCTTCTACGGCTGCGAAAAGCCTCGTGCTCAGCTTCGTATTTTCCACGCTCCCACCGAGGTGGCAGCCAGACGGTCCAGCTCGGAGACGAACATGCGGCCGAAGTAGAAGCGTATCTCGTTGCGGAAGGCCCGGAACAGGGTGGTATCTTCTCCCTTGCATGGCAATTCGCGAGAAAAACCACTGACGAAAAGCCTTCCGCCCTCCCACGTAAGTGGAAAGAGTGTGCAGACCATAGGCTTGACCAGGTGGTGGTCAATGCCCCGCTCAAGCGCGTCGTTCTCAAGAAGACACCCTCTGCCGGCGGGATCATGGAAGACACATTTGCCACCGTAGGTCAAGACTCGGGTGTACCAGCCTGAAGGGAAATCGGAGTCCTGCACAAGTTCTGCTTTGAACCAACCGGATGACGGATTGGCTATCTGGCGTTCTAGCGTCGCAGTGGCGTACCTGAGGATGCGGTCTCGCTCTGTCAGGTCAACCTGGCATCCGTAGTTACAGCAGGCGTCGTCGCACTTCGAGAATGCCTGGCAACTGCTGTGATACCTGCTGCTGAATACGGCCTCGTCAACCTCCGTTATCCTCTGGATTACAGTCTCCGAACCGGCTGTGGCAAGCACCATGTTACAGAGTATTACCTGCCTCTCGCATCGAGTCGGCCTCCCCGTACAACCGGGGAGGCTTCAAAAAGGTCTGCCTGAGCAGAGGCACGAGTTTAATGCAGTATGCTCAGGTGAGTCAAGCCCCGGTCAGAAAGCGGCTGTGTGGTGATAAGGTTAGGTTTCTGTGCGACATCAGTTGCCTGGACCTGTCATGTATCTGGAGAACCAATCTGCGGCCAATCTTGCTGCCTCGGCCAGCGTGCCGGGTTCTTCAAACAAGTGTGTTGCCCTCGGGACGATGGCCATCTCTTTTTCGGCTGTCAGTCTGGCCAGCGCGTCACGGTTTATCTCGATAACAGGGTGGTCTAGGCCGCCCACGATGAGTAGCGTAGGAGCACGGACACGTGACAGCGCCGGTCCGGCCAGGTCCGGGCGCCCGCCGCGGGAGACCACGGCCTTGACCAACTCAGGTTGCTCCGCCGCAGCCAGGAGTGCTGCTCCCGCACCCGTGCTGGCGCCGAAATACCCCAGGTTAAGAGCGCCGGTCGCTTTGTTGCCTTTGAGCCACCTGGAAACCTCAAGGAGCCTTGTAGCCAGCATGCTTACATCAAACCGGAGGCTGGCCGTCAACATGTCCTCCGCCTCCTCCCCGGCGGTGAGAAGGTCGAACAGCAGTGTGGCCAGACCTTTTTCTTGAAGCACGGTGGCCACGAACCGGTTGCGCGGGCTCAGGCGACTGCTTCCACTACCATGGACGAAGACGACGATACCTTCTGCATCCTCGGGGACATACAGATTGCCTTCAAGCGTGACCTTGCCCGCCGGCACCGTCAGTGCTTGCTCCCGACCGAATGCAAAGGGCTGTGTTCCCCTTCCCCCGGTTGCTCCGTTCATATGCTTGATACTTGGGCTTGAGCTTGTACAGGAAGCAGCAGGCCCAAAGCGGCCCGGGGCCGGCATACTCTATCCGGAGCCGCGCTAGGCCTGTGAGCCGTGTCTACGTTCCCCTGCGAGCCTTGCGGACACGGGATGTCGTCCTGACTTTCGCGGTACGATGCCCGTTGCCGGCGCTGGTCCACTCTTCCGTGCCGGCGAACTCTTTGAGTGTTTCCGCCATGCCCTTGAGTCTCTGGTTTACCTTGCAGTTTATCGTTCCCTCGGGGTAAGTGCCGTCGGGCTTCTTCTCGCCGGCAGCCACTCCCGTCAATACTTCGATCCCTTCATCTATGGTCTTGACCGCATAGATATGGAATTGTC
The DNA here is from genome assembly GCA_016190755.1 of Chloroflexota bacterium. Classification (GTDB taxonomy): domain Bacteria; phylum Chloroflexota; class Dehalococcoidia; order JACPPY01; family JACPPY01; genus JACPPY01. The sequence continues at coordinate 27,860 of JACPPY010000053.1, read as the reverse complement.
CCTGGCGGACGGCATCCACAACCTCCTCCCGCAGCATTAGATTGTCCAGGTTGCTGTAGGGCAACATGGCACCTTGCTCCCCGGTTAGGCCTTTTTCTTTGCATACGTGGTAGAAACCTTCGATCTTCTCATTGGCGCCTCCTATGGGCTGCACCTCGCCTTTCTGGTTTACCGAGCCGGTCACGGCAATACTTTGCTTCAGCGGGACTTCCGACAGGCTGGACAAGATGGAATATAATTCCGCTGAGGAAGCGCTGTCGCCTTCAACGCCTTCGTATGACTGCTCGAAACAGAGGCTGGCGCTCAGGGATAGCGGTTTATCCTGGGCATACTTCCATCCCAGGTAGCCGCCCAGTATCATGACACCCTTGCTATGTATACGGCCACCGAGGTCGGTCTCCCTCTCGATATCCAGGACCCCTCCACGACCGAGAAACGTCTTGGCGGTTATTCGTGACGGACGTCCGAAGCTTACATCTCCGAGTCCCATCACGCTGAGGCCGTTCACCTGGCCGACGACGGCTCCCTCCGTGTCTATCATTATCGTTCCGCGCTTGATCATCTCCCTGATGTGCTGCTCGATGAGGTTGTGCCTGAAGTGCCTCTCATCTATGGCTTTCTGAACGTGCTCTGCGGAGATGCGCTCCTTGCCATCCAAGCTTGCCCAGTAGTCGGATTCCTCGATCAATTCTTTGATAAAGCCGAACCGGGAAGACATCTTTTCCCGGTCCGAGACCATCCTTGAAGAGTGCTCTATGACCTTGGCTACGCCGCTGGGGTCGAAGTGCCTTGCCTTACATTTCTCGCAGCAGCCGGAGATGAAGGCCGCGTAGTCCATCATATTATTTTCGTTCCTGTCCACCTCGAAGTCGAAGTCGGCCTTGACCCTGAATATCTCCCAGAAATCCTCGTCGTAGGCGGCTAGCATCTGGTAAAGCATTGGATCGCCGATGAGCACAAATTTCACGTCTATGGGCATGGGTTCGGGCCTGAGGACCTGCGGTGCGATGAAACCGAACTGTTCGTAGGGATCTTCGACCCGCACCTCCTTGTTCTTGATCGCCCGCTTGAACGCCGGCCACACACCGGGATTTGTGAGAACGTCCTGGGCGCTCAACAGTAAATAGCCACCGTTGGCCCGGGAGACCGCCCCAGCCTTTATCATAGACGGGTCGCTAATGTAGGCGCCGAAAACGAATCTCCGCTCAATCTTTCCGAACATGTTGCCGAAATTGGGGTTCTGCTCGACTATGACCGGAGGGCCGTTCTGCTCGCTATTATCAACGAAGACGTTGACCTTGAAGGGCATGAAGGGGTCTCTGCCTGCGGCGACCTGGCTCATCGGCATGCCGAAGAGCGGGTTAACCGGTTCTTCGGCGGCCTTGAAGGCCGCAAGGTTGTCCAGCGTATAGCCTTTCAAACCCGCAAGGTATTCCTTCAACTTCTCATTGCTGCCGTACTCCATGAGCATCTGCTGGAACAGTCGAGATATTGCGAAATCGCCGATATCCTTGTCTAACTTGTGCAATCTATCATGTACGTCGCGCTCGACCTTCTCCGCCTTCTCGAAGCTTGCCTGAAGTTTCTTCCGGAGGTCGTCTTGCCTGGCTTCCAACGTCTTGCGTGTGTCTTCGGGAAGCGCATGCCACTCGGCTTCCTGCATGGGCCGGCCATCTACCACAGGGATCAGAGCCGGGCCCATTGGCGTCACCTGTATCGAGAAGCCCTGTGAGCGGGCCTCTTCACCCAACTGCTCGAGGTCTTTTTGTTGCTGGCGCCGGGTATCCTCTACCAGCCTGTCTCTTTGTGCCTTGTATTCATCGCTGGCGAAGGACTTCCCCAGGTCTTCCTTAATATGGTCCAACAGCTCGCTTATCTGCCGTTGGAAGACCTTGCCCTTTCCCTGGGGCAAGCTGGCGATGCGCGGCGCATCGGCTTCACGAAAGTTATATACGTAGCACCAATCTAGGGGCTTGAAGTCCGTCCTGGATTTGATCAAGCGGTCTATGTACCGCTTAACTATTGTTGTCTTGCCGGTGCCTGACAGGCCTGACACATATATGTTGAAGCCGTCGTCATGTATGTTCAACCCGAATTCAATGGCCTTCGTGGCACGCGTCTGGCCGATGAACTCTCGAATCGGCACCAAGTCCTCCGTGCACTTGAACCTGAAAATGCCTGGGTCCACGGTAAGCCGGAGTCTGTCCGGCGGTATTTCAAACTTGTTTAGCTCTGGTTTCGCATCTGATTCCATTCAATGCTCTCCTGTTGCGATAGTTGTATTATTGCCTCCGAACCTATTATCTCATGCAGACATAGGCGGGTACGTGGAACAGCGTCGAGCAGCCTCCACAATTTCTCGGTCGTGGCAAAAAGGAAACCGGACTATCCCTTTACAACAGGTAGGGGTGTGGTATAATATGCCTCATGATAGAAAGTATAAAAGAATGGTTCGGGAGACTTTTAACAGAGCCTCCGTCATCTGTCTTGCAGCTACTAATCGTTTATGGGGGGGGGCAACTATCGCAATTATTGGCGCAATTTGGCGAGGGTGGCTTGCTATGCATAACCGATTATGGCCTGGTAGACCTAAAGCCACCTGGTTTGCGCAAGCTATCCCGACTCCACCTGAAAGCGATATTTATGGTCAACCAGATAGTGATCCCAACAACGCATGGCGGAAAGACAGAGGACGCTGGAGCAACGGCAAGAATATGGAGGTCGGGGATTGGTTCGCTTTTCACTTTGAAAAGCCTAGGGCCTTGTCGGAGGTAATCGTGCGTAGTGAAGGGCAAAGGTTTCCCAAGAGGATTAAGTTCTTAATTAAGACAGACTTAAAAAGTCAGTGGCAATTGATGAAAGCAGACATTCCAATAGATGTGAGACCGCATGACGAAGATACGATATTCCAGTACCGATTTGAGAACCATCAAAATATTGCGGCTATTAAATTAGAAATAGTTGAACCCACATTAGAACCACGCAATAGTAAGGGGTGGTCTCCTGCATGGGCAATTTATAGTATGGATTTCAAGGAATACAAACTATTCGGCTGTCTATTGGAGGGTTCAATCAAATAGATGGTAAAGAAACCACTGACTAAGAAACGCTTTGAGTCTCTTCTTAAGAAGGCTGCTCAACCTATTTCAGAGTGGAACAAACCCGCTCAATCAAAGAAACAAAAAGCGGAGTCTCGTCCTTCCGGTGGTTATAGCGGTAAACATAAGAGTCAAGGTAAGACTGAAGGTAAAGAGGGCTAACCGAGTGATTGACACCATCAATACCGCGCTTGATTGTGCTCCAAAGGGATTCCACGGTGTTGACGTGGGCCTGCCCCGCGACGTATTCCTTGGCGGCGTGCTGGACAACTTCATGGGCGTATCCAAGAGTGGAAACCGTGTTATAGCTGGCAAGCTCGTCCGTGAAGATAGTGGACGTGCTAGGTGGGGCAATATGCTTCGCGATCATTGGGAGCAAGGTTCGTTTCTGGACATTGGGGACTACCTTGGCGACAGCGTTCCCCTCGCGTTCCACCATGCCCATGACAACGGCCTTACCCGATGCGCCGCGCCCACGCTTTCCGGCATGCTTCCCGCCGATATAGGTCTCATCCACTTCAACCTGTCCGGTGAGCGGGTTGACGTTCTCGTCCATAAGCTTCCTAACCTGCTTGAACATTCTCCAAGCCGTCTTATAGGTGACACCCAATTCCCTTTGGAGTTGCTTGGCCGAGATACCAGTCTTCGTAGAAGCCATCAAGAAGATAGCATGGAACCAGGAACGGAGCGGAGTATCGGACTTGTGGAAGATAGTCCCCGCCGTTGGGGATATGGTGTGACCGCAGAATTCGCAGCAATATACCTTGCGCTTAGCAATGCGGTAATGATTAGTTACCTTCTGGCAATTGGGACAAAAAACACCCTTTGGATAGCGGGACTTGAACAGGAAATCAAGGCACGCATCATCGCTAGGAAACTGCTGGTCGAAATGTTTTATAGCGTAGGTTTTCATATGTGTTCTCCAATCTCAATTTATACCTACACTATAGCATAAAACATACCTGTTGTCACGGGATAATTACGTAAGGAAATGCCCGATGATGCGCTAAGCGTCTGTGAATGACGATGTCTTTCAGCTCCGCTCAGCCTCGTGTTTCCACATGCGTGCCATTTCTTTGGACAGCGCCTGATGTTCCGGGCGCTGTAATTCAGGGTCTTTCTGGAAGATACGTAACGCCTCTTCGCGGGCTTTCTCGAGTATGGCCATGTCCGTCAATCTGGCCATGCGCAGGTCTGGCAGTCCACTTTGCCGCGTGCCGAAGAACTCGCCGGGCCCGCGCAATCTCATATCCTCCTCAGCCAGTGCAAAACCATCGTATGTCCACTCGATGATCGCCAGGCGTTCCCTGGCCTCATCCGAGGGTTTTTCGGCTAGCAGCATGCAGTAGCTCTGGGCCTCGCCTCTGCCGACGCGTCCGCGGAACTGGTGTAGCTGTGAGAGGCCAAAACGGTCGGCGCCCTCAACAAGCATCACAGTTGCGTTGGGCACGTCTATGCCGACCTCGACGACCGGCGTTGATACCAGTATGTCAAACTCGTGTGCCTTGAACCGGCGCATGATGTCTTCCTTCTCAGCACCGCTCATGCGCCCGTGCAGCATATCCAGCTTGAGGTCCGGGAAGACCTCTCGCGATAACCTCTCGTGTTCGGTCACCGCAGCCCTGGCTTCTATGACCTCAGACTCCTCGATAAGCGGGCAGACGACGAATGCCTGGTGGCCTTCACGCACCTGCTTGCGCACGAACTCATAGGCACTGGAGCGTTTTTCCGGGTCAAGCCACTTGGTCTTCACCTTTTGCCTTCCAGGTGGTAGCTGGTTGATGGTCGAGACATCCAGATCGCCGTAAAGGGTCAACGCGAGGGTACGCGGTATAGGGGTGGCCGTCATTACCAGCATGTGGGGGTTGAACCCCTTTTGTCTCAATGCGGACCGCTGCATAACACCGAAGCGGTGCTGCTCATCTACGACGACCATTGCCAGCCTGTTGAACTCGACGCTTTCCTGTATCAGGGCATGTGTGCCGATGACTACATCCACCTTGCCGGCGCTTATTCGCTGGCATAGCTCGTCTTTCTGCTTCTCGCGTGTATTTCCGGTAAGCAGAGCAATGGTTATAGGCCGCGACATCAACCCCGAATGGCGGAATATCCTGTCTTCCGGGCCTCCGTCCTCAGGCGGCAAAAGGCGGGCCAATGTCCGGAAATGCTGCTCCGCCAGTATCTGTGTGGGCGCCATTAAGGCCCCCTGGCAGCCGTTGTCCGCGGCTACGACGAGAGCGGAGGTGGCCACCACTGTCTTGCCGCTGCCCACATCACCCTGCAAAAGCCGGCACATGGGCCTGGATTGGCCGATGTCCGCCAGTATTTCTTCCAGTGCCTTTCTCTGCTCCGCGGTCAAGATGAACGGCAGCAGGCCCATGAACCTGTCCAGGGCGCCCGAACCGGCGCCAAGCGGGTGTCCTTGCTGGTCTTCCTGCCACTCTCGCCGTCTGCCCTGAACGCCCAGCTGCAGCAATAGCAGTTCATCGAACGCCAGCCTCTCTCTGGCGCGACCTTTCAGTTCGGAGGAGTCAGGGAAGTGGGCCTGATGCAGGGCCTCCGGCAGTTGCAGCAGGCCACATCGCTGCCTGGTATCTCCGGGTAAGAATTCGCCGGCCTGCCATGCCCAGGTATCCAGTATGCGCTTCATGAATCCCCGCATCTGCCGGGGGTACAGGCCTCGTGTCAACGGGTATACCGGCACCAGACGCCCGGTATGCACCAGGTCCTTTTCTTCCAGTATTTCCCATTCGGGAGACTCAAACAGACGCTCGCCACGGAACACAGAAACCTTGCCGCTGATAACTACCCTGGAGTTCGCCGTCAACCTCTGGGCCAGGTACGGTTGGTTGAACCACACGACCCTGATGTTGCCCGTTTCGTCACCCACCACGGCCTCCGTGCCACGCATGCGGCCGAGAGGCCTGGCATCCGCCTGCCACACATTGGCGATGATGGTCTGGTCCTGGCCTTCAACCAGCTCCGAGATACGCTTGCGCTGGCTGTAGTCGATGTGGCGGCGTGGAAACAGGTACAGGAGGTCGCGCATCGTCTGCACTCCCAGCTTCCCCAGTTTCTCTGCCATCGAGGCATTAAGGCTTTTGACCGTGGATATAGCTGAGTCTAGTGTGGGTGGAGGTGCGGTGGATGAATTGCGTCTGGCCGGCCTTGCTGCCTGTGCCTTGGGCGTCGCCCACGCCATACCCAGGCAGGCTGCTAGCTCTCCCGACCAATCTTTCCGGCGTGTCTTGGGCCAGGTCGAATATGCCGCCCCCTCAGTGGCCAACTGCTGGAACCTGGACAGCGTTGCCTTGTCTTCTACAGTAAGCTCCGCCGTCCAACGCCGCAAGAACGACCCGAGACCGCCCATGACAGCTTTGTCATCATAGTTCCTGGTACGTTCGAGTTCGATTATGCGGCGCAGCGTCTCTATGCTGGACAACGCAGAACCCTCATATGAATCACAGCCCGAGACTCAGCAAAGGTCTTGATGAGCTACACATCTGATGGCCGAAAACAGGCACGCGCTTAGTATCGTAGATGGACGAACATCTTGCAATAGCGCCTTCAGAAGGCCAGCGAAAGACCTAGAGCCTTTCCAGGAGGCCGACCGCAAGTATGCCGGGACCGGTATACGTTCCCAGCACCGGGCCAAACTGGGTGCGGTGTACCCTCTTGCCCGGGACGAGCTTTTCCACTTGCTTGGACAGGTCTTCCATGTCGTCGGGGGTGGTCGCGTGTATTACGGCCAATTCCTCGGGGTCTTTGCTGTTCTCCACAAGTTGACGCAGCCTGGCCACAGCCTTTGCTCTCGTACGCACTCGCTCTAATGGGTGCACCTCGCCGTCACGTACGACGATCATCGGCTTCAGGTTCAACATCGATCCCAGGAGGGCCTGCGCCCGGCCGATGCGCCCGCCTTTGTACAAGTACTCCAGGGTATCGAAGGCGCCATACAGTTTGACGGCAGGCATCTTGCGCTTCACCAGTTCCACCGCTTCAGCCAGTGTGGCTCCCTCTACCGCTACCCTTGCCGCCTGAAGCGCCAGCAGCCCAAGGCCCATGGACACCGACATCGTATCCACTACTTCAACCTTGCTGCCAGCGGAGAGATTGTTCTTGCCGGCAACCGCTGAACCGAAGGTTGCGCTGAGCTTGCTGGAGATATGCATGGATAGCACTTCGTGGCCCTGGTCCAACAAATAGTTGTAAAGCTCACTGAATACGCCAGGTCCCGGCGCCGCTGTTGTTGGCAGGACCGGACTTTGCACTAGCTTGCGGAAGAACTCGTCGGCGGATAGCTGTACCCCATCCAGGTATGTTTCGGTGCCAAACCTGACTGTTAGAGGGACCACACGGATGTCTAACTGCCGCGCAAGGTCGCGCGGTAGGTCTGCTGTGCTATCAGTGACGATCTTCAGCGCCATGTGTCGGCTACTCCACGGCTGCTATGTAATAGTAGTGCGGCTGCCCGCCGTTCACCACTTCGAATTGCACCTTGGGATGGACTACAGACAGCGTTGCAGCCATCTCCTTTGCCTGCTCCTCCGTTACGTCAGACCCATAATACAGCGTCACCAGCTCTGCTGAATCAACGTCAGCCTTGGCCAGTGATTCCTGGAGCGTCGTGTCCAGCGCGTTGCCAGTTGTTACCATCTTGTCGTCCACAAGGCCGATGAATGCGCCTTTCCTCACTTTCAACCCGTCCACCTTTGTCGAGCGGACAGCCTGGGTGATCTCAATCGTCCGGACGGTACTGGCGGCCTCGGCCATGGATTCGGCGTTTCTGTCCACGTCCTGTTCGAAGTTGAAAGAGAGCAACGCAGCGACACCTTGTGGCAACGACTCGGTAGGCACTATCCGCACCTGCTTCGAAGTCAGTTCGGGCACCTGCTTCGCAGCCTGCAGTATATTCTTGTTATTCGGCAGGATTATGATCTTGTCGGCGGCAACTTCACCTATAGCTTTGAGGATATCCCTGACGCTGGGATTCATTGTCTGTCCGCCCCGCACCGTTGCGGCTGCGCCCAGGCTCCGGAATACATTAGTGAATCCTTCACCAGAGACCACGGCCACTATACCTATCTCAGGACTGGCGCCCGTCCGCTGGCGATGTAAACGCATGAACTCCTTGTGCTGGTCGTCCATGTTGTTGATCTTCAACTGGTGCAGGGTCCCTTGAGATAGGCCGTAGCGCAAGACGGCGCTCGGGTCCAGGGTGTGTATGTGTACTCGCACTGCCTTATTGTCACCAACGACAACCAGGGACTGGCCTTTCTTCATCAGGCGTCTTTTCACCTTGTCTGGCTTCAGTTGATCGCCCTCGATCATGAACTCGGTGCAATAGCCGTACGGCTCTTCATTCTCACTGGAAAGGGTTTCCATACTCATGGCCAGCGGGACAGCACTCTGGACGAGACTGGGCTTACGGTATTGCATCTGCTCCGTCTCGCCCTTAAGGTAATGCAGCGCTCCTTCGAAAATTATGAAGAGGCCTTGCCCTCCGGCATCTACCACTCCAGCCTCGCGTAAAGCTGGCAGTAAGGACGGAGTCTTTGCCACGGACTCCCGAGCGCCTTCGACTGCAGCCTGCATAACCGTGGCAACACCGCCGCCATGATCGGAAGCCGCTGACGCGCTATTTGACGCGTCACGTATTACCGTGAGCATTGTGCCTTCGACCGGCCGAGCCAGACCCTTGTAGGCATCTTCGGCGCCGTTGCGCAGGGCCAACGCGATATCCTCTCCGCAGGACGTTTCCCGGTTCTGAAACGAGCGCGAGATGCCGCGGAAAATCTGAGACAGGATAACACCGGAGTTGCCCCTTGCGCCCATCAACGCGCCGTGCGCCATGGCCTTGGCGATGCTGTCGATGGTATCGTCCTGGGCCCGGTAGGCCTCCTCCACGGCGGAGCGCATGGTAAGCGACATGTTGGTACCTGTATCTCCGTCAGGAACGGGGAACACGTTGATGGCATCGACGTCGGCTGCGCTCTTCTCCAGCCAGGCCGTGCCGGCTGCCATCATCTCCCGGAATTGCTGTCCGGTGATGCAATCCGACTGCATGGCCTTCAACTCTACCGTTTTCTGCTTGGTCCTCACCGAGGGGACCCCCAACTATAATATTATGATAGGTCTAAAAGGTATGTCGTGAATTCGTGAGGTTTGTGTATTGGCCGGGAGTGTAGTATCATAGTGGTCGCATTTTAACATCAAAGCAAGACGCCAACAAGGGGTGAAAACGACCCCTGCGACCCCAGGGGTCTGTCAGGCGAAAAAAGGGGTACCCAGATTGCCAGGAATGTGTCAAGTTTGCGGCAAGAGCCGTATGTACGGCTTCAATGTGAGCCACTCAAAGCGTCACACCAAACGCTCGTGGCAGGCAAACACGCACCGCACGACGATAACTGTAGACGGGCGGCAGGTGCGGGTCAATATCTGCACGCGCTGCCTGCGCACATTGAACAAAGCCAAGGTCTAGGCGACCTTTCATCGGCCTCTGTTTCCTGTTCTCTTGGTGTCGCGGAGGACTACTCCGGACAGACATCTGTTCAGCAGGGTCGAGGCAGGCGGATGCCTGTAGTTATAAGAGACCTCAGGGAGGTACTCGATGATCGGACCCACAGGCTCCTATCCGGTAACGATGTCGGTCGATTATCCCGAAAGGGACCTCAATCGACTGACCACTTTCTTCAGGATATTCACCATCATACCAATTGCTATCATACTGGCCCTGGTCATTGGCGCAGATTTCAATTGGGAAACTACCGATCGGGGAGTCATGCGGCGCACTACTTTTCAATTGGCTGGCGGCGGGGTGGTCTTCATAGCCACGATACTCATGATCCTCTTCCGTCGGAAGTATCCACGGTGGTGGTACGACTGGAATGTGGGTTTGACTCGCTTCGGACTGCGTGTCGGTTCCTACCTGGCGCTGCTCAGGGATGAGTACCCTTCGACAGACGAGGAGCAGGCGGTGCACACCACTATACCGTATCCGGATGTCGGAACGGAATTAAACCGCTGGCTGCCTCTGGTGAAGTGGTTCCTGGCAATACCACATTACATCGTTCTTGCCTTCCTCTTCATCGCCGCCTTCTTTTGTACTATTTTCGCCTGGTTCGCAATACTCTTCAGCAGGCGGTATCCCAGGTCCCTGTTTGACTTCGTTGTTGGCGTGGTCCGGTGGTCACTCAGGGTGGAGGCATACGCCTTCCTTCTCACGACTGACCGATACCCACCCTTTAGCCTGGCCGCATGAGTCGGCAGAAGCAGAATAGGGCGCGATCTGGCAGTTGGGCCTGAGTTTATGTGGTCAAGGAGGGTGCATCGCATGGGGAAACTCACGTTCGACCATGTCGTCATGATATTGTCCTGGACTCTGGGATACTTGGGTGCTGATAGGTTTTACAAGGGCCAGACAGGCCTGGGGGTCCTGAAGCTGATAACCCTTGGCGGCACGTTCGTCTGGCGGCTCATAGACGCCGCATATTACACATCCCATGCAGGGACTTCGGCCAGGGCCACGCGTAACATTACCCCTTGATCCTGTTACCTGGAGTGGTGGCGGCTGTGCTGGCTGGCTGGCTCCTGGTGCGCTTCTCCAGGCCGCGCGATGTCAGGAAGCTAACGAAGGAGAGCGCCGAGGAGGCATACATAAGTAAGTTGAATCCCCAGGCCTGCGCCATGGCCCCGCCGAGGAAGGGTCCTACCCCGGCAGATAGCTGAGTCATCGAGTAAAGCAGTCCTGCGGCCGTCCCGTGCTCGACGTTTTTCCTCAGCAACAGGGTCATGGCCCCGATGAAGAGGCATGACCATGATATGGCCAGGAGCACTTGCACCGGCAAAAGCTGTATGAAATTGGTGGCCGTACCGTATCCGGCGAAAACTGCCACTGAACCAAGGAGACCAACCGTCACCATGCTCACCGGGTTGAACCGGTCGGCGAACCGCAAGGCGACGAATTGGCCGCCTGTGTTGATTCCGCTCATTACGGCGATCCAGGACTTGCTGGCCCCGATGCTGGCCATGAACAGTGGCGAGACGGACCACGCCGCCTGCGCACCTATCTGTCTGAGCAAGAAAGCCAGGTACAGCTTCCGGTTCTCGCGCAGGATTTTCCAGGGAAGTACAGCCACGTTTGAGTGTTTCCCTGCCGTTTCCTTCAAGGTCAATGCCATCAGGAAGGCGACTCCTGAGGCGGCGCTGCTCGCCATGAAGAGCAGGCTGTAGGTTCCCAAGACTCCGGCGCACACAGCCCCGGCGACCCAGCCTAGCGCACCATATGAAGAGAACTTGCCGATGTGGCCCTCCGACTCGTAGACGTAGGCCGTCAGGGCGGAAGTGCATATGCCCAGGCTTAGCCCGACAAATGCCCTGGCGGCAAGCAGCATCGCCGGACTGCTTACGACCGATTGGAGAAGGTACGCTACGGCCACAGCACCCAATCCGAGGCGGACGAAAACCGTTCTCCCTCGGATGTCGGCTTGCCGGCCGAAAACGAAGGACGAAATAAAGAAAGACATGCCGTGAGCCGAGATAATGAGCCCGATAGTGAACTTGGAAGCACCCATATCGTTCGCGTACAGCGGTAGAAGCAATCCGGACGACTCAAACGATAAGTTCAGCAAGAAGTTTATGGCCGCTAGGCGCAGGCCGAGGGAGTTGTTTTGCAGGTTCATATTTCACGCATTCATATCGAGACCCAAATTTGAATACTACTCCTCTCCACATGTTCCGGGCAAACCCGGCCTATTTCCCTGCAGGGTCTTTCCGTTGTCACATGAATAGAGGTGCGCTCCCTCTGTGTAATAGAGCCGAGTTCCCCTGGACCTTTTCATTCCCATCTCGGGTGTTTCAAAAACATTCTTTTCTAAACCATATCTGGACTGGCGGTTGGCTCAGGGATAACGGAAAGGCCCCTATCTTCCCTTAAACTGCGGCGCCCTCTTCTCGGCAAAGGCGTTCAAGCCTTCCCGGAAATCCTCGCTGTTGAAGCAAATGCCCTGCATGTATCCTTCGAACTCTACGGCTGAACCCAGGTCGGACACGGCGCCTCGGTAAAGGGCCTTCTTCGCCAGCCTTATGGCCAGGGGGGCGGCTCTGACGATCTTCCGGGATAGCTCCATCACAGTTGGCATCAGGTCATCTGGCGGCACGACCCGGCTGACAAGGTGCATTTCCCTGGCCTGCTGGGCGCTTATGGTCTCTCCGGTGAACACCATTTCGCAGGCCGCCGCCAGGCCTATGGTCCTGGGGAGCCAATAGCTTGAACCGCAGTCCGGTGCGAGGCCTCTGAGCGCGAAAAGTTGGGCGAAAGTGGCCTTTTCGGATGCTATACGAATATCACAGGCCAGCGCCAGAGAGAACCCGGCTCCCACGGCCGGGCCGTTCATGGCTGCTATGGTGGGTTTCTCGAAGTTTTGCAGCTGGAGTGAGAATACGGAAACTCCACCGGCGGCTGGCAGCCTGGTTGTCAGCAGCCGATAGAAGGAGTCTGTATCCTTCAATGCGGCAACATCGGCGCCAGAACAGAAGCCTCGCCCTGCACCAGTGATTACCAACACCCGTACCTCATTGTCCGCGCTTGCCGCGGTGAATGCCTCTTGCAGTTCATCGAGCATCGGGAGGATAAAGGCATTCATTCTGTCCGGCCGGTTGAGCGTAACAGTGGCAACGCCATGTTCTTTCTGGTACAAGATGTACTCGAACTTCGACAAGGGAGTCCTCCTCGGTTTTTGGCCCAAAGTCTAGCGGGTGGGCCTGCCATTGTCTACCTGGAGGACCACAGGCATTCTTAACAGGTTTTAAACAATTGGGACGTAATATAATTTACCGAAAGCCGTTGAGGATCGTGTATGACCGGCAAGCGAATCCTGATAGTTGATGACGACGTCAAGATTGTCGAGTTGATAAAGCTGTACCTGAGCCGCGATGGTTACAAGGTATATGCTGCTTATGATGGGAACGAGGCAGTGAGACTGGCGCGGGAGGTCCACCCGGACCTGATCGTACTGGACCTGATGCTCCCGGGGATGGATGGGCTGCAAGTCTGCCGCACGCTGCGGGCCAAGTCCGACGTGCCCGTGATCATGCTCACGGCCAAGACGACCGAACAGGATAAGCTACTTGGCCTGGAAACCGGTGCCGACGACTACGTCACCAAGCCCTTCAGTCCCCGTGAGCTTGCAGCCAGGGTGCGCGCAGTGCTGCGGCGGACTACCGAATCCGTGAACGTCGGTCCTAAAGAGGTCGTGCGCGGGAAGCTCAGGATGAACTTCGATGCCCACGAGGCGACGCTGGACGGTAAGCTTCTTAGGCTGACGCCTATGGAGTTTCGCCTGCTCGGTGTTCTGGCCAGAGAGCCCGGGGTTGTGTTCAGCCGTGCCAGGCTAATCGAAAAGGTCTTTGGCTACGATTTCGAGGGTTTCGACCGCACTGTCGACGTGCATGTGCTTAACCTGCGTCGTAAGATAGAGCCGGATCCCGAACACCCCAGGTACATCAAAACAGTCTACGGAGCGGGTTATAAGTTTGATGGAGGAGGAGAATGATCCGGAGCCTCCATTTTCGCCTGCTTCTGGCCTTCACAATAGTGATATTCGTGGCCATTGGTGCCGTCTCCGTTTTTGTGGCCAGAAGCGCAACCAGCGAGATACACCAGTACCAACGTAGCAGCAACGAGACACGCTCGGCCCGTGTGCAGTTTGTCCTGACGCAAATCTATGTCCAGAGACAGGGTTGGAGTGATATCCAGCCGTTCGTAGAACAACTGAGCACCCTTTACGGCCAGCGTGTTGTGCTGGCCGATGGTGGCGGCAAGATCGTGGCCGACTCTTCACGGAGTCTCTTGGGGAAGCAGAACGACCCACGCTGGGCGGCATCTGGCCAGCTGCTGAGGCGGGGCCCCGTTGTCATTGGTACGGTGTATGTTAATCCTGAAGCGAACGATGACTCGGTACAAAGCCTGGTGTCGTCGGTGAACCGGTTCCTGGTGCTGGGTGGTCTGATGGCGGTCGCGGCGGCCATGGTGTTCACATTCTTCCTGTCCCGCAGGATTTCAGCTCCTGTCCATGCCATCGCGGCGGCCGCTAGGCGCATGGGGCAGGGGGATTTTAAACATCGCGTGACAGTCCGCGGCAACGATGAGATAGCTGAGCTGGGACGTTCCTTCAACTTGATGGCCGACGACCTGGCGCGCGCGGAGACGCTGAGGCGCGACATGGTGAGCGACGCCGCTCATGAGCTGAGGACCCCCTTGTCCAATATTCGCGGATACCTGGAAGCCTTCAGGGATGGGGTGGCGCAACCTGATGCCGCAGCTATACAGTCGCTTCACGAGGAGGCTGTGGCCATGACGAAACTCCTGGACGACCTGCAGGAGCTTTCACTGGCCGATGCCGGGAAGCTTGATCTGTTCCTTCAACCGCAGGACGTCAATGAATGCGTCAAGGGAGCGGCTGTAGCAATCCAGCCCAGGCTGGACAACAGCGGCTTGTCCCTGAACCTGGACCTGGCCTCCGAGTTGCCCTTGTGCCTCATAGACTCACGGCGCATAGGACAGGTGCTACGCAATCTGCTGGCCAATGCGGTCACACATACACCACGTGGTGGTGTGATAACTGTCTCGACAAGGGAGATCGGTGGCTATGCGGAGGTAGCTGTAAGTGATACGGGCGAAGGTATCCCCGCGGAGTACCTGCCTCACGTATTCGAACGTTTCTATCGTGTCGATCGCTCCAGGAACAGGGAAACTGGTGGCTCCGGCCTTGGGCTGACCATAGTGAAGAGATTGGTAGAGGCCCACGGCGGTACGGTGAAGGTGCAGAGCGAAGTCGGAAAGGGTAGCCGTTTCTCTTTCAATATGCCCGAGGCGGTTGGCAAACTAGCCTGATACCCGGCGACAGACGGAAAACGATATGAGGAGGCGTGTTCTCAGATATGAAAGGCATAAAGGCATGGCAGACGTTTCTCCTGATCATTGTATTTCTTGGTACCGGTGGTGGTGTTTACGGCTGGCGCCACCAGGCGTCTAACGCCAAGGCCGCCGCATTGCCGGCAAATACGCAATTGGTCGCCGTGCAGTACGGCAACGTAGTGAACGCCATTAGCGCCAACGGGAGTTTGAGCTTTCCTAACTCCGCTGATCTCACCTTCGGCACTGCATCCACGGTCCTCAAAGTGAACGTCAACGTCGGTGACAGCGTCAAAAAAGGCCAGTCACTGGCTGCCATCGACTCAGTAGATTTGCAGCGCGCGGTGGCCCAAGCGACATTTAATTTGAAAACCGCCCAGACCAATCTGATAAATGCTCAAAACCACTATGCGGCAGACGACCTCACCAAAGCATCGGCGTCGGTCGCTCTGGCGACAGCCAATCTGAACAAAGCCCTGCAAGCGCAACAGGACGGAAAGACGCCCGACGTTTGGGTGGTGGCAGTCAAAAAGGCTGCCGTGGATTCGGCCCAGAATGCGTTGTCCGTGGCCATGACCCCCGACCCCCTCGTGATTACGACGCGCCAGAACGCAGTGACCACCGCGCAGCTCAACCTCCAGAGCGCCCAGGATGTCCTGACCACATTGCAGGCAGGACCAAGTGCCTTTGACGTTGCAAAGGCACAAGCAACGGTGGCGCAGGCCCAAGCCAACTACGGTGCGGCATCGGACGCTGCGACAAAATTTCCGGATGATTCTGTGAAGCAAGCAGCAGCACAAATGGCACTGGTAAACCTTCAAGCTGCGGAGCAAGCGCTGGAAAAGCTACTCGCCGGCCCATCCGAGGCGGACCTCTCCAGGACGCAGGTTGCGGTAAGCAATGCCCAGACGGCGCTTACCCAAGCGCAAAAGGACTTGCTCAACGCACAGAGCCCTGATCCACTGGTGGTGGCCCAGAAACAACTGGCGCTGAGCCAGGCCAAGCAGGACCTGCTTGATGTACAAACAGTTAACCCAGTCACGCTGGCCCAGTTGCAGTTAAATGTTGCTAGCTCTCGCGTCAGCCTCAATCAAGCCCAGGAAACCCTGGCCGCGTTGCAGGCTGGAGCAAACGCGGACGAGGTTGCCCTGAAGCAACTCCAGATGGATAACGCAAAAGCGGCGTTGGATGATGCCCAGGAGAAGCTAATATCCGCGACTATGCCGGCGCCATTCGATGGGGTAGTATCGACTGTCAACATTAAGGTCGGCCAGACCGTTAATGCCAATGCGGTAGCTATCTCCATCGTGGATACGACCACACCTCAGATCGATGCCGTCGTCAGCGAAGTCGACATATCAAGAGTGAAGCAAGGCCAGCGTGCCACCATTACCCTTGACAGCCTCCCGGGTGTGCCCGTAGCGGGTGTCGTATCAACCATCGCCATCCAGGGGAAGAACACCTCCGGAGTAGTCTCTTATCCCATCAACGTACAGGTAACACCCCCTGCGGGCTCTGTTCTCAGGACGGGTATGACAGCGACGGTCACGCTGGTGGTGCAGCAGGCGAACAACGTACTTGTAGTCCCGAATCGTGCCGTAGGCGGCAACAGCCGCAATCCAACAGTTACGGTCGTGGTCAACGGACAGTCTCAGACAAAACCGGTAACTCTGGGGCTTAGTGATGACAGCCGAACACAGATCGTCGAGGGGATTAGTCAGGGCGATATGGTCCTGGTAGACACCAGCGGCTCAAGCCAGCAACGGTTCTTCGGTGGACCGATTCCCGGTGGTGGCATCATGAGAGTCATCGGAGGCAGATAGAGAACATGATCCAGCTTCATGGGATCGTCAAGACCTACCAGATGGACCAGATACAGGTGCAGGCCCTCAGGAATATTAGCTGCCACATTGAGAAAGGGGAAATGGTGGCCATAATGGGGCCTTCAGGCTGCGGCAAGTCTACTCTAATGAACATATTGGGGTGCCTCGACACGCCAACCTCAGGGCACTATTCGCTTGATGGAGTCGAGGTAGCTATGCTTTCGGACTCGCAGCTTGCTGAGGTGAGGAACAAGAAGATCGGGTTCGTTTTCCAAAAGTTCAACCTGCTTCCGCGAACATCCGCGGTAGACAATGTCCGTCTACCGTTGCTCTATGGAAGCGACGGGAACAACGGTAGGAAACGAGCACTGGAGGCACTGGAACGGGTAGGACTGGGACAACGCGCCGGCCACAAACCGAACCAGCTCTCCGGCGGCGAACAGCAACGAGTCGCAATAGCCAGGGCGCTGGTGAACAACCCATCGATCATACTTGCGGATGAGCCTACGGGCAATCTGGATAGCCGGTCTAGCCGGGATATTATGGGTCTGCTGTCCCAGCTTAACAGGGATGACCGCATTACCATTGTGCTGGTGACGCACGACGCTGAGGTAGGGTCTCAGGCACAGAGGATCATCTCCCTTCGTGATGGGCAGATAATCGGCGACTCTCCGGTCCAGAACCGGAAAGACGGTGGGATATGAAAGCCACGCACGTAGTCCGCACGGCCGGAACAGGCTTAACAACTAACAAGATGCGGTCTACGCTGACGGTCCTGGGCGTGGTCATAGGTGTGGCGTCCGTGATCGCACTGCTTTCCATCGGGCGTGGCACACAGGTGGCGATAACCTCCAATATCCAATCCATGGGCACGAACCTGCTCTTTGTCGGCCCCGGCGCTGTCAGCCAGTCCGGCGTGAGGAGCGCCGCAGGAAGTGCGGCCACTCTGACAATGGACGATGCCGCTGCGATCGCAGACTCGACAGCAGCGCCCGCGGTATACGCGGTGGCGCCTCAAGTGCAGGCAGGGGCCCAGATTGTCGCCGGCAATCAGAACACACGTACGCAGGTCATCGGTGTGACGCCCGAGTATTCATGGGTACGCAATTTCCCGATTGAGCGAGGAGACTTCGTATCGGCTTCTCAGGTGCAGAGAGCATCGCTGGTCGTCGTGTTGGGCAACAGCGTTGCGCAGACGCTGTTTGGCCTCCAGGACCCGGTGGGCCAGCCTATACGCATCAACGGACTGCAATACGAGGTCATTGGCGTGCTGAAAAGCAAGGGCGGCTCAGGATTCGGCAACTCCGACGACCAGGTAATAGCACCTATCACGACGGTCCAGCGCCGTCTGTCCAACCAGAGAACAACATCGGGCGCGAAAACGGTCCAGCAGATCAGCATCCAGGTAGCAGGCGCCAGCCAGAATGAAGCAGCGATTCAGCAGGTAACGGCCATACTTCAGGAGCGCCACCGCATCGCACCGGGCCAGCCCGACGACTTCACTGTGCAGAGCCAGCAGGATATGGTACAGGCGTTGCAGCAGAGCACCAGCGTGTTCGTGATCTTCCTGGGCGCTATCGCCGGTATATCCTTGCTGGTGGGCGGCATAGGCATAATGAACATAATGCTGGTCTCGGTCACAGAGCGAACGCGAGAGATCGGCATTCGCAAGTCGGTCGGCGCCAGGAGGCAAGATATTCTTCTTCAGTTCCTGGTCGAGTCTGCTACCCTGAGCTTGCTTGGGGGAGGAATAGGGATACTGCTCGGCTGGGGAATATCACGTATGATCGGGGGAATAAGGCTGAACAATGCAACGATCAATACCGTCATGTCCCTTGACATACTTGTTCTGGCGGTCTCGGTGTCAGCGGCAATAGGCTTGATATTCGGCCTTTACCCAGCGTATCGTGCCGCCCGGCTCAGTCCAATAGACGCGTTGCGCTACGAATGAGCAGGAGTGAGGAGCGTATATGAAGGCTTCCAGTTTCATAGGTTTGCTTGTTCTCGCCGCGGTGGTTGGGGGTGCAGCAGGCTATGCAGCCAGTGCAATCCTGGATAAGAATAGCCGACAGGTCAATGTCAGCCAATCACTGGCAGGCCAGGCTGCCCGGGAGACGACGCCCTCCGGAGGACAAGGCGCCACTCAATCAATCACCGGCCAGCAAGGGCCGGGCAGTCCGGATGGCTCAGGGGGTCTGTTCGCCGGAGCCGGCACGCCCAGCTCCGTTCAGAAAGTGGAGGGCAACGTGTTAACGCTGTCGGTGCGTGATGGCTCCACAGTGATTGCCAAAGCCAGTGACAAGACAGTTATCCAGAAGGCCATCCAGGGCAGCTTGAGTGATATTGCACTTGGGAACTACCTGACTGTGATGGGTGATAGACAGAATGACGGCTCCATTAGCGCCACTACCATAGCCATTGGGCTACAGGCAGCAGGGCAATCGGGCATAGGGCAGTGGCTAACGGGACAACAGACGTTGGCGGGCCAGCAAGGACAAGGTTCGCGCCGTGGGCCAGGCGGAACTGGTGGCATGGGAGGCGCAGGCGGCTTTGCCAGAGGAGTCACAATGGGCTCAGTCCAAAAGGTCGAAGGAAACGTGATAATGCTGACCGTCAGAGACGGCTCTTCGGCGCGCATCACGGTAAACGATAAGACGTTAGTTGGGAAAATGGGTCAGGGAGAGATCAACGATATCACAGTAGGGGGTTCGATCACAGTGGCAGGAGACAAGAATAGCGACGGGTCCATAAATGCCACAAACATAATCGTGTTGCCGAGCCTCGGGGCTCAAGGGTAAAGAAAGGAGAAACAGCATGACAAGCATGAAGAGCAAAATAGTTGCTGTACTGGCGGTGGCTGTCATCGCCGTGGCTGGCTATATGGTTGCCACCGGCGCAGTGATACCGCACGCAGCCTCGGCATCTCCTGCCCTGTACAGCGAGGACGCCGTCATGGCGCTCTACGACAGCGCCAGTCCGGCGGTTTTCGAGATAAAGGTAACCCAGCGAGGAGGCGATTTCTTCGGTCGTCCCATGCAAAAAGGGCAGGGTTCTGGCTTCCTGGTTGATGGCAATGGCAGCATACTGACCAACAATCATGTCGTCGCCGGCGCGTCGAGCTTGCAGGTGTTGCTCAAGGGCGGGGAAACAGTGGATGCCACTGTGGTTGGCACGGATCGGCTGCACGACCTTGCGCTGGTAAAAGTCGACGCGGCGGAAGTGTCTGGCATAACTCCGCTGCAACTGGGTGACTCGGGCGCCGCAAAGCCCGGACAAATGGCTATTGCACTGGGCAGCCCCTACGGGCTGGAAGGCACTATCACAGTCGGTGTGATCAGTGGACTAAACCGCACGATCGACGGTAGCAACTTGACAGGTATGATCCAGACCGATGCGGCGATCAACCCGGGCAACTCAGGTGGGCCTCTGCTCAACTCCAATGGCCAGGTGATCGGTATCAACACAGCGATCGAGTCGGCTCCAGGCGCCAGAGGTATTGGCTTCGCAGTGCCATCCAACGTGGCTAAGAAACAATTGCCCGACCTGACTGCGGGCAAACAGATAACACGTCCCTGGCTGGGCATAAGCGGCACGTCCCTGACAGACTCGCTGTCCAAGGACCTGGGACTCTCGATCAGCCACGGCGTTTACATTGTGACCGTCATTGGGGAAAGTCCGGCGGCAAAGGTCGGGCTCAAGGCTGGTGACACAGATACCGGCGGCGACCCTGGAAAGGGTGGAGACGTTATCACGGCGGTCGACGGCAAAGCGGTGGCCAGCATCCCGGACATATCCAGCTACCTGATCTCAAACAAGAAGGTAGGAGACACGGTCAACCTGACAGTCCTGCGAGATGGCAAGAGTACGACCGTCGCCGTGACCCTGGATGCATGGCCGGACAGGCTTTCCAGCAGCGCCGTACCGAAGACCGTTCCGCAGCCCAAGACTACTCCCATCCCTCGCGGACACAGTTTCCCCTGGTTCCAGGTACCCCGTTAACAACACGACCATGCTACGTGATGTAGCGTGCACGCATGGGATAACACAAGAAAGGCGGGGCCGATATGCCTCGCCTTTCTTGTTCTCAATACCTGGAGAATAGCCTAGCTCAACTTCCGCAGTTCCGTATCTGAGGGATGCCCAGCCCGAAGCTGGAGTTTACACTACATTTCGTGAATCTTCATGTGCTCTGGGAGATGTAACTGTAGCCTCTGCAAGAGGATAGCTTGAGCCGTTGTAGGCTGGGCGATGCAGCGTTTGAGGTGCTTCTCCATCTCGGCTTTGTGGGGTAACAGATTGTCCAGGGCTCTGTATAGCCGGTCGTCGTTGACCCTGTCTGGTGGTATGCCCAGGAGGTCAGTGAGGGAACTCCGCTCGTAGAGATGCTCCGCTATTCTCAGTTCGCTGGATGATTCACATAGCCGCATGAGTACCAGCGTCATAGCCGTCATGGACCATGGGATGTCTTCTCGACCATCCGGCAACAACCGCTCCAGAAGAGAAACGTGGTCCTTCTTGCTCTTGGTGGCTCGGCACTGGCGCAGGTACATGCGGGTATTATACGCCACCCGGCGGTGGCCAAATGTTTACACTACACGGCGTTTAACTCCAACGTTGGCGTTGGCCGAACCTGAGCCCTTGTCCAAGCACACGACCTGCTCTATCTGGAAGAAACTTAAGAAAAAATCTCTACCTCCCCATCTGCGGAACTTCGGCTAGTCCGTTCAGGTACAAGGCCACGCTATGCGACAGCTACAAACAGGATTCCGCACCCAGAGAGCTTGTGTGGAGATGATGCTTCGTGACCTGGATAGTCTGGTACCGGAGGATCACACCGTACGGGCTATTTGGGAATATCTGCAAAGGCTCGACCCTTCTGGCTTTTACGGTTTCATCAAAGCCACGCTGGATAAACCAGGCCGTCCAGCCAGCGACCCGCAGGTGCTCCTTGGTCTAAGGAGCGACAGCGGCATACCAAAAGCAAGAAAGACCGCAGCAAGATAACTGAAGCCAGAGTCTCCACCACAGAGCCGCAAGCTCGAGTGATGAGGATGGCGGAAGGTGGCTACCCAGTCGGCGTACAACGTACAACTGGCCACTGATGCCGGCAGCGGGGTCATTGTAGGAGCGGCGGTGTTAAACGAGGGCTCTGACAAAGGGCGGCAGGCGGAGACAATGGAAGAGCAAGTGGAAAGTCGTAGCGGGGCGCGTCCACAGGACTATCTCATAGATGGGGGATTTGCCGAACTAGATACGATCACCACCTTGACCAAGCGCAAGCTAACCGTTTATGCACCACTAAGAGAGCCAAAGTCAGCCACTGGGACAGGCTCAAGCCCGAAGGATGGGGATAGTCCCGAAGTGGCGGCCTGGCGTCAACGGATGGAAACGGAGGAAGGCAAGAGTCTGTACAAGTTAAGAGCAGCCACAGCGGAGTGGGCTAACGCTCAGGTGCGTTGTCATGGACTAAGAAGCTTCACAGTACGTGGGCTGGGTATGGCGCTAAGCGTGGTGTTCCTTGTCGCTATAGCACACAACCTGACCAGATGGGCTGCCCTGGCGACGTAAGCACCAAGAGCGAAAGGCGCGACATGGTCTGCGCGCACAAGGCAGGAGAACATCAACGGCGGAGAATACAGGACCTTAATCCTGTCGGGTGGCGCCGTCGCGACGTCATCATCGTGCCAAGCCCATCGAAAAGAGATAACTTCACAAGCTCAGAGGGTACCCGCGCTCGGGAATGACAATCGAGTAGCGCTCGCTCAGACGTTTTCCGGGGGTGTATCATGCCTGGACTCGCTCAAGCGTTCTTTGAGATAGTCTATGGCCGGAATCTGGCACGGGTCCGAGCCATGCATGATGGCCAGAGGTAATACGAATCCATGCTGAGGGGGGCCGTAAACTGAAATGCGGTACAGTTGGTGTACCAACGGCTTTGGCCAATCGAGGCCAAGAAGGCCAGAAGCGAAAATTGCGAGGGGTTGAAATGTTAGCTGTTGGGAGCGTATGATGCGCTACAGTGACGGTGTCGATGCAAAAGGTTTGGAGATGAGGAGAATACACTACCAGACGAGCGGATTGGCGTGGGTATTACTGACAACGCCAAGATGAAGTTGAACCTCCTTGAGCACTTTCCCGGAACAGCGGGGCCAATTTGATGAGGTTCGAGGCCATGGGCCTCGACTGCAAGCTCAGGAATGGAAAAGCATCACAATTGCTGCTGATGATCGTACGTTGTCTGCTGGTATGCTATTCGAGACGTTCGCAGCGATGCCTCTGGCCGTGCCCGTTATTGTCATCGGTGCTCTGTCGTTTCCTAGACACGAGTATTCGTCTGCGTCTCTGGTCATAATGACCTCGTTGGACCGATTCTGCCGTGACACGATGGAGGAAATCGAGGCGTTTTTGCGGAGTGGCTCCCCTGTCGTCTGTATTGCCCCGGACTTAAGATCGGCCGACACCATATCGTCACGGACTCATGTTCATATTGCTGTTACTGATCTTTGCGCAGCCTTCCCAGAATACTTTCTTTCCTTAATAGCCGCCGTGTTAAATTGAGTGGCCCAAAGTGGTACGGACTCTGTGTATTGCCACCGATCATGGTTAGGGCGCTATCGGGGGGCTGCAGGGATCAGGCTTACTGGCAAGGGTGAGTGCGAGATACTGGCGATATAATAGAAAGGCCCGTGGCAGCAGCCACTTTCGCAAGGCCGCGCTGGCCACTTGCCAACAGATTTCATAAAAACCTCCAGTACCGTTAGAAAGGAGGCATATTGGCTTGAATACCTATGAAGGAGATATGCGTCGAAGGGTCGAGAAGCCATGGGGATACGAGTTGATATTTGCTCGCACTGCAAAGTACGTTGGCAAGATCCTATTTATCAAGAAGGGACACAGGCTCAGTTTGCAGTATCATGAGCACAAGGACGAGACTATTTATGTGCAGAGTGGGGAGCTAACAGTGCAACTCGAGGGTGCGGATGGGAAACTGGTATCGATGCAGTTTTCAGGCGGGGAGAGCGTTAGGATTGAGCCGTTGAAAAGGCACCGCATGCAGGCCATAACAGACACAACTTTGTTTGAAGTTTCTACTCCTGAGCTTGACGACGTGAAGAGGGTGGAGGACGATTATGGGAGGGCACAATAATATACGGAATCGGTACACGTCAGATGCGTGTTGTTGAGTATCGTTTTCGAGCATATCTTGACGTTCCGAAAGTCCACTCAATCAGCAGAGTGCTCGGACGCGATTGACAGTTCAAATTGCCGATGGAGAAGTCCATGAGACGATGGGAAGATGCGCATTGGCGGAAGCAAATGGAAATCCGCCTGGATGTGTCCGGCGTGTTGCGGGCGCCTCGAGGTCTTGTGCGCGGCTTTTCGGACACGGAAATTGGTTCGCTTCAGAGTCGACTGAACACGATCTTGCGGAAGACACAAGCCATGGGAAAAGAAAAAGGGCCACTTCGTTTCTTGTCACTCCCGCGAGAGACGAAGCTACTGGGTGAGATCAAAGCCTTGGCGGAAGAAAAAGCTGCACGATTTGAAAATGTGCTGGTGGTGGGAATTGGCGGCTCAACTTGGCCAACCATTGCAATTCAGAACGCCTTATGTCACCCATACCATAACCTTCTCTCTCATCAACAAAGGCAGGGTAGGCCAAGGTTCTTTTTCATAGACAACTGCGATCCGGATGAAACGGCAGCCATATTAGACGTTCTTGATCTGAAACGCACCTTGATCAGTGTAGTCAGCAAATCGGGTTCGACGCCTGAGCCGATGGCCAACTTCGCCGTACTTCATGGCATGACGGCCAGGGCGATAGGCAATCGTCTCGCAGAACACTTCGTAATAACCACAGATGAGGGCGAAGGCCCGCTTAGGAAAGTCGCGGCCCAAGAGGGTATTCCTTGTCTGTCGATCCCCGCTAATGTTCCCGGGCGATTTGCAGGATTGTCTGCCGTTACCCTCTTCCCGGCCTCCATGATGGGAATTGACATCGAAGAACTTCTTGCTGGCGCCCAACACGTCGACGCGCTCATGACTTCGTGGCCCTTCCAATCGCCGTTGCCCTATGTTGGGGCAGGCCTTTTGTACCTCGCCAAGGAACAAAGAGGGTGTAATACTTTCATCTTCATGCCTTACAGCAGGAGATTAAGGTACGTTGGGGATTGGTATCGTCAGCTGTGGGCCGAATCTCTTGGAAAGAAGTACTCCAAAGATGGCTCCATCGTTTATGAAGGAAGCACTCCAGTTAATGCTCTCGGGGCGGCAGACCAGCACTCGGTGCTTCAGCTTATGGTAGATGGACCGTTCGATAAGTTTACCTCGTTTGTAGCCATTGAAAGATATGACAACAAGGTACCGATCGAGGGACACTTCGCCGATGTTGAACAACTCGATTACTTCGACGGCCATTCCCTGGCAGAGCTCATTTCGGTTGAACAGCGAGCTACTGAGATGTCGCTTTCAAGGCAGCAAAGGTTATACCGCACCATAGTGCTCCCTGAAATCAATGCCTTTGTGCTCGGCGAACTTATGCAGTACCTGCAGGTCGAGACATACGTTGTCGCCGAATTGCTAAACATCAACGCTTTCGACCAGCCCGGAGTCGAAGAAGGCAAAAACATCACGTACGCTTTGATGGGCAGGAAAGGTTACGAGAAGCTGGCGTCTAGAGACATGTTCGGAGACGACAGTCAAAAGCGGTTCTTCCTTTGAACCTCGAGGAAATTTAGCCAAAAGAATTCAACGGCCTATAACTCTAGTCTATATCTCAACCAGTCTGGATCAGTGCTCAAATGGCGCTCAGAGGCAGCCTCCGTTTGCGGCTGTCCGCAGGAAAGTCAAACAGGAATGATAGCGGCGGTTAGTTTCAACCCGGTGCTCGAAAGAGTGCTGACTGTCCATAAATTTCGTGTTGGAGACAAGAATTACTGCGATACCGTATCAGAAGTGCCGAGCGGCTTTGGCATAACCGCCGCAAGGGTGATAAACAAACTCGGAGAAAAGGTTGAGGTCTGCTCTCTATTGGGCCAAACATCGGGCGAGTTGATACGCAAGAAGTTGCTAAAAGAAAGAATCCCATGTCACTATTTCGAGATCAAGGAGGCGTCTCGCTTCGTGGCAACGGTTTTTGACGAGTTCGAGCGTCAATCGACCATGGTGGCCATCGACCCCTCACCCCAGGTGACTCTTGAAGAGATGGCTGGATTTCAGCAAGTGCTGAATCAATGTGTTGTCAAGAGTGACCTGATCTTGATTGGCGGCAGTCTTCCCAAAGGATTGCCGGACGACACCTATATGAGGCTAGTCAAAAAGTTTAAAGCTGTCGGCAAGAAGGTAATATTGGATACAAGCGGGCAGGGGCTGAACTTAAGTCCGGCGGGGTCACCTTTCATGTTGAAGATGAACCTGACGGAGGCGAGGGCATGTTCGGGGCAAAAGCTAGAGAATCAGAATGAAATTCGTGCTTTTGGCAGCAGTCTGCACAGCAGAGGTGTAGATATTGTTGCTATTACCCTTGGGAAAGCAGGAGCCATCGCTGTATGTAGCAGAGGCACAGTAGTCGCCGTACCTCCACGAATCGAAGCTGTGAACGGCTATGGGAGTGGAGATGCCTTTGTTGCTGGTTTTGCTGTCGGCCTAGTTAGAGGAAAACCGATCGATGAGTGCATCTGGCTGGCGACGTCATGTGGCGTGGCCAATGCATTGACATTGTTGCCAGGCCAAGTACATACTAGGACAATAAAAAAATTGTACCCTAGGATTGAAGTCAGGTGGTTAGAATCTGCGTTGACCACGTAAAGTAGGAGATCAAGAATAAGACCGAAAAACATATGGCCATCGGCTTGCAGATGTGAGGATGGAACCTACGGTGCACTCGGCGAACTAATCCTGGTGCTGATATGAAGGAAGAGCAATGGCACGAAGGCTAAGGGTCTTCATTCTGACACACGGTATTACGTTGTTTATAACCATAGCCACAGCTATGGTACTGATATTCCTCACAATAGTAGGGTTCTTCATTCCTGAGGTGTACAGGTTCGTTGTTGAGAATCACTTCTTCGACATCATCGCCCTTGCCTGCCTCCTTGAAATCGTCTTCATTCTGTTGAAGCAACAACGAACCTTGGGAGCATGGCTGTATCAAGAGGATCTGGCCATGCAAAACAAAGTATTGGAAATACTGAAGACCGAAAGGATAGCAGGGGTCGATATCATATCAGCAGGTATGTCAAGTCGGACCGGTCTCATCCAAGCTGTCTTGAGCAGAGGGCACAAAGTCCGACTGCTCGCCCAACACCCTGACTCCGCTATCGACAAAGATGACGGCAAAAGGGTTCGTGACTCAATCAACGTGTTTTGCCATCTTCGCACGGAGGCCGATCTGAAGAGCTTGACGGTTAAGTACAATAAGAATCCCGTATCTGTACGGGCAATCCTGTTGCGTGGCGAACCCTTTGCGCATTCCTATGCCATGATCGGTTGGTATACTTATCACAGTGCCGGGAGCAAGATCAATGGGAGAAGAAACCCGACAGTATTCGTATCGACCGCGTCACTAGAAGGACGCGACCTGATCATCTTTGTTCAGCAGTTGTTTGAGAAGACCTGGAATAATGCTGGCGAGAGCGAAACGGTTCCGTTGCCCGTGAATAGAGTTGCGCAGGATGTCGAAAATACTGTTGCTTAGACCGCCAAGCCCGGTCGCCCGCAGGCCATCTCACACGTCAGATGTGGAATGGCCTCCCTTGGGCCTGGCATCTCTTGCTGCGTTTGTCCGACAGTCGAATTACGACTACGAGGTCGACATTAGGGACTTGGTGGTCGAACCGCTAGTATTGTCTCCCCATCTTCTCGAATCAATGCAACCGGACTGCATCGGTATTAGCTGCATGTCTAGGCCGAACTTCCAGCAGGTTGAAGGCAGAATAGATACGAAATCGGGCTAACAGCCGTTTTTGTCTGTCTACAAACGGCCTGGCTGGACGCCGAGGAGGTCGAAGGCACGCTGTTGTTGCC
>JACPPY010000055.1 GCA_016190755.1 Chloroflexota bacterium | reverse complement strand
TCAAAGTGGAGGCAACGCCTCAATTACTGGATGATCTGCTCCAACTGGACCTGGTCTCTCTAGTTGATCTTCCGCCGCTCCCGCCGGTGGAAGACGCTTTCGACCTTTTCCTGAAAGACCTGATTCATCAAAGTAGTTTAGATATCAAGGATGAGGGTCGAGTGTTTGAGAGCTACTCCTTTTGTGTTAATTTCCCACATGATGACATCGCCAAAGAGCCTCCGACGTCGTCTGAAATAGATTCTCATTACCAACGGCTAAAAAGAATCAAGGAGAATTACTTGTCGCGATGAACTCGTGGCTTCGTGACACCGGAAGGACGATAAATGAATATCAGCAAGGATGACCTCTGTCCTTGCGGTAGCGAGCTCAAGTATGGCAAGTGCTGCAAATATGGATGGTGCTCTGACGGTTACACCCCGGGAGAGATCGATAACCTCAGATTGAACAAATGGATTTCTTACCGAGGGAAGGTAGGGAGAGAGCGAGAAGCCTTCTGCAAAGCCTACATCAATAACAAACAGCTAGTTCTTTCGGCTATTTCAGTAAGACAAACGGAGGCCGCAAGAGCCGCTGGCGAAAAGATAACGTGCCATCGAGGTTGTTCCTATTGTTGTTCTCAATTCTTCGCAACGTTTATTGAAGAAGTTGAAGCCGTCGTTTATTACCTTTATCAGAACAAGAAGGCGCTTATTAGTTTTTTGTCTGCCTACAAAAGTTGGGAGGCGAAGATAAACAAACACAAGCCTCTGGTCACGGATCTTACCTTGGCCAGTAATGCTACGACGTCCGATCGTGGTTCTGAAGATAAACGTGACCACTTCATGTCATTGGTGAAACAATACCTTGAGCTTGATATTCCATGCCCTTTTCTCAATGATAATACGTGCTCTATATACGACGTGCGTCCTTGGGCCTGCGCCAGTCTGGCAGTCTGTACACAAGCCGAATGGTGTTCTGCAAGAAGTACAGAGAAGCCAAAGACGTTCCTTGGATATGACTGGGAAGGCTTCGCGAATGTGCCTTTTTATCGGAAGATTGAGCACATTACGACAACGCTTCCTAAAGCAGCATTTAACACACTCCTGGCAGGAACCTACTATCTCGCCAAGTTTCCAGGACTAGAGACGCTAAACGAAGAAGCCATGGAAGACCACGAAGTGAAACTATTTGTCAGTGCGCTTAGGAGATGACTGTCTCCATCCGAATACGCCAGCCTCGTGCGAAGATAAATGCATCGATTACCGCAATGTGTCTTCCGCGCCCTGGGTAAACCAAAGCCGTCATGAGCGTAGTCGCAGCGGTGTTTTGCGTGGAGAATTATCCCCGTTTCTGCCAAGAGCGCCCCGCACAGTCTCAGGCTAATCTTAAACGTGACTAACCTAGTATACTTGAGAACCATATCTGACTTCGCAGAGTTGCTCTAGTAGGAATTGCTGATTCCATGCATTTCGCTTTCACTCTCGCTTGCTGTTATATCGTCATTCCGATATAATAATAGATATGAATAGGTCCGCTCAAGCAATACAGCTGCCCATGTTGAGATGCCTGCGATGCCAGCACGAGTGGATACCGCGCCGACCGCAGCAGCCCCGAGTGTGTCCCGAGTGCAACAGCCCGTATTGGAACAAGGTGAAGACGAAACAGAGCGGGCCACAAAGGAAGGCCAAGCAATGAAAGCCGCCATCTATTGCAGGGTAAGCACAGAGGGACAGGAGAGGGAAGGCACGAGCCTACAGACTCAACTTGAAGGCTGCCTGAAGTACTGCCAGACAAAGGGATACGAGGTGGCTATCAAACTGTCCGAGACCTACTCGGGGCTAACTCTTGAGCGGCCTAAGCTGGAAGAACTGCGTGAAGCTGTCAGGTCTGGGGCAATTGATTGTGTCGTGGTCTACAGCCTTGACCGTTTCTCCCGTGACCCTGGGCATGGTGCCGTCCTCACAGATGAACTTGAGAGGCATGGCGTTGCGCTGGACGCGGTGACTGAATCTGTTGATAGTTCAGACTTGGGCAAGTTCATCACCTACGTTCGGGGGTATGCAGCCAAGTTGGAGGCTG
Source organism: Chloroflexota bacterium (assembly GCA_016190755.1). Lineage (GTDB taxonomy): Bacteria > Chloroflexota > Dehalococcoidia > JACPPY01 > JACPPY01 > JACPPY01. The sequence continues at coordinate 89,155 of JACPPY010000055.1, read as the reverse complement.
AAAAGATAAAAGAACGCACTGGACGCGGCCTGAGAGAGCGCATCAAGTCGGGCAAGCTCCCCAGTGGCCGCCGCGCCAGACTCTTCGGTTATGACTATAACCGCGAGCTTGGAGTGCGTCAGGTCAACCCGGAACAGGCGCAGTGGGTGAAGCAAATCTTCGCATGGTTCACCGAAGAGCGCATCGGCATTGACCGCATCGCCTACCGCCTGCGCGACCTAGGCGTGCCCACTGCTTCTGGTGTCAGGCTGTGGCAACCCTCTGAGGTGTCCCGCATCTTGCACAACATAGCCTACATTGGGAAGACTTACGTCCATACCGAGAAGTTCGTCAAGTGTCCCAACCAGAACCGCAACAAGCAGGCCAAGTCCCGATATACCCGGAGAATAGTCCGGCCGCAAGAAGAGTGGATAGAGATACCGGGAGCAACGCCGCCTATCATCGACGGCCACATCTATGAAGCTGCCCAAGCTATTCTGGTACGCAACCGCCAGACGGCCAGCCGCAACCGCAAGAACAACTATCTGCTGGCTAACCGCCTTCTCTGCTCTCACTGCGGTCGTAGCTACTGGGGCTTTCTCAAGTACGCCAAGTGGGGCGGACAGGTACACCCCAAGCGGTACTATAAGTGCCGTGGCAACTACAAGCGCGAGACACTGGAGCGCTGCGGCAACTGCAACATCAACGCTGACAGGCTAGAGCAATCTGTCTGGTGGAAGCTGGTCGAATTTCTGGGCCAGCCAGAGATAGCATTTCAAGGTCTACAGCCAGAAGACAACAGCACTGAACGGGAGCATCTTGCCGCCGAGATACAGCAGCTAGAGCGAAAGCTGGCAGAGCTTGAACGGCAACAGACACAGCTGCTCCAATGGGCGCTCAAGGGGTTCCCCGAAAGCACGGTGCAGGCAGAGAACAACCGCCTGAACCAAGAGCGCCAACTCCTGAACGAACGCATAGAAGCGCTGCGAGAGCAGTTGGCGCACAACACACCCTTCACCTTCGACATGGCAACCGTGAAAAAGTACTTGGCCTTGATACAACAGAAGATAATGGAAAAGGGCGAGGCCGGTAAGCAACTGGCGTTTGAGGCACTAGGGGTACGGGTGTGGTTCGCCGGAGACCACGCTGATGTGAAAGGGACTATCCCGCCACAGGAGTGTATTGCCGACACTCTAGCAGCATGAAGTTGGCTGGAAACGTGACGCTACCCTGGGCCCGGCTGATGGTAACGACCTTGTCTTCCATCGGTTGCCGCAGCACCTCAAGGACGGCCTGGCCAAACTCCGGGAACTCATCGAGGAACAAAACGCCCCGATGCGCCAGGCTTATCTCCCCAGGCCTGGGGAAGTGCCCGCCTCCAACCAGGCCGGCATGGGAGATTGTGTAGTGCGGAGCACGGAACGGCCTTTGACGTATGAGTGGTGTCTCCGACGGCAGCAACCCACTCACGCTGTATATTCGAGTGACATCCAGGGACTCGTCGACGGTCATCGGGGGAAGTATCGCCGGCAGGGCACGTGCCAGCAAAGTCTTACCACTTCCGGGAGGCCCAGCCATGAGCAGGTTGTGTCCTCCAGTCGCCGCTACCTCAAGGGCACGCTTGGCATGCTCCTGTCCCTTGATGTGTGCCAAATCCACACCGGCAAAGAGGTCCTGTGCACTGTCTGTCGTGCCATCTCGCGTTGCCGGCTGTATGGTTGTTTCGCCGCGGAAGTGACCGACTAATTGAGATAGGTTGTCTGCGGGAATCACTGTCAGGCCATCGACCAGCACTGCTTCTTTCGCATCAACCGAAGGCACCACGATAGTGGTGAAGTTCTTCTCTTTGGCGACTGCCACCATCGGCAGTATGCCGGCTGTATGTCTGAGGCTGCCGTCGAGGGAGAGTTCGCCCAGGAAAAGCGTGGTGGTGACATCGGAGGTTATCTGCTCCGTAGATAGCAGAATGCCGATGGCTATGGGAAGATCGTATGCCGGTCCTTCCTTGGCCAGGTCGGCTGGCGCCAGATTCACTGTCACCCGTTTGCCGGGGAAATAGCAACCCGAGTTACGTACAGCTCCCCTGACGCGCTCCCGGGCCTCCTGCACTGCTCTATCTGGTAGCCCGACTATGGTGAAAGAAGGTAGCCCGGAGGAGATGTAGACCTCCACCTCAACGATTGCTCCCTCCAGGCCAACCACGGCGCAACTGGTCGATTTGGCCAGCATCTTGGCGCCAATTATAACAAAGCAGACAAGGAGTTGATAGGCAGGGCGCACATGAGATCAACGGAGGCCCTATCCGGGGCTTCAGGTCCCCCGGGCGACGTTGACCCGTATCTTCGTCGTATCCTTCACTCCCTTGAGTGGCAAAACCATCCCGGACAGGGTGCTCCTCACCATCTGGCTCGCAAAAGCGTTGGTCGGGACCGGCTTGCCGTTGAGATCAATGGCCACCTTGTCGCCATCGATCGCCAGGTTCAGTTTCTTGATTGGTCCGGTGCCTTCGAGGGCCTCGATCATGCCGGCGACGGTGTGATCGATAAATGCCTGCACGAAGTAGTCGATCGGTATCGGGTTATCGTTCACCGCAAGAGTCACCTGTCTGGTCATCCACGGCCTCCTTATTCTCCGGCAGCGTTAAAACGGTCTATTACAATAATAACCTACTGCGCTGGGCCCAATTTCTCTGAACCACGACGGGGCATGGCTCTCAGTAATTTCGTGCTCAGGCGAGATGTATGTCCGAGTCCTTGCCAATTTGTTCAATGAATTTGATATAGACCCTGGTCCTGAGGTCGTTGCGCACACGGAACGGCGCGACGAACTTGCCCTTGATCCATACCCTATCCGGCTCGATATGTATCAGCACGCGGCGATTGGTCTCGGCTTCCTTGAGAAAGGTCGGATAGTCGAACTGGAAGGCGGACCTGGCATCCTTTATATAATTGTCATCCTCTTGGTTGATAATATTCTGCAGGAGTTGCGCTGCTTTTGAGATATTACTGTTGTTCTTGAGGGGTATCTTTATCTCGTCGAATACATACTCGCAATGTACCGCCCCTCGCGAAACGGCGTGCCCCTTTGAGTAGTTGAGCACAGGCTGGTCCAGGACGATAAGGTTCGGCATGTGCAATATGCGCCCGGTGAGCTCGCCACCGAGCTTCTCGTCTTCCCCCACTTCGTCCAGCACGAAGTGGAACATGCGTATGTCGCGTACATCGCCCTTGAAGCTGCCTATGCGTATTCGATCGCCTGTTTGGAACATCTTGGTAAATGTGATGACGAAGTAGCCGAAGAAGCAAGCAACATACTTCTGCAGCGCCAGTGCCAGCCCAATGGTGATTATCGAGATATACATGGCCAAATTGCTGTCGAGCACTGCAGCCGCGAGCATGAGCAACACCAGTGCGACGATTCCCAGGGCTACTATCTTTGTTCTCATATTGCTAAGACTTTGATGCTCTGCCTGGAATTTCATCTGTTGGGCAGCCCATGCAGGCTGGCCATCAGGCAAATATACCGTGGTGGCCCATGGGGGACAGAAGCGATGCACGCATAGGGCCAGTTACGGCGACTCAAGTCTGGAGGCATGAGCATAAGCAATAGCATGCTCTTCAGAATGAGATAGGCTGACCACCAGTTCACGTATACCCAGCGATGCTGCTCTGGCCCGAGCTCGCCCCCTCAAGCGCACCAGCGGTTCACCGTCATGACCGGACACTACTTCTATATCACACCACCCTACCTGGTCAAACCCGACCCCAAGCGACTTCATCACGGCTTCTTTGGCGGCGAAGCGGCCAGCCAGAGACGCGGTGCGGCCACGGCAGAGCTCTATTTCGGCATGCGTGTATATGCGGCGCAGGAACTTTTCACCCCAACAGGCGATAGCTCCTTCTACGCGCTTTATCTCCACGAGGTCAACACCAACCCGGTTTGTCGTCTTTTTCATTCTGGCGGCGAGAAGTATACCAAGGCCCTGGAAGCCGAGCAAGGCTCATATGAAAAGGCTCAACTGAGCAACGGCAACATGCACCGTGTGGAACGATCTCTGTCCATACACCTCGCACTTGTTTGAGGAACTGTCGCGTCTCGGGTTGGCTTGGGCCCTTGGCGTTTGCCTAGCCAGCGGGTGTTGGTATGAGACTGCCTCCATAGGGTGACATGATCATGAAGGCAACTACCGTGGCTATCAGGTAGACACCCATCCCAACCAGGAATGCGGTCCTCGAACGCTTGCTCTGTCGCATTGCTCTCCACAGATGCCAGGAGCCGTAGGCGATGCCCAAGCATACGGCGCCGATGGCCGGATAGAAGTAGAAGGTGTACATCAAGCGGTTCGTCGCAAGCTCCATCGGAATAAGCAACAGGTACACGCCGAAGAACCAGGAGAACGTAAATAGCGCTAGGCTTCCTCCCGAGAAACGGTTCTTAACGATAACGTATGCCATGAATGCCATCGAAGGAATAATTAACACCCACACGGTCCAGCCTATCCAGCCCAGGTAGTGAGGTGTGTACCAGTAGAACAACCCCATCGGAACTAGCGGCCAGAGCCAGGGGGGTGTCGCAATACCGGTCGTTGTCGAAACTGTAGTCAGTGTCAGGTGAGTGCTGAACATGTACCACGTTCTTCCAAGAGGGTTTTCCCACACATGCGTCACCGCGTATTCGAGTGGGGGCAGCAACGCCATCCAGACTGCCACTACCGGCACCACCAGTTGAATGATACTCAGTATCTCGCTCCGCGCCGGGCGCTGGCCTTTCCTTGCGCGCAGGGAGTTGAACGTGTACTTCAGCTCATAAAGGATCTCTTTCCTGCGCGACACAACAAAATGCGCCACGAGGCCGATCACAGCCATCACTGCCATAGCCTTGGACAACATGCTGAGGCCCATCAAGACCCCGGCTGCGGCATAACTGCCGCGAAGGTAAAACAGGAAGGCGGCCAGCATGAACGCCAGGTAGAACACATCCAGCATGGCAATACTTGCCTGTGCGAAAGACAAGTTCTCTGTGACAAAAAGGAAGGTCGCCAGCACAGGTACAAAAGTCCGGGGGTTAAACCAGCCGGCAGCCCAGCTTGACATGGGCGGGCTGAGGTCAGCAGGAGCACCATTGCCATCCTCTTCGCGCCGGATCAGCCGGACGCATATGGAGTAAAAAAGAAATATGGCCGCCATACCAAAAAGGACGGAGAATGCCCTCCACCCAACGGCATTATCGCCGAAGACGCGTATGCTCATCGCAATAATCCACTTGGCCAGAGGTGGATGCTCGGGCCTGTTTATCTTTTCTCCGTGCAGGAAGCCGTTTGCTTCAGGGACGTAGTGTGCCTCATCGAACATCTGTTGGGGAGGATTCGCCAATGTGCCCAGATGAAGGCCAAACACGACTGCGGCCATAGCGCAAACGGCTATGCCTTCCCTCGTCGTGAACCAACTGAGGGCACCATGCCACCACGGACGCCGATGAGCAGCGTCAGATGTGGCGGCTTGGAAGGAGACACCACCAATGGACTTGGGCTGGCAATTTGAGGCTTCTTCCAATAACTACGCCCTCGCTATTGCCAGCGTAAGACACCTAGCCAGGCTTGTCAAGGATGTCCTGATATCGACGCGACGCCGGTCAGATTGGTTTCGCCAGCTACACTTCCTTCATGGTCAATGTGGTCAAGAACTCAGCATTTGTCTTGGTCCTGGCCATGCGCTCTACAACGCGCTCCACGCCCTCGGTCGAGTTCGGGGAGTCCTGGTTTATCATGTTGACCATACGCCTGAGAAGCCAGACTTGCCTGAGTGTATGCTCGTCCAGGAGAAGTTCCTCACGCCTTGTGCCACTGCGCAGGACATCGATCGCAGGGAAGAGGCGCCGCTCGGCCAGCTTCCTGTCAAGGTGCAGTTCCATATTGCCGGTACCTTTAAACTCTTCGTATATCAGGTCATCCATGCGGCTGCCCGTGTCGACAAGGCATGTTGCCAGAATTGTCAGGCTTCCTTCACCGTCGGTATTCCTGGCTGCACCAAAGAATCTCTTTGGTGGATGCAAAGCAATCGGGTCAATGCCGCCCGACAGGGTACGCCCACTCGATGGCATCGCCAGGTTATATGCCCTGGTAAGACGGGTTATGCCGTCAAGCAGGATTACGACCGCCTTGCCTCCCTCCACAAGCCGCTTGGCACGCTCAAGGCCAAGCTCAGCAACCCTGGTCTGGTTTTCTACAGGCTCGTCGAACGTGGCGGCAATTACCTCAGCCTTGACCGACCGTTTCATATCAGTTACTTCTTCCGGACGCTCACCGATTAGACTAATCATTAGGTGTATATCCGGATGGTTGACTGTTATCGAGTTAGCTATCTGTTTCAGCAACACAGTCTTGCCGGCTTTGGGCGGGGACACTATGAGTCCCCTTTGGCCCCGGCCTATGGGTGCAACCAGGTCTACCATGCGGGTAGACAGACTGCCTCCGGGTATTTCAAGCACAATACGCCGGTTAGGGAATGTAGGCGTAAGGCTGCCGAAGTGCGGCCTCACCTTGGCCATCTCGGGGTCCACGCCGTTGACAGCTTCAACCCTGATTAAGCTGTAGTACTTCTCTCCGTTCTTCGGTGGTCTGACCTGGCCGGAGACCATATCGCCGCTCCGTAATCCAAACCTCCGTATTTGAGACTGCGACACGTAGACATCGTCCGGACCGGGAAGCAATGTCTCCTGCCTCAAGAAACCGTATCCCTCGTCCGTCAACTCCAGTATGCCACTCGCAAAGGCGTAGCCCTGCTGCTCGGCTTGTGCTTGAAGCAACCTGATAACAAGCTCGTGCTTTTTCAATCCGGTAACACCGGCTATACCCTGTGACTTGGCTATTTCAACCAAATCTTCCCGGGTCTTGGATTCCAACTCCGTAATGGTCATTGGAGTCATGGGAGTAATAACTTCATCCATAATGGACACCTAGCGCTTGTGCGCTCTATGCCTTTCTCAAATGATTTCTTTACACGCGGTAAAACAGATAAACTTGTACGTCCGACACGGTTCTCTATTCCCGTACGGGCTATCACGCAAAGGGTAGCACCTGCTGCTCACCTTCCAGCTTGACCTCTTTGGCCGCACCGATAAAATCGCGAAACAGCGGGTTGGGATGGTCAAGGCGTGAGGTGAATTCGGGGTGGAACTGGCAAGCCACCATCCATGGATGGTCCTTAACCTCACATATCTCTACCAACTTGCCGTCGGGAGACAGGCCACTGCAAACGAGGCCTTTGCTCTCGAGTTCGGCCCGAAAGTTGTTGTTGAACTCATAACGGTGACGATGTCGTTCGTTCACCAGACTAACCCCGTACGCGCGTTGCGCCTTTGTGCCGGGAACCAGATGGCAAGGGTATGCCCCGAGCCGCATAGTGCCACCCATGCCGTTGATCTGCCTCTGTTCCGGCATCAGGTCGATCACAGGATACCTGGTTTCCGGATTGAATTCAGTCGAGTTAGGTTCTTCGCTCTGGAAGACATGTCGGCTAAACTCCACGACCATGACCTGCATCCCCAGGCATAGGCCAAGGTACGGTATTTCCTTTTCTCTGGAATGCCGGACTGCTCTTATCATACCTTCAACGCCTCGTTGCCCAAAACCTCCAGGTACCACTATTCCCTGTATGGACTTCAATTGAGAGTCCACGTCACCAGACTCCAGCAATTCGGCAGCAATCCACCGGATATTCACCTGCCGTTGGTGGTGCAGTCCCGCATGGCACAGAGATTCACGCACCGAGAAATAAGAGTCCGTCAGCTCAACATACTTGCCGACGACAGCGATCGAGACCGGTTTCAGACACGCTTTCAAGTCTTCGACAAGCCGTCGCCACTCGTGCATATCCTGACCGCTGGAATGCAGCCCAAGCTTCTCAACAATGAGGTCACCCAGGCCACATTCATCAAGGACCAAGGGTACCTCGTATATTGTTGAAGCCGTCAGCATCGGTATCACTGCCCGCCTCTCCACATCGCAGAAAAGCGCCAGCTTATCCTGCACCGACGGCAACATAGGATAATCACTTCGGCACAGCACGATATCTGGCTGTATGCCGATGCGACGTAACTCATTCACGCTGTGCTGCGTCGGCTTGGTCTTGAGCTCACCCGTAGTGGACATATGGGGCAACAGCGTCACATGTATGTACAAGACATTGTCGCGCCCCACCTCGTTCCTCATTTGCCTGATAGCTTCGAGGAATGGCAGACCCTCGATGTCGCCGACGGTCCCACCCACCTCAACTATAATAACATCCGCTCCAGATATCTTCGAGACTTCCTTGATGCGCTCTTTGATCTCGTTCGTGACGTGCGGCACAACCTGTATCGTGCCGCCGAGGTAGTCACCTCGGCGCTCCTTAGCGATCACCGAGCTGTATATCTGGCCCGAGGTGATGTTGGAAGCAGCGGTCAGCTCCACGTCTATGAAACGCTCGTAGTGTCCCAGGTCCAGGTCTGTCTCAGCGCCGTCCTTGGTCACGAAGACCTCACCATGTTGATACGGCGACATCGTGCCCGGGTCAACATTCAGATATGGGTCAAGCTTCTGTACAGAGACCGATATCGAGCGGCTTTTGAGGATGCGTCCGATTGAAGCGACACTAACTCCTTTTCCAACCGAACTCACAACCCCGCCAGTCACAAATATATATTTAGACATATGTGCCCACAAGGACTCTACAAGAAGACTATCTGAAGCCAGCGGAAGACCTAATTACAACCGAGAGCACGAGGACTTCGTAGCAGGATACTCGGGAGAACGTCCTCCATATCAGACACTTAGTATATGGTGTGTCAGGCGCTGTGTCAAGGACTCTTGAGACATGCTGTTGAGTCATGCGCTGGATAGGCAAACGGTTGAAAACTGTACCTGCGGGAGCCAAAAATATCGCTGGAAGGCCCCTGAAATCCCTGCCCCCATATCTGAACAGATACTTGACACTATGTATATAATACGTATAGGTTCAGATTCAACCAGATATGGGATCCAAGTTCAGCGAAAGGAGGTGAAACATGGTACAGGCATATTGCTTCAAGGACCGGCAGAAGGTAGAAATCAAGAACCCGAAGAACGTCACTCTTAAGAACGGAAGGCCAGCAATCACCGGCACTTGCCCCAAGTGTGGGACCAAGGTATTCCGAATCGGCAAGGCATAAGAGTTCCGGGCGAGTTTAGGCTGCCGAAGATTGTGCTCCGCTAGTTAGCAACGGTCGAAGGCAACCCCGTGAGTCCTTGGCGGGGCGAACACTATATGAGTCTGGGGCGGATTCGCTCCGCCAGGAGAACGGGATTGGTTTCTGTTACCAGGTGCAGGTAGTCGCCTACCATTCCGGCTGTACGGGCTGTCGCTTCAACCAGTCTGGCACAAAGTAGGTCCTCAGGTTCATGTGCGTCTGAGTTGATAATCGCCAGCGCGCCGGCTTGTCTTGCTATCTCAGCTACATCGGCGTTAGAACGGTTGTGTCCAGGCCTGGTGGTTATTTCAATGAATATGCCATTGCGGGCAGCAATGCTTGCTTCTTCCGATGTCAGGGTACCGGGGTGGGCCAGAATATCAACGTGAGGAGACTTGACTGCCGCCAGATTAGTGCCCTTGATAACCGGTTCGTTCAATGTCTCCCCATGGACGACGACTATCGCTGCCCCGGCTTGCTTTGCTTTGAGTGCTGCGCCAGCGATCGCTTCCGGCGGCAGATGCGTGAGCTCGATTCCTGGAATGGCCAGGATGTTCCAGTACTCCCTGGCGAGAGCGCAGTCTTTCCGTACCTCCTCGACCATGCGCGGTATGGAGCCTATCCCGGCATGGTCGGTTATGGCTATTGTCTGGTAGCCTGCAACACAGGCGCGGCGTATGATCTCCAGCGGGGAAAGGCAACCGTCGCTCAAAAAGGTATGGGTGTGAAAGTCATGCAGCATGAATGGCTCCAAGTGTGTTATGCTCTCTGCCGGTTTTAGTGAAACGGATAACGGACCGCTGTTCATAGCCCCACATTGAGATGAGTCACACATTACCATAAGGACGGGCTCTAGACAAGATGGGAAGGGGCAGCGATATAATGGTGGGCCTGACCGGGCTGACGGCAGCACGGAAACGATAAAGAAGGGAAGACCCAAAGTGGGACAGATAAACGTAGCTATTGTAGGCGTGGGCAATTGTGCTTCCTCACTAGTACAGGGCGTCCAGTTCTACCGTAACGTCAAGGATGGTGAGTTCGTCCCGGGACTGATGCACGTCAACTTGGGCGGATATCATATGAGCGACATAAAGTTCGTTGCCGCGTTTGATATTGATAAGAACAAAGTGCACAAGGACCTGTCAGAGGCCATTTTTACCACGCCGAACAACACCGCGAAGTTCTGTGACGTCCCTCCGTCGGGAGTGACAGTCGAGAGAGGGATGACCCATGATGGCTTGGGAAAGTACCTTTCCAAGATCATTACGAAGGCGCCGGGACCGACCTGCAATGTGACCAAGATACTCAAGGAAACCCATACGGATGTGGTGATCAACTATCTCCCCGTGGGAAGCGAGGAGGCTACCAAGTGGTACATAGAGCAAGTACTCGCCGCCGGATGTGCCCTGGTGAATTGCATACCGGTGTTTATCGCGCGCGAGCCGTACTGGCAGGAGCGGTTTGCTGAGAGGGGTCTGCCGGTAATTGGAGATGACATAAAGTCTCAGGTCGGCGCAACTATTGTGCACAGGGTGCTTACCAGGCTGTTTCGAGAGCGTGGGGTGAAGCTGGAAAGGACGTATCAGTTAAACTTCGGCGGCAACACGGATTTCTATAACATGCTTGAGCGTGAGCGGTTGGAGTCGAAGAAAATATCTAAGACGAATGCAGTGACTTCTCAGCTTGATTATGCACTTCATCCGGATAATGTCCACGTTGGCCCGAGCGATTACGTGCCGTGGCTGTTGGACAGGAAGTTCTGCCACATAAGGATGGAAGGTCGTACGTTTGGTGATGTGCCTTTGAATGTCGAGGTGAAACTGGAGGTCTGGGATAGCCCTAACTCTGCCGGGGTGGTTATCGATGCCGTCAGATGCGCCAAGATAGCACTGGACCGCGGGTTGAAGGGATCGGTCAATGGACCATCCGCCTATTTCATGAAGTCTCCGCCAGTCCAGTACACAGACGATGAGGCGAGGCGTATGGTAGCGGAATTCATCGAGCAAAGTTCGAGCTAGTTAGTACGACCTTGATGAGGATAGCACAAGTCTGTCCTTACGACTATACGTACCCTGGCGGGGTCGTTTCGCATATCTCCTACCTGAAGCATCACCTGGTTGGGCTGGGGCACGAGGTCAAGATAATAGCTCCTTGCACCAATGGCCGCAAGCCGTACATGGGTGAAGAGATAACATGCCTGGGGATGCCTCTTCCCATACCGAGTAGCGGATCCATAGCAAGGTGTGCGCTTTCGCCCCGCCTGTTCCGCAGCGTCGAACTGCTGTTCCAGAAGGAAGAGTTCGACATTGTGCACGTGCATGAGCCGTTTACACCCACGCTGACTCTGGCTGCGATGTTGAAGTCTCGTTCGGTTACCGTGGGGACTTTTCATGCGTGCCATGCGAAACCCAGGGCTTACTGGCTTGCCAAGCCGATTCTTACCAGGTGGTTGCCCAGGCTGCACGGCAAAATTGCAGTATCCAAGCCTGCCTTGGATTTCGTCAGCAGGCATTTGCCTGGCGAATACATCACTATTCCGAACGGAATCGATACTCACCGCTTTTCTGCCGGCATCGCTCCCCTGCCAGAGTTCCAGGACAATAAGCTCAACATTCTATTTGTGGGAAGGCTGGAAAAGAGGAAGGGGTTTGATTGTCTACTCAAAGCGTATGCGGCTATCAGAAGGCAGTCGAACCAGGTACGGCTGATAATCGTAGGCCCGGGCACAAGGCTGCGCGCCAAGTACGAAGATGAGGTGGCTAAGGAAGGGATACGGGACATAGCTTTCGTCGGGTATGTTCCTCAGGAGGAGTTGCCGAGATACTATGCGACGGCGGACCTGTTCTGTGCACCTGCCACCGGAGGGGAAAGTTTCGGAATCGTTCTCCTTGAGGCCATGGCAAGCGGAAAGCCGATCGTGGCGACCAACATCGCGGGTTACTCGAGCGTAATGACGAACAACGTGGAGGGTATACTGTTCCCGCCGCGAGACCATGATGCCTGTGCCCAGGCGATAACTTCCCTGATCCGGTCGCCCGAGTTGAGAGAAAAAATCGGCCAGGCTGGTAGGAAGACCGCTGAAGGTTTTAGCTGGGAGATCGTCACGCGCAAGGTAGTAGACTTGTACCAGGAACTGCTGAACGAAAGGCGAGTGTAATGGCATGGGAGAGGGCAACAATCTTCGCCAGCGCGCTTCGTCTTCAATAGTGATGCCATTCGTCAGGGCAGCCATCGGTCTCCACCTGACCCCGAATTGGCTAACAATGATCGGCTTTTCGATAAGCCTCGCTTCCGCGGCCATGGTGGGGCTTGGTCATCTGCTCATCGGTGGCATAGTGATGCTTGTCGCCGGCCTGTTCGATATGCTGGATGGAGCACTGGCACGCAAGACCGGCAAGGCAACCAAGTTCGGGGCCCTGGTTGATTCAGTGGCGGATCGAATATCGGAAGCAGCATTGCTATCGGCTTTGCTCGTACTGTATACTTTCCGCGGCTCGGAACTGGGAGTATATTTGTCGTTGGCAGCCCTGATTGGGTCCTTCATGACCAGCTATGTTCGGGCTAGAGCGGAAGGTCTGGGCTTGAACTGCAAGGTGGGGTTCATGACCAGGGCGGAAAGGGTCATAGTATTGGGTATCGGGCTAATGATGGGCGAGTTGTTTTATCAGGCTCCACTGGTGGCGTTATCGGTCATAGTGGCCTTCGGTTATTTGGCGGTGGCTCAAAGGATATTCCACGTTTGGAGGCGGACCGGGCGAGGTGGCGACTGAGTGTCGGACAAAGTCTCAAATGCCCATCCAGAAGGTACGGTGTTCATGGGAGTACTGGTTGCGAATGGCTGGGGAGTTCGACGGGTCGTCTGCCAAGTCAAGGTTGGAGAAATGTAGATGCCAGTCGTAGTTATCATCGGTGGACAGTGGGGGGACGAGGGCAAGGGCAAAATAGTTGACCTACTTGCTGAGAAGGCTTGCTACACTGTTCGCTTCTCCGGCGGAGATAATGCTGGCCACACTGTTGTGAACCAGTTTGGCGAATTCAAGTTGCACCTGACACCCTCCGGCATATTTCACCAGACCTGCACGGCAGTAATAGGCAATGGCGCGGCGGTAAATCCCGCCGTGTTATTGCGTGAATTATCCGAGTTGAAACGCTCCGGCGTCGACACGAGCCACTTGTTGATCAGTCGTAGGGCGCACGTCATCATGCCCTATCACATACTGTTTGATAGACTCGAAGAGAAGGGGCGTGGTGAACAGGCGATCGGAACAACCCAGAAAGGCATAGGCCCCGCATTCGCCGATAAGGTGGCACGGCTAGGCATACGTGTCGGAGATCTGCTGGACCATGACGTGTTTTATAGGCGCCTGAAACAGGTCATCGAGCACAAGAACACCATCCTGACCAAAGTATACGGGGCAGAGCCTCTCTCTGTTGATGAGGTCTACCGAACTTACATCGAGTACGGGAAAGAGTTGGAACCATTTGTCCAGGATACAGAGGTCATCATCGCCGATGCTATACGGGCAGGCAAGATGGTGCTCCTGGAGGGCGCCCAGGGCTCATTGCTTGACCCGGACTTTGGCACCTATCCATACGTCACTTCGTCCTCGCCCACCATAGGAGGAGCAATACTCGGAAGCGGCATTGCTCCAGCAGCTATCACGGCTTGCCTGGGAGTGTTCAAGGCATATGCCACCAGGGTTGGCAGTGGGCCTATGCCTACTGAGTTGAAAGACGAAACGGGAGACTTCATACGCAAAAGAGCGCAGGAGTACGGCGCCACAACGGGTAGACCCCGGCGCTGTGGATGGTTCGATGCAGTAGCCGGAAGATTCACCACATGCATAAACGGGTTCACTGGAATAGCCCTCACGCGCCTGGATGTGCTCGATGTCTTGCCGGCCATCAAGGTCTGCGTAGCCTATGAGCTGCAGGGACAGCGTCTGAAGCACTTCCCGTCCAATTCAGAGACCCTGTCAAGGTGCCAGCCGGTATACGAGGAGTTCCAAGGGTGGCTCGCACCGACTTCAGGCATCAGGAGGTTGGCCGACCTGCCCTTGAAAGCAAAACGCTATGTCGAAGGGCTCGAGGAGTTGCTGGGTTGCCGCATGGACATAATATCGGTCGGCGCCAGCCGGGAACAGACCATCATGGTCCGGTGAGACCGCCGGATGCCACGACGCCCTTCAGCTTCATCGCGGCAAGTCTACTGAGCAGCGATCCAGAACTGCCTTGATCTTGGCTGCTGACTGTTCATCCGGTTCCGTAAGTGGAAGCCTGGGCTTCCCTACTCTGAAGCCGACATGGTTCAAAGCATACTTGATCGGTATGGGGTTGGATACAATGAAAAGGGCGTTGACGAGGGGCAACATGCGCCGGTGCATGGTCGCCGCCTCGGCAGTATTGCCGGCGATGAACTTCTGCATCATGTCCTGTATCTGCTTGCCAACGAGATGTGACGCCACGCTAATGACACCGTAGGCCCCGAGGGCAAGCAGTGGAAGTGTATCCCCGTCGTTTCCACTGTACACCAAGAATGAAGATGGTGCTCCCTCTATTATCTTGGCAGCCTGTTCGAAGTTGCCGCTGGCCTCCTTAAGGGCGATAATGTTTTTTACTTTGCTAAGTCTTATCGCCGTGTCAGGGGCTAGATTCGTTATAGTGCGCGACGGTACGTTGTATAGAATACACGGAAGGTCAGTTGAGCCGGCAATCGCGCTGAAGTGTGCAAACAGGCCGTCTTGTGTAGGTTTATTGTAATACGGCACAACCAGAAGGAGTCCATCAATTCCCGTCTTCTGTGCCTCTTTGCACAGGTCAATGCTCTCATGAGTACTGTAGTTGCCTGCACCGCCGATGACTGCTCCCCGGTTTCCCACGGCCTCCTTGACCTCTGAGAACAAACGCAACTTCTCTGCCTTGCTCAGAGTAGGTGATTCTCCAGTAGTCCCGGAGACTACCAATCCGTCGCTTCCCGAATCAAGCAATGCTGTGGCTAGCTTCCTTGCCTGGGCATAGTCCACTTGTCCACTATCATCAAAAGGTGTCACCATTGCTGTCAGTAGGCGTCCAAACCTCTTCATCTCTGGTTGGCCTCCAGCATCCTAAATTACACCTCGCTTCAATCCCTCTTCTGCTATCTGAATAGCGTTCAACGCTGTGCCTTTGCGCAGGTTGTCGGCTACGGCCCACAGGGCCAGGCTTGTTGGCGTTCTGGTGTCCTGCCTTATGCGACCGACTGTAACATCGTTTGTGCCGGCGACTGACCAGGGTTGAGGATACAGGCTCACGCTGGGGTCGTCAGTAACCCTGACACCGGGAGCACCTGAAAGTATTCGCCTGGCGTCGTCCGTGTTGATTGATGAGACGAACTCAATGTGTATGGCCTGGCAGTGCCCGACGTTAACTGGCACACGCGCACAGGTGGCAGAAATGATCATGTTGTTGGCATGTAATACCCTTCGAGTCTCCTCCGAAAGCTTCCACTCCTCCCGGGTGTATCCATTGTCCATGAAAACATCCACCTCGGGTAGGACGTTGAACGCTATCTGATGCGGGAATACATGGGGAGCCGGCGTCTGTCCATCCAATACCATTCTCGTCTGCCGGGCCAGTTCATCGACCGCTGCAACTCCGTAGCCTGACACCGATTGATAGGTGCATACCACCACGTTCTTAATAGGATTCACTTTGTCGAGAGGATGAAGCAGAAGCGCTAGCTGTATAGTAGAGCAGTTCGGGTTGGCTATTACGCCCTTGTGGTTTAATATATCCTGTGGATTGACTTCGGGCACGACCAGCGGCACGTCAGGCTCCGCCCTGAAGGCTTCGCTGGCGTCAATGACCACAGCACCGTACTGGACGGCTAGAGGCACCCAATACCTGGCGACCTCCGCACCGGCGGCAAAGAACACTAGGTCCCTGTCCCGGAAGGCCTCTGGTGAGGTTTGCGATATGACCAACTCTCGTTGATTTACTGCCACCCTTCGTCCGACGGACCGGTCTGAAGAATAGAGGCTTATGGATTCGGCAGGAAAGCGGCGGCTTTGCAACAGCCTGACAATCTCCTGCCCTACCAGCCCGGTAGCCACGACTACCGATAGGTGATATGTCTTCATCGAGTGGGTGTTACCTTGCCTGTGCTACCCGAGGCCAAGGAGCTTATCAAGCCCGTTTACCACACCTTTTAGCTTGACCACTTCCCTGACTGCCGTTGTTATTCCGGGCATGTAGCACTCACGACTGATAGTGTCGTGCCTGATTGTAAGAGTCTGCCCTGGGCCTCCGAAAACCACTTCTTGATGCGCCAAAAGCCCGGGAAGCCGAACGCTGTGTACGGCAACACCTCCGGTTTCACCTCCGCGTGTTCCCTTCAGTGTCTCCTTGCTGGCCTTCTGATAAAGGAAAGGTTCATCCCGAGCAGCGACCATCGCCTGCGCCGTCGTCAAAGCTGTCCCGGACGGTGCATCGAGCTTCTTTTCGTGGTGCAACTCTATTATCTCAGCGTAATCGAAGAAGCGGGAAGCCATCTTGGCCAGGTGTATCAGTAGCACAGCGCCAATGGTGAAGTTGGAAGCAACGACGGCGGCACCCCGGTGTTTCTGGCAAAGACTTTCGATTTCGGCGATGTCCGTTGGCGTCAGGCCCGTCGTTCCTATGACCATTCTAGCACCTGCGGGTATAGCGGATCGAGCCGCCTGCATAGTCGCTTCAGCTACACTGAAGTCGACGACCACGTCGGCAGTCCGCTCTGTCAGTAGTTGAGCCATGGTGGTTCTCATGGGGATTCGCGTCCCACCCTGGAGAACAAATGAGTCCGAAGTGGCCGCTTTGTCCACTCCTCCGACTACTTGCATATCTGGCTCTTTGGACAGGCTTTCTGTAATCTCCCGTCCCATGCGGCCGAGGGCGCCATGGACGATGACCTTGATAATCTGTCTTTCCGTCATAGTCTCACAGTGTAAACAAATCGGGCTGCTCTTGCAAGAGCAGCCCATAGGACCCCGTGTCTCAGCCCGCCTTGTGTCGACTACTCTATGAGTTGTGTCTTCCTCGTCCGCCCATTGGGGGCCGGTGCTGGCGCGCCGGGATAGGCGGCCTGGGCAGTATATTACCCTGACCTGGTTCCTTTGCTGGTGCACCGGGAGTCTGAGCGACGTCCGTGAACACAGCCCGCCTTGACAGGTTTACCCGTCCGAGACGGTCGATCTCAATCACTTTGACCATTATCTCATCGCCCACCTTGACCACATCTTCGACCGAGCGGACCCGGTAGTCAGCGAGTTCACTTACATGGACCAGTCCTTCCTTACCTGGAAGGATCTCGACCATGGCGCCGAAGTTGAGTATGCGGGTAACCTTGCCGGTATAGACAGTGCCGACCTCGATCTCCTTGGTTAGTGCCTCTATCATTCGTATTGCCTTGTTGGCAGCCTCCTCATCAGGAGATCCAACAGTTACTGTCCCGTCATTCTGCACATCTATAGTAGTCTTTGTTTCCTCGGTGATCGAGCGTATGGTCTTACCTCCGGGACCGATCAGAGTCCCTATTTTGCTTGGGTCAATGCTAATACGGTACATGCGAGGAGCGAAGCGACTGAGTTGCTCTCGGCTTGAGCTTATGGTCTGTTGCATGACATCGAGGATGTACAGCCGGGCTTGTCTAGCCTGTTGGAACGCCTGCTCGAAGACCTTGAGGTCGATACCTTTGAGCTTCGTATCCATCTGCAACGCCGTAATACCATTAGCGGTTCCCGCGACTTTGCAGTCCATATCCCCGAGGGCGTCTTCGATGCCTTCTATGTCCGTGAGTACGCCGTAGCGTCCGTCTTCAGAAGTCACCAATCCCATCGCTATGCCGGCCACTGGTGTTTTGATCGGTACTCCGGCATCCATAAGTGCCAGCGATGAAGCGCAGGTGCTGGCCATAGAAGTGCTTCCGCTCGAACTCGCGACTTCCGAGACGAGGCGAATGGTATATGGAAAGATATCCTCACCCGGTATGACGGGCAGCAAAGCCCGTTCTACCAGCGCGCCGTGGCCGATTTCCCGGCGAGACCGGCCAGACATGCGTTTCACTTCGCCCGTCGAAAACGGTGGGAAGTTATAGTGGTGCATGAAACGCTTGCTCTCTTCTATTCCCAGACCGTCCAATTTCTGCTCCTGTGCCATTGACCCGAGAGTCGTGATAGTCATTACCTGTGTCTGTCCCCGGACGAACATTCCCGACCCGTGTGTCCTTGGCAACAGGGATACTTCGCACTTGAGCGGGCGAATATCAGTGTGTGACCGCCCGTCCAAACGTCGGCCCGTATCCAGTATTATCGCTCGGACCTTGTGCTTCAATATGGAATCTATGACGGTGTTAACATCAGCCTGGGTGAACTTGTCACTGAGCTTCTCGCCCATCTCCTTCTTGAGGAGGTCGATCCCAGCATTACGTGATGATTTGTCCTTGATCGTGAGGAGCGAATCAATACGAGACGTATCTATGGCGGCGGCGATTTCCGTTTCAATAGAGGCCAGCTTGCTCTCCGGAGCAGCCTGCTTTGGCTTGCCCACTTCAGCCCGTAGCTGTTCTTGCAAGGTAACTATTGCCTGATTGGCTTCGTAGCCTACGCGTATGGCTTCAAGAAGAAGGCTTTCGGGCACCTCCCGTGCTCCGGCTTCAACCATTACCACTGATTTGCCAGTGCTTGCCACAACCAGGTCGAGGGCGCCGGCTGCGGCTTCGGCCAGAGTCGGGTTCACTACGAGCTTGTCATTCAAGTATCCGATGTGCACTGCCCCGACAGGCTCGGCAAAGGGTATGTCCGATATTATGAGCGCCGAGGAAGCACCTATGATTGCCAAAGTGTCGGGGTCGTTCTCCTGGTCCGCTGAGAGCACAGTTATGACTACCTGTACTTCGTTGTGGTATCCCTTGGGGAACAACGGGCGGAGAGGGCGGTCGGTCATACGGCTCACCATGATAGCTTCGTCGGTGGGTCTGCCCTCCCTTCTGATGAAGCCACCTGGTATCTTGCCTGCCGCATAAAGCCTCTCTTCATAATCTACCGTAAGCGGAAGAAAATCCGTCCCCTCCCGCACATCCTTGGCCGCACAGGCAGTGACGAGTACTACAGTGTCGCCGTAGCGCACGGTAACTGCGCCGTTGGCTTGTTCGGCAAGTTTGCCGGTCTCAATAGTTAACGTTCGGCCAGCGATTTCGCGCGAAAAAGATCGTACCATGATTTGTCTTTATGGAAAAGGCGAAAGCTATTGACGACCGGGGAATTATTTGCGGAGACCAAGCCGCCCTATCAGCCCGCGGTAACGCTGGACATCCTGGCGGTTCAGGTAGTTTAGCAGCCTTCTGCGCTGCCCTATCAACATCAGCAGCCCGCGTTGGGAGTGGTGGTCTTTGGAATTGGCCTTCATGTGCCCTGTGAGCATATTGATTCTTTCAGTCAGAAGAGCAATCTGTACTTCTGCTGATCCGGTATCCGTGCTATGAACTCCGAATCCCTCAATAAGGGATTGCTTTCTCTCCTTTTCCAAGTCTCCTTACCTCTTCATTTTTGACTCTTTTTATGACCCAGGTGATTATAGCACAGCAAACATATCGTTGCCACAAACGTATCTCTTCTGCTTGGGCAGACCTTTCGTTCTGTGTTACTCAATCGGTTTCCTGCTTAGGCCTGCCCCGGACGGGGTGTCCGGCGCTGCTCCGGTTTTGCATCAACTGCTAGGCGTTCTGCCCAACAGTTTACTGTGATGTCACTGACTCGGGAGCTATGCTGCTGAGGCAATAAACATTATCGGTCGCCGAGCTCTTGACAAGGATTGTCGTTAGTAGTATAGTGTAACCGTTGTTAAGGCTCAGGTTGAGTGCTGGTTGTTATATATGTCTCGGGCAGAGAAAGATACCGTTACCCCATTGGGGGCTCCAAACCCTCAAATCTTCTCCAGTCTGCATCATCTCCAGTGTTAATCACACAACGTGGTTTCGCAGCTGGCTGTTTCCGAGGAAGCCGCACGCAAATGGAGCCGGTGATCATGAACGAGGAGGTGCTATTTGCCATTCGGTGACAAGACCCTAACGTGTCGTGATTGTGGACAGCAGTTCACATTCACCGCAGGCGAGCAGGAATTTTATGCCTCTCGTGGCCTGCGCAATGAGCCCAGTCGTTGTCCTACTTGCCGGCAAGCCCGGAGGCAGGCTCGAACCAACGCTGCCGGGCAGTCGGAACGACCCATGTATCCGGCTGTATGTGCATCGTGCGGAGCCGAAACCCAGGTTCCGTTTGAGCCGAGACAAGAGCGGCCGGTGTACTGCCTGAGCTGCTATGGCAAGGTGAGAGCAGCCCGGTAGTCTCGGGATACACGTAGGACTTATAAAGTTGGTAATTGGCATTTGAAGAGGCCCGCCCCCCAGCGTGGGGGCGGGCCTCTTCAAATAAGTTCGCAAGTGAGGCCCCGCGATGCATGTCGGTGTGTGCCAGATCAAGTTGCATCTTCCCGGTAGTCAGTCATTGAAAGACAAGCGCCAGATAATCAAGTCTATCACCTCTCGACTCGATAACACCTATAACATATCCATAGCTGAAATAGCTAACCAGGACCTGTGGCAACTGGCGACCCTGGGCATATCTTGCGTCGGCATAGAAGAAGGCCGTACGAGAGAGTTGCTGTATCGCATAGTGGACTTCGTGTCGTCCAGCGGGTATCAGGCTGAGGTAACGGACTACGAGGTGGACGTCCTCTCGGTTTTCTGACCTTCTGCCCGCTGTATTACCCGCCAGTGGGTACGCACTGAAACATGTCGCCGTTCACGGTTCCTGCGCTGCGACAGTCCAGACCGGAGACATACCTTGTGATTGGATTTGACGAGCCCGCAATGGTATGCTCTCAGAGTTTATGAATGTTCAGGCTCTGATCAGACGGCTTACCAGTTCCTCCTCGTATCAAGGGCAGGTTTCCTGTGAGCGCCAAATACCGTCCCGCGCACCGAGGTACAGAGACCCGGAAAGACCACTTGCCCCGGGCCTGCAGGAACGCTTGGAACAGCGTGGGATTCAACGTCTGTACTTGCACCAGGCGCTAGCATTGGACCTGGCACGGTCAGGGGCGAATGTGATGGTATCCACGCCCAGCGCTAGCGGCAAAACCCTGTGCTATAACTTGCCAGTGGCGGAGACGCTGATGTCTGACCGGTGGGGCCGGGCGTTATACCTGTTTCCGACTAAGGCCCTGGCGCAAGACCAGAGGCGCGCTCTGGAGTCGTTGTTCAGCGGCATTGTCGTGAACGAAGACGAGTTCGGTGTATTTGATGGAGATACACCGGCGACGGAGCGAAGGTTCATCAAAGAGCGGGCAAAGGTGGTGTTGACCAACCCGGATATGTTGCACCTGGGCATCCTTCCACATCACCGCTCCTGGGCCAGGTTGTTCAGGAACCTCAAGTACGTTGTCATTGACGAAGCTCATATATATCGGGGTGTATTTGGCTCGCACGTCAGCAACGTGCTACGCCGGTTGAGACGCCTTTGTTCGTACTACGGGTCAAACCCGTGCTTCATCGCGTGTTCCGCCAGCATAGCAAACCCTGGCGGGCATGCTGAAAAATTGGTTGGCGTGCCTTTCGAGGTAGTAGACGCCGATGGCTCTCCGAGCGGGACCAAGTACTTTCTTTTCTGGAACCCTCCGCTCTTGGGGGAGGCGAAAAACGCGAGACGGAGCGCAAACATGGAGGCTGCCGCGCTCCTTGCGGACTTTATTCGGGAAGGCATCCGGACACTCGCCTTTGCACGCACACGCAGGACGACCGAGCTGATGTATCTTTATATAAGGAATGCCCTGGCCTCATCGCCGCTCGTGGATAAGGTTATGCCCTATCGGGCAGGATATACTGCCGAAGACCGGAGGTGCATAGAACGCCGGCTGTTCGAAGGGCAGTTGCTTGGAGCCATAGCGACAAATGCGCTGGAGCTGGG
This sequence comes from Chloroflexota bacterium, assembly GCA_016190755.1. GTDB lineage: Bacteria > Chloroflexota > Dehalococcoidia > JACPPY01 > JACPPY01 > JACPPY01. The sequence goes on along the minus strand of JACPPY010000055.1, from coordinate 66,998 downwards.
GATCGACATAGGCGACCTGGATGCCACTTTGCTGGCTGGGTACCCCGGCAGCGTCTCAAGCATGTGGCAACAGGCTGGACGCAGCGGCAGGAGGCGGACGGACTCGGTCAGCATGTTGGTAGCAGCCGACAACCCTCTTGACCAGTACATCATGCGGCACCCGGAAGCCTTTTTCGAGAAACCATTCGAGAGCGCACTGATAAACCCCGAAAACAGTCGTATCCTGTGGCAACATCTGCTTTGTGCCTCATGGGAGTTGCCGCTGGAAATGGGCAGAGACGAGAAGTTGTTCGGACCATCCGCGGTCACGGCGTGTTCGGGGCTGGCAGTCAATAGCTTGCTGGTGGCTAAGAAGAGCCACGATAAGGATAATACCCCTGGAACCCTTGAGACTACGAAGTTTTATCCTTCGTCGAAGCTCTTCTACCCGGCACGGGAGGTGAACCTGCGCTCCGCCACACAGGAGCGCTTCCAAATGCTTGATTCGACTCGTGGTGGTGTGCTGCTGGAAGTACTCGATGAGAACAGGGTGTTCTCCGAAGCCTATCCGGGGGCCATATACCTGCACCAGGGAGATTCTTTCCTGGTGACTGACCTCGACCTTAAACGCAGGACGGTCCTTGTTGGCCGCGTGGATGCCGATTACTACACTCAACCCAAGGAATGGACAGATGTGCACATCATAAATACGCGGAGCGAAAAAACCTGTGGGACCACGTCTGCATATTTCGGCGAGGTAGATGTGACAAGCCAGACTATCGGCTTCAGGCGAAAGAAACAGTTCACAGACGAGGTGCTGGGAGAGGAACCACTGGACCTGCCGGCACAGCGCTTTGTGACTCAGGCGGTGTGGTTCTCTGTGCCTGACACTGTCGTAGCGCAACTGGCCGAGCGTGGGCTGGACCCGGCCGGTGCGCTTCACGCGGCTGAACACGCTTCGATCGGTATGTTGCCGCTGTTCGCCCTCTGCGATCGAAACGATATTGGGGGCCTATCCACGCCGATGCATCCCGATGCTGGTGAGCCCGTCATATTCATATACGATGCCTACCCCGGTGGCATAGGCATTGCTGAGATGGGATTCGAGAAGCTGCAACAACTTTGGGAGACAACACTGAAAGTTATTAGCGAATGTCCCTGCGACGAAGGTTGTCCTAGCTGTGTCTACTCGCCGAAGTGCGGCAATAACAATGAACCCATAGACAAAGAAGGCGCGAGGGTGCTGCTCAATCTATTGACAACAGGGGGAATATGCCCTACGATAGAGGCGTCATCGACCGAAAGGCGGTGAACGCAGTTCTTTTCGGTTGTTAGTATCAATTAGCCGCTTGGATCGGCTGACCGAGACGGCATGAATAGGCGTATGCGTTTGGCCTTCTCGGTATTGCACCGGAAGGCTTTTTTTGTCGCCTTCGGGCAACTACCGGGCAGCAGGCGCGACAACCCTTGTAATCGCGCCTTCTCGCGCACCCTTCGGTAGCCGGTTTTTCCAGGCGGAGTGGATATTTGTGTGCTGCTTGCCTGGAGGGTCACACCTGTGCTGCCGAGGAAGACGAAAGCTAAGCTGGGGTTCATAGGGGCGGGGACAGTCGGATCGGCGCTGTCGCGCCGGTTGGCGAAGAAGGGCTATGCCATAGTGGCAATTTATAGCCGGAGCCCTACTTCTGCCCATAAATTGGCGGACACAATTCCAGCAGCGCGAGTATGTGCTAGCTCTCAGGGCGTAGCTGACCTGGCTGACATAGTATTTATCACGACTCCTGACGGGGTTATCCCCGAGGTGGCCGCTGCCATAAACTGGAGGCCGGACCAAATGGTCGTGCATTGCAGCGGCGCGGACTCTTCAGCTATCCTTGAACCAGCCAGGACCTCCGGCGCACAGGTGGGAGTCTTTCACCCTTTGCAGACGTTTGCCAGCGTGGGTCAGGCTATAGCGAACCTGCCGGGATCCACGTTCAGCATTGAGGCTGAGGAGCCCCTGTTGGGAACGCTGAAACGTGTGGCTTACGACCTTGGCGGCCAGTGGGTAGTACTGCGTGCCGAAGACAAGGTGCTCTACCACGCAGCCGCAGTGATGGCGTGCAACTATGTCGTGACGCTGATGAAGCTGTCTACAGACCTTTGGGCGACCTTTGGCATATCTCAACCCGAGGCTGTGCGAGCTTTGCTCCCTTTGCTGAAGGGTACCGTGAATAACATTGAGGCAGTTGGGTTGCCGAATTGCCTGACAGGACCCATCGCCCGAGGTGACCTGGGCACGATAAAGAAGCACCTGGTGGCACTCGAACAGAAAGCCCCTAACATACTCTCAACCTACAGAGAGTTGGGGAGGCAAACGATACCTATATCCCTGGCCAAAGGCAAGATCGATCAAAACCAGGCTCACGAGATGGAACTATTATTGAATTGATCGGACGGGAGAAACTGAATGAGGATAATGCTCAAGGGAAAAATACATCGCGCGCGTGTGACCGACGTGAACGTGGATTACGAAGGAAGTATCACCATTGATCCACTACTCATGGACGCTGCGGATATTTTCGAGTACGAGCAAGTCCAGGTCTTGAATGTAAACAATGCCGCCAGGTTCGAGACCTATGCCATCGCCGGTGAGAGAGGAGCCGGTCAGATATGCCTTAACGGGGCTGCTGCCAGACTCGCAGGCAAAGGTGACACTGTGATTATACTGACCTATTGTCAGAAGTCGGATGAAGAGGCTCGGCAGCATTCGCCAAGTCTTGTGTATGTGGATTCTGATAACCATATAGTGCGTCGGAAGAGCAGCAGGGAACACAGTGAGGCCTTGATAAGCTCTTTACGCACTACCAGCTAATGGCCGCCGGGTGGTGGTGGGTGTTCCAGGTGGAGGCTAATATTCCGGGCAGTGCTTTGATTTGTCGTAGCTGAATGGAGAGGGCATGATGCGTGTTACCGTAAGCCAGATAAAAGATATGAAATCCAGGGGCGAAAAGATCGCCATGGTGACAGCCTACGACTATGCCACGGCAAAGCTAGTTGACGAGGCCGGTATGCCTATGATCCTCGTGGGCGACAGCTTGGGGATGGTTGTATTGGGCTACGCGTCAACAATACCCGTTACGATGGACGAGATGATCCATCACACAAAGGCTGTTGTTCGCGGCACTAGGGACGCATTGGTAATCGGTGATATGCCTTTCATGACATACCACACAAGTATCCCGGATGCCCTGCGGAATGCTGCTCGGTTCATCCAGGAAGGTGGCGCCCATGCAATCAAGTTGGAGGGTGGTGAACCGGTGGCTGACACCGTGAGGCGCTTGGTCCAATGCGGCATACCGGTAGTTGGACATATAGGGTTGACGCCCCAGTCCATACATCAACTTGGTGGCTTTAAGGTCCAGGGCAAGAGCCGAGAAGCAGCGCAGCAACTCCTGCGTGATGCGCGGGCGTTGGAGGAAGCGGGTGCTTTTGCCATAGTGCTGGAATCTGTCCCGGCGGCATTATCCAGGTTGATCACCGAAAGGGCGGCTATTCCTACTATTGGCATAGGTGGAGGGCCTTATTGTGATGGTCAGGTACAAGTGATTAGCGATATCCTTGGCCTCTTCACCGATTTCGTTCCCAAGCATGCCAAGCGGTACGCCACAGTGGCGGATACCATTAAGAATGTAGCCTCAACGTATATCTCAGAAGTCCGTTCGGGTGCTTTCCCCACCGAAAAGCAGAGTTACTCTATTGATGAGAGCACCCTGGCTGGCCTGTAGCCTTGGGCGTCTTCTCCCTACTGACGGCGGATGCCATTACATTGAGGAAGCAGGCATGGAAGTAATTGAGGGTATTGCTGATCTAAAGCGCGAACGCCGGCATCTCAAGGAACCCGTCGGCTTTGTCCCCACCATGGGTTATTTGCACGAAGGCCATATGTCACTGGTACGTCGCGCCAAAAAGGAAAACTCGACAGCTATTGTCAGCATATTTGTGAACCCGACCCAGTTTGGCCCTAAAGAAGATCTGGACAAGTATCCACGGGACGTACCGCGTGACCTGGAGATGTTGGAGAAGGCAGGTGCGGAAATTGTCTTCACACCAATGGCCCAAGAGATATACCCCGAAGGGTTTTGCACCTGGGTGGATGTGGAGAAAGTGACCGAAAACCTTGAGGGCGCTCACCGTCCTGGGCATTTCCGCGGCGTCGCCACTGTGGTTGCCAAATTGTTCAACCTTGTGGAACCGACGAGGGCCTACTTCGGTCAGAAGGATGCGCAGCAGGTAGTGGTGATCAAGCGGATGGTAGGCGATCTTAACATGGGCACGAGCATCGTGGTGTGTCCTACAATCAGGGAATGGGACGGGCTGGCAATGAGCAGCCGCAACAGCTACCTGAGCATACAGGAACGGCGCGCCGCTCCTGTGCTGTACCGCTCGTTGCTCCTCGGCCGGAAATTGTGGGAGCAAGGGGAACGCAACCCGGACGACATAAGGAAGGAAATGGCCGGACTAATCGAGAAGGAGCCGTTGGCCAGCGTTTCCTACATTAGCGTCGCCGACCCCGAGACGCTTGCTGAGATCGACACCATCAAGGGGAAAGCCCTAGTCTCATTAGCCGTCAATATAGGCAAGACCAGGCTAATAGACAACATTACCCTTGGTGAATAAAGATGCGGGGCATGCTGGGCTCTCCTGTGTGCCTCTGTCAAGCCCCTGTCAGCGCCTGAGCTCCTGCCGCGTTCTTCACCCGCCTGCTGGCGGATATCTGTTCGCGCATGAAAGCCGCAGTGTTCTCAGGCAGAGCCGTGCTGATATATATGCCGGAACCCATCTCGAATCCGGCCACCGTGGTCAGCCGTGGAATTATCCTTATGTGCCAGTCATAGTAGTGGTCATACTCGTCGTCCGTAGGAGACGTATGCAAAACGAGGTTGTAATCCGGGTCTTTTAACACCGTTGCTATTGCCTTCAGAGTATCCCGGAGGACCCGTGCAAGAGCTGGGATCTTGTCTTCCGGCGCCAGGGCAAAAGACGGCTGATGAAGTATGGGTGCTATCCAGGTCTCAAACGGCGACCGCGAAGCGAACGGATGGAAGACGACGAAATCATCCGTGACTTCAACTATCCTTTTGCGCATCATCAGTTCGGTGTGGATCAGGTGGCAGTACAGGCATGAGCCGGTGTCGTCCTCGAAGATGGCCGATGTGTCACGCTTCCTCTTCGCCTCGTGAGATGCCACGGGCGTTGCTATGAGCTGTGAATGTGGGTGGACCAGAGATGTGCCGGCCGTCTCGCCGTAGTTCTTGAAAATAGTTATGTACTTGAGATTAGGGTTTACCTTTAGTGCGTTGAACCTTTCTCTGTACGCGTGCAAGACAAGCTCGACATCGGAGTATCCCATTGTTGCTATGCTTACGTTGTGCAGTGGGCTCTCAACTATGACCTCGTGTACCCCGAAGCCATCCATGCTCCTGAACAAACTGTCCTCAGTCCGCCTGGAAACGGTACCCTTGGGGCTCAGAGCGGGAAACCTGTTGGGCACAACGCGGACCTGCCACTCTTTTGTCCCTGGCTTGCTATATCGGAGCACCTCTGGAGGCGTTTCGGACTCGTTCCCGGGACAGAACGGGCATTTGGGGTCACGCAGAGGGTAGTTTCGGGGCGTTTCCTTGTCTCGGACGAACTCGTGCGGTCGCCTTGCTCGCTCTGTGGCGATGATAACCCACTCCCTGGTCGTTGGGTCCTGCCTCAGTTCAGACATGATCTGCGTCCTCGTCGCGGCCCCGGTACTTGGCTGCTGCGTGCCAGCGCCAGGCAGGCTGCACTAATACCAGTATAAACCACGGCAACGGCACTGTATTTCAACGGGTCGATCGCAGGATGGCGAAGCACATCACGACAAGGGTATACTGGGATAGCGCTATGGCTGTGCGTAGACGTTCCTTCGCGGATGGCTGTTGCGTTACCACTGATGAAAGGAGCAATTATGGGCGCATCTCTGAGGGTGCTTTTTGCAACATCTGAAGTCAGCCCTTTGGCCAAGGTTGGAGGCCTAGCGGATGTGGCCGGGGCCTTACCAAGCGCTCTGAGGCGGCTGGGCCATGACGTTCGACTTGCCATGCCACGGTACGGCTTGCTGAATCTGGCAAAAGATGGGAAAGTTTCTCCGGTTGGGAAGTTAGATATACAAGTCCTGGGTCGTACCGAGACGATTGAGGTCTCCCAAACCTCGTTGAGAGATGGCACACCGGTCTACCTAATATTCAACGCGGGTGCTTTTGGTCGGCCAGCGATATACGGCGAGCGTGATGACCTGGAGCGTTTCTATATCTTTTCCGTTGCTGTCGCAGAATTGCCTGGAGTCGTTGCGTGGCACCCGCAAATAGTCCACTGCCACGACTGGCACACGGGGATGACTCCGCCGTTGTGGACAAAGAAAATGAAGGACGGCGGAGTATCCGAGCCAAGTGCAACGGTGTTCACGATACACAATTTGGGCTACCAGGGATGGTTCGATGATTTCTTTGCAGGGCGAGCTGGAGTATATGAGTTCCTGCCTTCTCCCCGGGACCCAATAAGGCCGAAGGTTTACAGCTTGATGGGGCTAGCCATATTGCACGCTGATGTTGTCTCGACGGTTAGCGACACGTACGCCAAGGAAATACTTACTCCTGAATATGGCTTTGGGCTTGAAGGAGCACTCCAGAGGCGGAAGGATAACCTGTATGGGATACTCAATGGCATCGATTACTCAGAGTTTAGTCCCGCATCCGACCCACTAATCCCTTTTAAGTACGACGTGAATGATCTTGGAGGAAAAGCACAAGACAAGGCTGCGTTGCAGGCAAAAGCTGGCCTGGCCCCGGAACCGGGTGTGCCCGTAGTTGGCATGGTCGGCCGCCTGGCAGAGCAGAAAGGCATAGACCTGGTGGCCGATGGGCTCGACAGGGTGATGTCGGAGACCAATATCCAGTTCATCTCCCTGGGCGCGGGAGAGGGAAAATACCGGGCCTCCTTGGAGAGGGCTGCAGCCAAACATCCGACGCGGGTGCGCCCCTTCTTCGGCTTCGATCTGGCACTTGCCCAACTGGTATACGCCGGATGCGATATGTACCTGATGCCATCCAAGTATGAGCCTTGCGGGTTGGGCCAAATGATCTCGATGCGCTACGGGACAATACCGATTGTGCGCCATACCGGTGGTCTGGCTGATACAGTGCAAGACTGCAACCCTGACCTGTCGCGGGGCACCGGATTCGTATTCAATGAGTACAAAACTGGAGACATGGTGGAAGTGGTGAAAAGGGCGGCCGGCGCGCATAATAGCGATAAGAAAAGTTGGAAGGGCCTGGTGGAACGCGCAATGAAGGCCGATTTTTCCTGGGACGTTTCGGCCACAAAGTACGACAGCATGTATCGGAAGACGTTCGCCATGGCATCTTCAAAGACCAGGCGATAACTTGAGCCGCGTGGATGAACCAACAGGACAGTTAACCTGGAACGATAGGAGCGCACAAGTGGCGCGCAACCATGCCCTGGACCTCAAACGGCGGACAAAAACGGTGTGTACAATAGGGCCCTCTACCAGCTCGCGCGATATGCTGGAACGGTTGGTCAAGGCGGGAATGAATGTTGCTCGCCTTAACCTGTCACATGGTACTGAAGCAGAACACACGGCATATGTCACGACTATACGCGATATAGCCAGGGAAAGCGGTCTTCCAGTTGCCATACTGATTGATATACCCGGTCCCAAGTACCGCACGGGGGATGTCAAGTCAGGCATGGCGGCACTCAGTAAAGGCGCGTCATTTGTCCTGACCACGAGGAAAGTTGAAGGTGATGATAAGGAGGTTTCCGTTAATCTCCCATACCTTACGAAGGACGTGAAGCCGGGAGACCTTGTGGTTATAGACGATGGCGCCATCAAGATGAAGGTCCAACATGTGACCGACAGCGACGTAGAGTGTGTTGTAACCGTTGGTGGGACGCTCCGGCCTAGACGAGGCCTCACGGTGCCAGGCATGCGTCGCTCTGCCCCATTCTTGACTGAGGAATCAATGTCGGCCCTGCTGTTCGCTATCCGGCAGAAGCCGGATTTCATCGCTCTCTCCTTTGTGAGCCACGCTAGCGACATTGCAAAAATCAGGGATGTCCTCCGAAAAGAAGGGGTTGATGTGCCTCTGGTCTCGAAGATTGAGACCAGGGATGCCGTAGCGAATTTTGACAGAGTGCTGGCTGAAAGCGACGGCATAATGGTGGCGCGCGGAGACATGGGCGTTGAGTTGCCACTATGGGATGTACCGCTTGTTCAGAAGAAGATCATACGAGAATGTAATATGGTCGGAAAGCCGGTGATCACGGCCACTCAGATGCTGGAATCCATGATCAATGCTCCCAGCCCGACGCGTGCCGAGGTGGCCGATGTGGCGAATGCTATTTTCGACGGCACCGATGCTGTCATGCTCTCGGCGGAGACCTCTATCGGAAAGTATCCGCTGGAGGCGTTGAACATGATGGTCCAGATCGCCCGGCAGACGGATGACGCCCTGCCCTACACGCGCATCCTGGCGGAAAGAGGGACAGTGCTGGAATCCTCGACCGACGATGCCATCAGCTATAACGCGTGCCATACCGCCCACCAACTCGACGCCAAGGCCATCGTGGCGTTCACCCAATCAGGTGTCACGGCTCGTCGAGTATCTCGATTCAGGCCTGGAGTTCCGGTGCTGGCATTGACGCCGGTTGCTGAAGTCCAGCGCAGGCTCTCGCTGTCGTGGGGGGTCCATGCCTTCGATGTGCCTGCTGTGAAATCGGTCGATGAAGTCTTCAAGCTGGGCAGGAATATCGTCAGGGACTCGGGGCTGGCCAAAGAAGGTGATCTCATCGTGATCACCGCAGGCATCCCCATGGGAGTTACTGGCAGCACCAACCTGCTCAAGGTCGAGAGGGTAACATAGGCATCGAGGGACGGGGATAAATAACCGCTCGCATGATATAATTTGCCATTGAAATGGATACGAAAAAGCCCAATCTGAACAAGCCAGCAAAAGAGCGCGTCATCGCCGGAGAGGTAACCTCAGGCGATGTTCAGCTTGATACTAGCCTCCGTCCCAAGAAGGTGGCGGATTTCATAGGCCAGACCGTTGTCAAGGAAAACCTGAACATTGCCATGTCAGCAGCGAAGGCCCGTGGAGAAGCCCTGGACCATGTATTGCTTTATGGTCCTCCAGGATTGGGGAAGACCACTCTTGCAGGCATTATCGCGACCGAAATGGGTGTTAACCTGCGCATTACGTCAGGCCCTGCCATCGAGCGCGGCGGTGACCTAGCCGCGATCCTGACCAACCTGCGACAGGAAGACATCCTTTTCATTGATGAGGTGCATCGTCTGAGCCGCCCGGTGGAAGAAGTGCTTTACCCGGCAATGGAAGATTTCGCCATAGACATTGTGCTGGGGAAAGGCCCTGCCGCCAAAAGCTTACGATTGAAGCTACCGAAGTTCACCCTCATAGGCGCCACTACCAGGTTTGCCCTGCTCAGCGCACCCCTACGCGACAGGTTCGGGTCGGTTTACCGGCTGGATTTCTATGATGAGGTGGCGCTGGGGCAAATATTGAATAGGTCGGCACGCATCCTTAAAGTGGATGCCGAAGAGGCCGGACTGGCCGAGATAGCAAGAAGATCGCGTGGCACGCCGAGAGTGGCCAACAGGTTTTTGAAGCGGGTAAGGGACTACGCACAGGTCAAGGGAAACGGCGTGATCACCCGTGACATAGCTCTCGAGGCCCTGTCTCGCCTCGGAGTCGATGCTATGGGCCTGGATGACATAGACCACAGGTTATTGAGCGCCATCGTGGAGAAGTTCGATGGAGGGCCTGTCGGCCTTGAGACGCTGGCGGCTTCGATCAGCGAGGAAGCAGATACCATCATGGATGTGTACGAGCCATACCTCCTCCAGTTGGGCTTTCTGGAACGAACACCCCGTGGCCGCATGGCGACCAGGTTGGCCTATGAACACCTGGGTGTCCGCTATACTCGTGAGAAATCGCCGCAGGGCATGCTACTATAGGCCATGGCTGCGTCCGTCTTGCTGCACGTTTGTTGTGCGCACTGTGCAGCGTACTGCATCAAACACTGGCGAGCATTGTCCTATGACGTCACCTGTTACTGGTACAATCCCAACATACACCCGCAACAAGAGTACGAGCATCGTCTGGAGGCTATGAGGACTCTTGCGGCATCCCTGGAGGTTCCGCTTCTCATATCGGACAAGTACGACTCGGTGAAGTATTTCCAGTCTGTTCCCGGCAGGCCTGGACCCAGATGCCTGCATTGTTTTCGGCTGCGGCTGGGGCATGTGGCAGAGGTGGCCAAAAGGCGTGGATTAGATGCTTTCACCACAACCCTCGTCATCAGCCCGCAGCAGAAGCACGACCTTATCCGTGAAGTAGGCGAGATGATAGCCCGGTCGGCGGGAGTTTCGTTCCTGTACGCAGACCTCAGGCGCAGATACAGTGACAGCCGCCATATCACTAAAAGAATGGATATCTACCGCCAACAGTACTGCGGGTGCATCTACAGCGAGTGGGAAAGATACGTTGGGGAGGAGTTATCGTGAAGCGGGTGCTGTTGCTCTTCCTGTTGGCTCTTCTGGTACTGGCGCCAGCCTGTGGCCAAACTGCCGAAACATCGCTGGCAGGGCACGTTCAGGTGGTGCGTGTCATAGATGGGGATACAATAGTGATCAGCGGTGACCTGAAGGTGAGATACATAGGCATTGATACGCCGGAGAAGGACAAGCCGTTCTTCAGGGAGGCTACGGAAGCAAATCGGGAGCTTGTCCAGGGTAAGGAGTTGAGGCTGGTGAGGGACGTCTCCGACAAAGACCGGTATGACAGGCTACTGAGGTATGTTTACGCGGATAGTATCTTCGTCAATCTCGAGCTGGTGAAGGAAGGTTGGGCAGAGGCTAAGGAGTATCCGCCGGACACGCTGCACCGCAACGAGTTTGAAGCTGCTGAACGGGAAGCGAAGGCGGCTCGACGAGGCATATGGTCCAGGCGCTAACGTGAAGAGAGGGCCGCCGCACGCCGGCGGCCCTCTCAGTTATTTTTATTTTGGTTGACCTGCCTGGCTCTTGGGCGTGAGCTTGTGAATCGACGGCTTGGCGTGCAGTTGCTTGGCTTTGGCCGCCAGATGCGCGGGGAGCTTTACGCCGGACGAGACTACGCGGGCTACGAGCGCGCCGTCAGCACTTCTCTTGGCTACTATGACGACCTTCTTGCCTACAGTGAGCGCTGGTGAGCCCTTTATGGCGAAGATTGTGTTTGCGTCGAAGGGAACTGTGACTGCATCCGCGTTATCCGGTTTGACCGTAATTGAATCGGTCCCAACTGCGGTTACTGTTCCTCTGATGACCCTCACGACGTGGAGGAATATAGCGGTGGCTACATTGCTGTTCGCCTTGGTGACAATGGTCACGACATCGCCCACCTTAATATCCTCTATGCCTTTGGGTTTGACCAGCTTCGTGTCGGCGTTGATGGTGAACGTGGTCGACTTGCCGTCTTTGCCCTGAATGGTGATGCTGGAACCTTTGGTGTACGCCATCACTTTACCAGCATGCCTTGCAGCCTGAGGATGCTCTGGCATGACTATGACCAGTTTTGCCGCCACCTGATCGTTTTCTTTCGTCACGTGGGCAATGATGTGGGAGCCGACCTTCACATCGGCTAAGGAGGCGTCCTTCTTAGGCGGAATTCTGTATTTGGTCTCGCCGGTGACCTTTATTTTCTTTCCGTCTTTGAGAGTAATAGTATCGGCGGAGACGGAAGCTACCTGTCCCCGGATCATGTGCTGGCGAACGCGCTGGGCAAGTGCTTTAGCTTTGCCAGCCTGATCGGGCGCGTTCGCTGTCGTTGCAGTCGCATTGTCCTGGTTGCGCTCTGACATCGCAAGTACAGGGACCGCTGATGCTGCGACCAGTCCAAGTGCGATCAACGATATGAGCAGAAGTCTAATCTTTATTCTTTTCATCTCCTGATCCTCACTCTTACTTGAACTAATTCGAGTTGTCTGCCAAATAGGGCGCTTGCCAAATATTGAAGCCACGATGCCTTTGACGTATCGTAGGGCTTTCTATGTTTCATTCCTTGCTCCTCCTTGTGCAAAGCTTTAGCTATCAAATTAAAACGTGACCGGTCGGAAAAAGTTAGTGACTTGACCGTTTTCTGGCTGTATTTTCGTATCTCCATATGCGTTGACACAGGGCCTGGCAAAATGCTACGAGACAACTGTTAAGGACCGGTTAAGAAAGAGGCCCCCGCGGCCAGTTTTTCTCAGGTGTGTCGTTTGACGCATAGACATGGCCGTGATACAATTCCAATTTGGCTTGAGCCAAGCGAGCGCTTAGCGAGGTGACTAGTAAATGACAAAAGCTGTGTCCAGGCTCTTCAGGAACCCAGCGGACGCGGAGCACGCCGTTAAGGCCCTAATTTCAGCAGGAATTCCGGCCAGCAAGATCGGAGTACTGGCGAAGAGTGAGACGACGGTGAAGTCGGTTCTTAAAGACGGAGTATCCAAGGTTTACTTCTCCGGCGTTGGTAACCTGGTTGTGGCTGGAAGCCTTGCTCCTTCTCTATCAAAGGCCTCTGGTGCTGAGAGCAAGCTGGCGAGCACACTGGCTGGGACGCTTGGCCTCGCCCATGAGGCGGGGGAATACTACGAGTTCGTGCTCGGGGCTGAAGGAGTCCTTGTTGCGGTGGATGAGGCTGAGGGTAAGGCCGCTGAAGCACGCAAGATACTGGCCAAGGCTGATGCCGCACCAACGAAGTCAGGTGTCACGAGCCCCGGTTTTTACGAGGCTGCGCGGATGTCGGCTACGAACCCAGTGGATGCAGCGATGACCGGTGATTTCCGCAAGTACTAGTCCCTGGAAAACCGTGCCATCCGACTCAAGATTGGTCCAGTGGAATTAACGAAACGTATCATGCCCGCCGGAGGTATGGAAAATAGATGTCGAGATATATTGCAACAGCAGCCATAAGAGGCGCCCACAAGGTTGTCAGGCAGGCTGAAGAACTATATGCTGATGCCCTCAAAACAGTTGGCCCAGATGCGAAAATCCAATTCAAGGACAAGGGCGGTGGCGGCACCGCATACTGGCTTCCTGTTATCTACGGGTTTACGGGACAGAAGGTAGAAACGATTGGCGACTTGAAAAAGTCGTTGGAGCATGCAAAAGGATTGTTGCCGCCTCTGCCGGGCGAGCATGTGTGGCTGCCTTATCTTGGTGAGACCCTCGACGCCGGGATGGCGACTCTGTTCGCCGAAGAGATAATCGAAGGCATCCGGTTCGCCAAAGGACAACAACCGGAAACGCGCAACGGATTTACCTTTAACGGGCCCATAAACGATGTGCAGATGCGGGGCTGGGGTATCCAGATGGTCGACGGCAGGATGCCAGGGTTTGCCGCGCTCCTGGGGGCTGCCAAGAACAACGAAGTCGCCGTCAAGATAGTCCGCGAACTGCAATCCAAGGGCCAGCTCGTATTTCTCTCCTCGTCATCCAACGGCCGTTCAATAGTGGACCAATTGCTGGAGTCCGGTGTCCAGTTGGGTTACGACACGTTCACTGTGCCTTTCGGGACAGATACTATCTCAACGATCTATGCTCTGGGCTATGCGTCCAGGGCAACGTTTTCATTCGGCGGCGTGACACCCGGTGACTTCCGGCGTGTGCTGTTGTACAACAAGTTCCGTTGCTTTGCCTTTGCCCTCGCGCTGGGGCCGATGGACGATGTGAAATGGGCTACCGGGGCAGGTGCTATCTCTTATGGCTTCCCTGCCGTGTGCGATACGGCTGTACCCAACATACTGCCCACCGGCATTACGCAGTACGAGCACGTCGTTAGCATGCCATTTGACGATATTCCTGGCAGGGACGATATGGAACGTGCGGAACGCCTGGTACAGCGCTGCATTGAGGTGCGTGGCATTAAGATCAAGATAGCCACCATCAAGATACCGGTGGCCTACGGCCCGGCCTTTGAGGGCGAGGTCGTCCGGCGTGCTGACTTGCAGTCCGAGTTCGGCGGCAAAGGCGGCATGTGCTTCGAGTGGCTCACGACCAGGCCTCCTGAAGAGGTAGAAGACGGCAAGGTAACTGTCGTTGGACCAGACATAGACAAGTTCGAGGTCGGTGCCAAGATCCCTCTCGGCATTGTGATCGAGGTGTCCGGGCGAAAGATGCAAAAAGACTTTGAGCCTGTGCTGGAGCGGCAGGTGCACCACTTCCTGAACGGTGCAGAAGGCTTGCAGCACCAGGGCCAACGTGACATAACCTGGATCCGCCTGAGCAAGAATGCTTACGCCAAGGGATTCAGGCTGAGGCACATAGGCGATATACTTCATGGCGTATACCACAACCAGTTCGGCGCCATTGTGGACAAGATTCAGGTGACGCTGTATACGGAGCCGAAGAAGGTCCAAGAGCTGATCGAGAAAGCCCGCGGCATATATAAGGAAAGGAACGACCGCATCGCGGGCCTGACGGATGAAGCAGTCGATACTTACTACAGTTGCTCGCTGTGCCAGTCCTTTGCTCCCACGCACATTTGTGTCATCAACCCTGAGCGTGTTGGTCTGTGTGGTGCGTACAGCTGGCTGGATTGCAAGGCCTCTTTCGAGATCAATCCGACCGGCCCCAACCAGCCGGTGAAGAAGGGCCCATGCATCGACCAGACAAAGGGCGAGTGGGAGGGCGTTAACAAGTTCGTTTACGAGCATTCGCAGATGAAAGTGGACCGATTCACGGTTTATTCTGTGATGGATTCGCCTATGACTACCTGTGGGTGCTGTGAGTGCGTTCTGGCACTTATTCCGGAAGCCAATGGCTTCATGGTCGTGTCGCGCGAGGACTACTCCATGACGCCGAGCGGCATGACCTTTACCACCCTGATGGGGACGGTAGGCGGTGGCTTGCAGACGCCTGGGATGATGGGACACGGGAAATACTACATCACCAGCAAGAAATTCATTTTGACCGAAGGCGGCATCAAACGCCTGGTTTGGCTGTCAAAGAACCTGAAAGAGGAGCTGGGTGAGGAGCTGAAGGCGGCTGCCGAAGCAGCCGGGGTCCCGGACTTGCTGGACAGGATTGCCGACGGCACTTCGGCCACGACTCCGGATGAGCTGGTGGCCTTCTTGCAGCAGAAGCAGCATCCGGCCCTGGAGATGCCACCGCTATTATAGGTAGACGCGACCGGATACGCGTGCGGACCTATTTGTGGCGGCGGCACCAGTCGGACTAATGAGCTTCCTCTGTCATTGTGTTGAGGAAGCTATCGTGTGAGTCAAGCTTGTTATCCGATCACAACTAGATCGATAGCCTGTCATCGCGCATGTGTACAGGAAGGAGGTAAGCATGGCACCACTTGAGGCGCCCGTAGAGAAGTGGACCGGGAAAATCCGAGAACTCAAGCTAGGGTCTGGTGGGCGGAAGACTATCACTGTCGGCGGTGGGACAACGCTACCGTTCGTCAAATTCGAGGGAGCGCAGCCTCATCGGCCTGCAATTGCGATAGAGGTGCAGGACAAGGAGCCGACAGACTGGTCAGAGTTCCTGGTATCTGCCTGGGGCGATGCACTGAAGAACCCTGGAGCCTGGGCCAAAAAAGCAGCTGAATTCGGCGCCGACCTGCTGTACATACGCCTGGCAAGTGCCCATCCGGAGGCTAGCAACACCGGAGCCGCACAGGCGAAGAAATCAGCGAGCGAAGTCCTGTCGGCAGTTGATTTGCCGGTCATATTTGTTGGGCCTGATGTCGCTGAAAAAGACAACGAGGTGCTCGTCGCTGTGTCGGATGTGGCGAAGGGCCAGAGGGTCGGCCTGGGCAACTGCGTCGAAAAAAACTACAAGACCATAGCGGCGACATGCATGGCGGATGGTCATGTGGCAATAGCCAAAACACCGATCGAGATCAACCTGGCCAAGCAACTGAATATTCTCCTTTCCGATGTGGGCCTGTCGCCGGACTCCATACTGATGGACCCAACTACCGGTGCACTCGGCTATGGCCTGGAATATACCTACTCTGTCATGGAGCGACTGCGCCTTGCTGCCCTGATGGGAGACGGGATGACCTCCATGCCCATGATCTGCACCGCAGGTGAGGAGTCTTGGCGCCAGAAAGAGTCCAAGGCGACCTTGGACGTGCCGCAGGCCTGGGGAGACAATCAGGAGAGGTCGCTGATCTGGGAAAATGTGACAGCAATAAGCCTGTTGGCTGCCGGGGCAGATATCCTGGTGCTTCGGCACCCGAAGACGGTGGTCACCGTTAAGGCAGCACTGGATAAGTCCTTTTAGCAAATAAGACTGGTAGTCATCTTCCAGAATAGGAGGAATTGACCGTGGCTCTAACCGGAATCGAGATATATAAATACCTTCCCAAGACGAACTGCAAAAAGTGCAACTTCCCCACCTGCCTGGCTTTCGCCATGAAAGTGGCTGCCCGCGTCGTGGATATCACTGCCTGCCCAGACCTTTCAGCTCAGTCCAAGGCTGCCCTCGAATCAGCGGGCCGTCCCCCTATCAGGTTGGTGAAATTCGGCGGCGACACGCATAAGGTAGAGGTAGGGAATGAGACCGTCATGTTCCGGCACGAAAAGACATTCTATCACCCGCCGGCGATAATGGTCAGGATAAAAGACACCGCCTCCAAGGAAGACATTGCGAAGCTCGTGGATGAGGTCGGCGGCTATCAGGTGGAGCGCGTGGGGATGAAACTGACCATGGATGGCTTTGCCGTGGAGAACGCCTCGAAGGACCAGGCGAGGTTCCTCGAAGCGGTGGAAACCGTGCTAGCCAAGTCCGGTCTGGCCGTTGCATTGATGTCGGACAATCCGGCGACGATGGATGCGGCTGTTGCCAAAGCTGCAGCGCGCAAGCCGGTAGTATATGCCGCAACAAAAGAAAACTGGTCCGGTATGGCGGATATAGCTAAGAAGCACTCCTGTCCGCTGGTGGTACGTGATAGCTCAGGCCTAGAAAACCTGGTGGCCCTCTCAGAGAAGGTCGCGCAGGCGGGTATTGAGGACATTATACTTGACCCTGGTGTGGATAGCTTCAAGTCCTCAATTGATTCCCTGACAGAGATACGCAGGCTGGCGCTGAAGAAAAACTTCAGGCCGCTGGGATTTCCGGTCATGACCTTCCCCGGTGTGCAGGCCAAGACAACAGAAGAGGAAGCAGCACTTGCGGCAGAGCAAATATCCAAGTATAGCAGCGTTGTTGTGCTGGAGCACTTCTCGCCTGCCCTCGCCTATCCATTGCTCACATTACGCCTCAATATCTACACTGATCCGCAGAAACCGATACAGATGGCTGCAGGTATTTACGAGGTTGGCGCACCGAAGCCGGATAGCCCATTGTGCATCACCACCAACTTCTCCCTGACGTACTTCTCAGTAGCTGGTGAAATAGAAGCCAGCGGTGTTCCGTCCTGGCTCTTGATATGCGATACCGAAGGCCTGTCTGTGCTGACCGCCTGGGCAGCCGGCAAGTTCGATGCCGAGAGGATTGCGAAGGCAGTGAAACAATTCAATGTGGCCGACAAGATCAGCCATAAGTCGATTGTTCTGCCGGGCAAGGTTGCAGTGCTCAGGGGTGAATTGGAAGAAGAGCTTTCCGGCTGGAAAGTGTTGGTAGGCCCGATGGAAGCCATGGATGTCGGCGGTTACTTCAAGAAGACGTGGAAACCCTGAGCGACAAACCGAATAAGATCAAGGTAGTATTCCAACCCTCCGGGAAAAGTGCACTGGTCGCGCCTGGAACGCTGGTCCTGGATGCGGCAGTCCAGGCCGGCGTTCCGCTCGATACGCCGTGCGGAGGCCAAGGGCGGTGTGGCCGGTGCCTGGTCAGGGTTGAGAGTGGCAACGTGTTCCGGCCTCAGAACCCTCACCTGACTGCCAAGCAGGTTGACGAGGGTTGGATTCTTTCGTGTATCACCCAGGTCGTCGGCGAGCTTGTGGTAACTGTACCTCTCCCCAAGGAGCGAGAGAAGATTGTCGTGCAGACGGCCGCTACCCGTAAAGCAGCAGCCGTACGTTGCGAATTCCCCAGACTGCCGGCTGTCCGCAGAGTATACCTTGAACTCCCCAGGCCCAGCCTTGAGGATAACGCAGGCGATCTCGAACGGCTGAAGAGAGCCTTGGCGAATACCCAGGGCATCAAGGATGTAGATGTCGTCTTGCCGATCATGCGGACTCTTTCTCGCACACTTCGGGAAGCCGATTGGAAAGTCACCATAACACTCGACACTCATGACAAGGGGGGTGTCCCTCGCCTGATAGATGTGCAGGCAGGGGAGAAAAAGGGGCAGCTCTGGGGAGCGGCGATTGATATCGGCACGACCAATGTCTGGGTGGACCTTGTTGACCTGATCTCCGGACGGTCTGCAGGGCGTGCCTCTATGTTGAACAGGCAGGTGCCACGTGGGGAAGATGTCATATCGCGCATAATATACAGCCAGCGCGACGGCGGGCTGGATGAGTTGCGGCAACTTGTTCTGAGCGCCATAAACGACCTGGTCGCAGAACTCGCGGTTGGAAGTAAGATCGATGCCAGGGAAATACAAAGCATGGTGGTGGCTGGCAACACTACCATGGCCCACTTCTTTCTTGGTATGCCGGCAAGGACGATACGCGAAGAGCCATACGTGCCGGGGGCCATATTCTTCCCGGTATATACGGCTGCTGAGTTAGGTATCAAGATCAACCCATATGCCTCTGTGTACACCGTTCCGGCGGTCGCTGCCTACGTTGGGGGTGACATAAGTGCTGGCGCTATCAGCTCTTGCATCTTCCGGTCGGATAAGCTGACGCTGTTTCTGGATGTGGGCACCAATGGAGAGATCGTGATGGGTGGGGCTGACTGGATGACTACATGTGCCTGCAGCGCCGGGCCGGCGTTTGAAGGCGCTGGCATGAGATTTGGCGTGAGGGCGGCTAAGGGTGCGATAGAAGACGTAACTATCAACACATCCACGCTTGAGCCGACAATAAGAGTGATCGGTGATGCAGAGCCGGTAGGCATCTGCGGGTCAGGACTGATCTCGGCGCTGGCGGAGATGCTGCTTACAGGGGTTGTGGACCGGTCAGGTCGCATGAACGTCGCACGCCTTCAGGAAAAGGCAAGAAATGGGAAGTCACGGGCGCGTGTTGGTGACCACGGAGTGGAATATGTCCTGGCGTGGGCTGGAGAAACCAGCATCGGAGAAGATATAGTCCTGACCGAAGTGGACATAAATAACCTGATACGCACGAAGGCCGCCATATATGCCGGCATCGCTGTTATGGCACGGAACGTAGGTGTGCCGTTGGAAAATGTCGAAGAAGTGCTCATCGGCGGCAGTTTCGGTCAGCACATCAACGTCGAGAAAGCCATTCAGATCGGATTGCTGCCGGACCTGCCCTGGGATAGGTTCAAGTTCCTGGGAAACACCTCTTTGTCAGGCGCGTACAATATACTCATGTCCAAGCATGCTAGGGCGCAGGTGGAGGAAGTTGTTGGGAAAATGACCTATTTCGAACTCGTTGCCGATGCATCTTTCATGGACGAGTTCACCGCAGCGATGTTCTTGCCTCACACGGAGATGAACCGGTTCCCATCTGTAGCTGCGCTGCTGGGAGACCGGCATGAATCAAGTGGCACACCATAAGACCACGACAATAGCGGTTGCGGGCAAGGGGGGAACCGGCAAGACGACTATTGCCGCGCTGCTAATTCAGCTCCTGTCGCGGCAGGGCACAGTGCTGGCCATTGATGCTGACCCCAGCTCGAACCTGCATATGTGCCTCGGGTTGCCTCTGGAAGGTACTATTGGAGGTGTGCGAGAGGATGCTGCGAAGAAAGTAAGGAGCGGTGAGTTCCAGGCCGGTATGTCGAAGGCTAGCTATTTGGAGTTGGGCATCAGAGAGGTACTGGTGGAATCGGAGCATGTGGACCTGCTGGCCATGGGCCGCCCGGAAGGCCCGGGGTGCTATTGTGCGGCGAACAATGTGCTTCGCGCGGTTATAGACCAGATGGAAACTAACTATGACTACGTGGTCATAGATAATGAGGCCGGATTGGAACACCTGAGCCGGCAGACGACCAGGGACGTTGATGTTCTTCTCATAGTATCTGACGCGTCTGTGCGCGGGCTTGTGACCGCCGCCAGAATAAAAAACCTTGTAGCTGAATTGAAGTCGGACGTCCGCAGAATGGGTCTGGTGATCAACAGGGTGCCGGGTAAGATTCCTCCAGCTATTGAACGTCAAGCCGCCGAGACAGGGCTGGAGGTTCTTGCAGTGCTGCCGGTGGATAATGAACTTGCTGGGGTAGAGGAGAAAGGGGAGCCGTTGACCAAGTTGTCCGACCGTTCAAGCCTTAGGGAGGGAGTAGCCGACCTGGCGATAAAGCTGGGTCTGGTTGCGCCCCGGCCGGACGGTATGTAATGGGGAATTATGCATTAAGGGGGTATATATATGAAGGTTATTGGAGAATCCATCCACGTAATAGCGCCTGCGGTGAGGACTGCCATCGAGGGCAGAGACAAGGCATTCGTCCAGAACATGGCTAAGCGGCAGGCGCAAAAAGGTGCTTATGCGCTTGACCTTAACATCGGCCCTCAGAAAAAGACCGGGGTTGAGGTTATGGACTGGATGGTACGCACCGTCCAGGAAGTGGTGGACTTGCCCTTGTCTTTAGATACCACGAACGCGGCAGCCATCGAGTCCGGGCTGAAGGCGTCCAAAAAAATGGCCATTATCAACAGCACGGACGCTACCGACCGGCTGAAGGTCCTCATGCCTATGGCTGCCCAGTACGACGCCCATATTATTGCCCTGACCTATGGCGGTACCGCACTACCGACGTCGGCGGATGCCAGGGTCGAGCTGGTAGTGGAAAAGATACTCCCCGCTGCCATGGAAGCCGGGATTCCGTCTGACAGGCTATTTCTTGATCCCCTGGTGTTGACCGTCAACGGGAACCAAGACCAGGCGATGCAGACCGTCGAGGCGGTGCGGTTGTTCAAACAGATAGCCGAACCCGCGCCGCTGACTACCTGCGGCCTGTCGAACATTTCCAACAGTTGTCCCACGGAGATCAGGCCGTTGATGAATGAAGTATTCTTGATAATGATGCTTGGCGCCGGATTGGATGCACCCATCGCGGACGTGTTTGATGCGGAGCTGATGCGAATACCAAGGGTCCTGGAGTCAAGGGACGATTCTACGCCGGTTAACAAAGTATACCTGGGAATCTATGACGCCTACCAGTCCGGTGAGAAGTATGATCCGAGTGGCGCCGATATGAGTGACCAGCGCGTGCGGGACATCGTCAAGACGGTTCAGGTGCTGGAGGGCAAGAACTTGTATGCCCACAGCTATTTGAAACTGTAAAGCTACTGGCGTCCGAAGTGACGACGCAGGTCTCCGGAGCTCAGGTGGACCATGGTCGGCCGCCCGTGTGGACAGGTGCGAGGCTGAGTCGTCTGCTGGAGCTGCCTGAGCAACTCATGGGCTTCGCGGTCTTCCAGTACCTGGCCTGCTTTTATCGCAGCGTGGCAGGCAAGGGAGGCCGCGGCCCTGTTGGGCCAATCAGGTCCCTCTTTGTCGTCCGCCAGTGTCAGAAGCTCATGCAATGCCTGGGCCGCGTTGTCGTCCTGCAGCGGGGCCGGTACGGTTCGCAGTAGGTACGTGCGCTCGCCGAACGGCTCTATTGTGAACCCGAGGTCGGCCATTGTGTCTCGTCTCTCCGCCAGGGCTACTTCCTGCTCGGGTGTTACCTCCACGATCAAGGGCTCCAGGAGACCCTGCTTCTCCACGTGTTTCTCTGCAAGCTGCTGTTTGAACCGCTCGAAGAGAATGCGCTCGTGTGCGGCATGCTGGTCTACTAGGTACAGGCCATCCTGCGCCCCCGCGGCGATATAGGTTTTGTCTACCTGGCCTAGGACCTTCATGAAATCTGGTCCGTCTGGCGCCGTGACCGATGGTGTTCTGGACTGAGCGGCGGGAGACAACGCAGGCGCCTCCGGAAAGGGAATCTCGGAAGTAACGGCGCCCTCCAGCGGCTGCTGTTCTTCGGAGCCAGCCCCTCTCTGGGTTTTGTGTGGACTGATCTTGGCCGGTGCGGCATCGTCCAGTGCCCTGCTGATGGCCGCGTTGACCGCAGCGAAGACCATGCCCTCCTGGCGGAAGCGCACTTCATGTTTGGTGGGGTGGACATTCACGTCGACCATCTCCGGGGGCAACGATATATTCAGCACGACTATGGGACACCGGTCCGTCATCAATAGCCCGCGATAGGCTTCATCTATGGCCCGGCTCACCATGCGGTCGTATACGCAGCGACGGTTCAGGAATATGCTGATAAAGGAGCGGCTGGCGCGGTTCAGGTCGGGAGGGCTGGTAAGCCCGGACACCTTGATTTCTGGAAACGTGGAAACCTTGCCGCCCGAATTTGGGCCCTGGGACAGTACCAGCATTCGACCCGCAACTTCGCCGCCGTAGACCTGAGCCACCGCCTGCCGGAGGTCGGCATCACCGGTGGTGCGCAGTGTGACCCGGCCGTCGATGGACAGGGTAAACCTGATTTCGGGATATGAGAGGGCAAACTGGCTCACAAGATAGGCGATGCGGCTACTCTCGGCCCTGGTGGACTTGAGGAACTTCAAGCGGACAGGTGTGGCATGAAACAGGCGATGTACTGATATCGTTGTCCCTTGCGGGTGTGCTTCGGGCCGGCGTTCGGAAGGGACTCCGTTTTTCAGCCTCAGTGTTGTGCCTGCTCTGGCGTCGGATGTCGCTGTGACCATCTCGACGTCAGCCACCGCAGCAATGCTCGGCAGTGCCTCTCCGCGGAACCCTAGAGACCTCAGATGTTCCAGGTCGTCCAGGCTCTGCAGCTTGCTTGTGGCGTGACGGCGGAACGCGAGTTCAACCTCTGACTCCTCAATCCCATGCCCGTTGTCGGTAACCCTGATGAGCGTGAGGCCACCATTATGTTCTTCTACGCTTATTGCGGATGCACCTGCATCGATGGAGTTCTCAACCAACTCCTTGACAACGGAGGCTGGTCTTTCGACCACCTCCCCCGCAGCTATCTTAGTAACGACATCTTGGTCGAGCAATCTTATGGGCATTGGGGAGTATCTCTTTCTCTGACAACGCGTGATTCAGAAAGTGGGACGATGTATACGAAACTTTACATGCAGGATGCGCACCAGTCAAATGGCGACAGAGAGGGGCGACATGATTGTTCCATAAGTTCTATAAAAGGTAAGAGGCTGCAGGGCCCGAGACCTGCAGCCTCTTACCTAGGGGCTGGGTTTGAGGATTATGGATAGTAAGTTAGTTTCTGTGAGGCATCGCCGGAGCACCAGCGGGTTTCGCCTGTCCCGACGCCGGTTGGGCGGCGGTTTGCGGGCGAGGCATGGCCACTGCTCCGCGGCGCATGAACGAAGGCAGGTCAACAGAGGTTGTCTCCAGACCTTTGATAAGCCTGCGGAGTTCCTGCTCGCTGGGTGCCTGCTGGCCGAGACCACCCACGAAGCCAGTGGCGATAAGGGTGATCTTCACCTGGTTTTCCATCTTCGGGTCAATGTTGACGCCGAAGATTATGTTGGCCTCGGGGTCTACCGCCTGAGCGATCACCTCGGCGGCCTCGTTCACCTCGAACAGGGTCATGTTGCTTCCACCTGCTACCGTGAAGAGGACACCCTTGGCGCCGTTTATCTGAACGTCGAGCAATGGGCTGGACAGAGCTGACCTGGCGGCATCTACCGCTCGGTTCTGACCGGTGCCTGCACCTATCGACATCCATGCCGGGCCAGAGCCTTTCATTATCGATCTGACATCGGCGAAGTCGAGGTTGATCAGGCCGGGCACCGTGATGACCTCGGCGATGGCGCCGACCGCGCCTCTAAGTACATCATCGGCCATTTTGAATGCGCCATCGACGGCTGTCTTGGCATCGCACAGGGATAGGAGCTTATCGTTAGGTATGATGATCAGTGTATCGCACTTCTGTATGAAATTGGCGATGCCTTCCTCCGCTACCTGGTGGCGGTGAGCGCCTTCGAAGGAGAAGGGTTTGGTCACGACGCCGATCGTCAGTGCGCCCATCTCTTTCGCCAGTGCGGCCACTACCGGTGCGGAGCCTGTCCCAGTGCCGCCGCCCATGCCGGCTGCTATGAAGACCATGTCTGCGCCGCCGATGGCGTTGCGGATTTCTTCACGGCTCTCATCAGCCGCGCGAGCGCCGACAGTGTGGTCTCCGCCTGCGCCTAGACCCCGAGTAAGCTGGGGGCCGAGCTGTATCCTGGTTGGCGCCTCCGCCAATGACAGCGATTGAGCATCGGTGTTGAGGGCGACGAAATCGACTCCGCGAATGCCTTCGCGGACCATGCGCGTTATGGCATTACATCCACCGCCACCACATCCTACGCACTTTATGCGGGCTGCTGTTGAGGCAAAAGTCTGTTTTGCCATAATATCTCTCCTCGTTGTTTCCTTTCTATATTATGTTCAGGTGTCTTGGCGGGTTAGCGTCTTACGACGCCCTTAAGCAGGGAAAAGATCTTCTTCCAGGGCGCACTGGTCTTCTCAGCCCAACTGCCGCTGGTCTTCGACCAATTGGCGTTGGCCTGGCCTTCTCCCTTGGAGCCCCAGAGGAGCAGGCCGACGCCGGTGGAATAGGATGGATGGTTCAGGACGTCTGTAATGCCATATACGCCGGATGGAAGACCGATGCGGACAGGTATTCGCAGCGTCTCCTGTGCCAGTTCCTGAAGTCCGGGAACGATTGAGCTGCCGCCTGTCAGCACTAGTCCCGCGGGCGCCAATTGTAGGTACTCGGAAGTGGGCATCTCAAGCAGGATCAGGCGCAACGTCTCTTCTAACCTGGCCCTCATTATGTTGCATAGCTCTATATAGGAAATACTATGGCCATTATCTATATGAATATCGGCACCGTTCTGGTCTTTTCCATCATTGTGAGGTGCAACGTTGCCGTATTTACGCTTCATGCCCTCGGCAATGTCGAAGGGCAAGCCCAATCCCAGGGCTATGTCGCTCGTCACTTGATAACCAGCTACGGGGAGGACGGAAGTGTGATAGATGCTGCCCTCCTTGAATACAGATATATCAGTCGTGCCGCCTCCGACGTCTGCCAGGATAACTCCCATCTCTTTTTCATCTTGGGACAGCACCGCCTCGCCGCTGGCCATGGCCTCAAGGACGAGGTCGTCGATTTCCAGGCCGACGGACCGTATGCACTTGACCAGGTTCTGTATGGAAGACACGGCCGCCGTGATTATGTGCGTTTCCACATCCAAACGGAAGCCATGCATTCCAACAGGGTTCTTCACTCCGACCTGGCCGTCCAGGGCATACTGTCTGGGAATGGCGTGTAGTATCTTGCGATCACTGGGAACGACCACGTTGCGTGCGGCGTCGAGCACCCGCTTCAGGTCATCCTGTCGTACCAACCGGTCATTCCTTGGTATCGAAATAACACCCTTGCTGTTGGTGGATGTAATATGGCGGCCGGTGACCCCGACGTAAGCCGAGTCGATCTTTGTGCCGCTTGACTGCTGCGCTCGTGCGATAGATT
This sequence comes from Chloroflexota bacterium, assembly GCA_016190755.1. Lineage (GTDB taxonomy): Bacteria > Chloroflexota > Dehalococcoidia > JACPPY01 > JACPPY01 > JACPPY01. Next base: position 41,368 of record JACPPY010000055.1, on the reverse strand, counting down.
CTTTTATTGCTTCCCTGGCCTCGTTGACATTGACTACCATCCCTTTATGTAGCCCGCGGGATGGGACCACCCCCACTCCCAGTACCTGAAGTCCTTCTTCTGATGGATCGGGCCTAGCCACTATGGTGCACACCTTTGTAGTGCCCACATCTATGCCCGCGATCACCTTTCTCTTTGGCATTTATATCCTCCTGATGATTTCTGTTGTGTTATGAATCGATAGATAATGAACGAAATAATAGCTGTCCGCGCAGTTTTATCACTTCACATAAATCACCATCCTTCGAATGGGCGGACCGCGGAGCAGCACTGAATCGTTTGGAAGAAGGGGGATCGAACACGGTTGCCCGACGTCTTGGCGGATAAGGTGAGAAAGGGCTCGACCTATCGTTGAGTTATTGTTTTCAACATATTGCCTCAGTGTCGGTGGCTCCCATCCACGACCCCCCTGGACCAGCCCGGGGGAAAAGCAGTTCCGTCTGGACAGGTTGGGATTGACATAATAATACACGTGTCGGAGCACTATGGACATAAGTGTTGGTTTTGCCCTTTGGCGTGCGATGTCCTGCGTTTGTGAGTGCTCGTACACGGATTTTCTACCCCTGTGGACCGTTGGATAGTTTCAAGATACGCTCTGCTGCCCGCAACTTTGCGCTTCTGCTGCGAGGATTAGCTCGCACCTCAATGGGTGATGGCCTGATCGCTTTCTTCGATATCAGCCTCAGACGAGGTGCATGTCCGCACATGCAGCGGAGCACCGAGGGAGGACAGATGCAGCCTGTTGATTCCTGCCGGAAGAGGTCCTTGACTATGCGGTCTTCGAGTGAGTGGTAGCTTATTACCGCCAGACGGCCTCCAAAGCCCAGCAGGTCGATGGCCTGGACGAGGGCCGAGCTGAGATTGACCAGTTCGCTATTAACGGCGATGCGTATCGCCTGAAAAGTCCTGGTGGCAGGATGGATCCTTGTGGACGGGCGCCCGGTAGCCCTGAGGACAGCCTTGACCAGGTCGAACGTGGTATGCAGCGGTCGTTGGGCAACGATCTGTCGCGCGATCTGGCGGGCATGCGGGTCTTCACCATATTCCCGGATAATGTCGGTCAACTGGGATTCTGTATATGCGTTGACTATGTCGTAAGCTGTCAGCTGTTGATTCAGGCCGAAGCGCATATCCAGTGGCGCTTCGCGCTGGAAGGAAAAGCCGGCGTCCTCCGCTTCCAGCTGGCGGGAGGATAAACCCAGGTCGAAGAGTATGCCGCTGACTGGATAGAATTCATATTTGTAGCAAATGTCGCGCAGGTGAACGAAGTTGTCGTTCACGAGCCGTATGTCCTTGCGGTGTGCGGCCAATCTGCTCTGTGCTTCTACAATCGCCGCCGGGTTGGCATCGATGCCGAGCAATTGACCGCCCGGCGAGCTGGCCTCCAGTATTGCCAGGGCATGGCCGCCCGAGCCGAGTGTACAATCTATGTATCGTCCCCCTGGCTGAACATTGAGGGCCGCTATTGCCTCGCGTAGCAGCACTGGGACGTGGTGCCGTGATGAGCGGTGCCCGTGTCCGGCGCTGTGAGTAAGAATAGCGCTTAACATTCCTGCTGGCCCTTCTGCTCAAGTTTTTCGATGATCTGCCAGGCCGATTGGTCTTGGGAGGCCTGTGCTTGCCAGCGCTCGGGGCTCCAGATTTCAAAATATGTATTGGCGCCGACCACGATAGCGTTATCGTCGACCTTGGCGTATTGCCTGAGCTGCGGAGAGAGGCTTATCCTGCCCTGACCGTCAAGCTTGACCTCCAAGGCTTTCGAGAAGAGCGCACGGGATATTTTCCTGACATCGGAGCCGGGGAGTCCGTTCGTCTGGAGGCTACGGGCTATTTCGTTGAAGCGGTTGACCGTGTACACTGCGATGCAGTCCTCCGCTCCCTGAGTCATGAAGCCGCCGTCAGCGAACTCGTGACGGAAGACGGGGGGCACCGGTATCCTGCCCTTCTCATCGACCTTATATTGGTATTCTCCAACGAACATGACTTTTTTCGCCTCAGGACGAAGCCTGTTCCTGGGTAAGCTCTACCACTCGATAATCACTCCAAAACCGGATTTCATCCCAGGAGAGGTTGCCGAGGTTTTCCACGGAAGCCCTCTTTTCTGGGTCGGGAGTCAACGAATACCAATTAGTATTGCCTTCGGCAGCCTCGACCAGGACCTGCTGCTGGACGAGCTCCCGAACGGCCCTCCGCAGGTCGAACCTGCGGGCCTCGGGCGTGCAGGACACGCAGTCGAGTGTGCACCTGGTCCGCGGATGCTTGCTCCAGAATAGAAGTACGTGGAGCTTATCTGGAGTATCTCCATAGGTCTCCAGGAACGACAGAAGGTCGTCGGCGTTAACCCGGTTTATCGGTTGCCGAGAGCGGGTGGCCAGAAGGAAACAGGTAGGTCCCGGCTCGGTCGTTAGGTGCTTAAGGATATTAATATTGGGAAGAGGCCCCTCGCACACGCGATATTGGACGTAGGTTTGCATTTCTCCCCCTTCCTCTTGATACCTTCCTGATTCGCTCGAATAGAATCCGCCAGGGCTGACTATCCCTTCCAGCTCTCCCCACAGTGAGAACATGCTCAACTTAGGACAACCCCGCGGTTCACCATTTCTTCCCACTTTTTACCACCGGGCACCATTATTGGGGTCGGATACATGGGTGTCAAGGCTTAACTTGAAATAATTTTGAGATATTTTGTGTCTTGTCTGACACCGGTTTGTTACGTACAGTAGAATTGGCCAACAACTTGAAATAAGTGCGGGCTATGTGCCTGGACAAAAGATGGCAGCGCAACAAGGTCCTGCAGGCTTGGGTTTTGTGATTGTTTTGTCATGATCACCGGAGCCGATGGAGGGGGCGTGCCAACGGGGCTTTTTGGCACTGCTGTAACCTTGTGTTAGAATAGAGCGTCCTATGAGTGGGTACGTACGAATATGAGAGTTGCCATACTAACATTGAGCGATAGTGGCTGGCGCGGCGAGCGGCAGCATGACGGAAGCGGCGAAGCGATTCGTGAGCGTGTTGCTCAGCTCGACGCCGCAGTGGTCGAATATGCCCTGCTGCCGGACGAAAAGGACATGATCGCTGCGAAGTTGAAGGAGTGGGCCGATAGCGGCAGAGTGGATGTGATACTGACTACCGGCGGCACCGGCTTGAGCCCAAGGGATTTCACGCCTGAGGCCACGATGATGGTAATAGACCGAATCGTGCCTGGCATGGCCGAGGCTATGCGCGCCGAAAGCATCAGGAAAACACCGCGCGGCATGCTGAGCCGGGGCGTCGCGGGAGTTAGAGGAAAATGCCTTGTGGTAAACCTCCCCGGCAGTCCTAAGGCTGTACGCGAGTGCCTGGACGTCATACTGCCTGCTTTGCCTCATGCAGTTGAGATAATGAGGGGCGATGCCAGAGATTGTGCCAGGAGCGGGAGAGCCTAACGATGCGCATAGATATTATGACCCTCTTCCCGGAGATGTTTTCCGGTGTTTTTTGCCAAAGCATAATAGGCCGGGCTGTGGGGCGTGGCCTGGTGGATATTCGCGTTCACGATTTTCGGGAATATGCCCACGATAAGCACCACACAGTAGATGATTACCCTTATGGGGGTGGGGCCGGTATGGTGCTTAAGCCGGAGCCATTATTTGAGTCCGTTGAGGCCGTGCTGGAGAATGTGGAAGGACAACGTGTTGGACCTGTGAATCATCGGATTGTCCTCTTGACGCCCCAGGGACAGCCGTTCACACAGGGAATAGCGCGCGGACTCTCGACGTGCGATGAGGTTGTACTGATCTGTGGGCATTATGAGGGAGTGGATGAGAGGGTGAGGCAGCACCTGATAACGAACGAGATAAGCATCGGAGACTATGTTCTGACCGGCGGCGAGTTGCCGGCGATGGTGGTCACGGATGCTATATGCCGCCTGATACCCGGTGTCCTAGGTGCGTCGGAAGCGGCGGCAGACGACTCTTTCTCGAATGGCCTTCTCCAATTCCCGCAGTATACGCGGCCCCCCATGTACCGGGGTTGGAGTGTTCCCGAGGTGTTGCTTTCGGGCAATCATGCGGAGATAGCCCGCTGGCGCAAGGAGGAGTCGTTGAAGCGGACCAGGGAGCGCCGGCCGGAATTGTTAGACAAAGCTCAGCCTTGCCTTGATTCTGAGGCGGTTGCTGGGCCGATATCATGAAGAAAGGCAAGAGAACGTGGACGTCAATGCACTGGTAAAACTAACTCCTAACGCGAATGTACAGACCGTAGCTCCCGGGGATGGGGTAAAGGTCACGATAAAGGTGATCGAAGGCGAAAAGACGCGGAGCCAGGTGTTTCAAGGCGTGGTCATCAGGGTACGCCATGGAAAGCATGATGCCGATTTCACGGTGAGACGTGTGACCCAGGGTGTCGGTGTCGAGCGCACATTCATGGTCAACTCACCCCTTCTCGAGAAGGTCGAAGTCATGCGTCGGAGCAAGGTCCGCCGGGCCAGGCTTTTCTACCTGCGAGCCCTGAGCGTAAGGGATGCACGGCTCAAGGAAAAAGGCCGTGGGGTGGAGGAGATGATTGGCGCGGAGGCTGTCGAAGCGATCGCGCCAGCCGAGGCGGTACCGCCGGCAGAGCCGGTTGCAGCCAGCGTCGAGGTTCAAGCTGAGGCCACTGCGGGAGCAAAGGCCGAGGCAGAGCCGGAGAAAGTCGCGGGCGCATCCGCAGAAGCCAAAGCTGAACCAAGTAAGACCCAGACAGCTTAATAGTCGGACCATTCGTAGGCTTGAGGTGGGTTTTGCTGAGGTAGCCGTCAACAGTCCTGTTGCCCACCGGCGCCCTTTTTCCTACAGGATTCCGGCGGGCATGACCGTCCGTGTGGGCAGTGGGGTCTGGGTGCCATTTGGGTCGCGCACCCTTCAGGGAGTGGTTGTTGAACTAACCGACCTGCCGGGGGTGCCCGAAACCAGGGATCTTCTCGGCACGACGGATGATCAGCCGATTCTGACAGAGACCCAGGTGGCTCTCGCGTGCTGGCTGAGTGAACGCTATCTATCCCCCTTGTTCGATTGTCTGTCTCTCATGCTGCCCCCGGGTTTCGAGCGATCTGTGGTCAACTTCGTGGAATTGGTGGGCAGTGTCCCCGACGGTGGTTCGCTGGACGCGGATGAGGCGCAGGTGGTCTCCGAGGCCGGCAGGCACCGCAGGTTGGATGTCAAGCGCGTCGAGCAATTGGTTGGGAAGGCGGAGGCGAGACACATTATCAGCGGTCTGGTGAAGCGCGGTGTCGTGGCGCGTACCTACGGGCTGAAAGATATCAAAGTGAAGCCTAAGATGGCCTCTTATGCCAGGCTGTGCATATCGGCTGCGGAGGCCAATGTCCGGGCGGGTGAGCTGAGAAGTCTTAAATCCGGTGAAGCCCAAGCGGCGGCCATTAGGTTGCTCGCAGAATGTGGTGGCGCCTTGCCGCTGGTGGAGGTGGAAAGGGCAACCGGTGCTTCAGACAATACGTTGTCCTTGCTCGCTCGCCGCGGCCTACTGGTGATCGAACGAAGGGAAGTCCTGCGGGACCCGTTGTCGCATATGTTGCACCGCGTGTCAGAGGCGCCGGTGCTTACCGGAGGGCAGCAGTCCGCCTGTCAGGCGATCGAGCGTAGCCTGAAGCAAGCGGAAGGCGCACCCCGGGCCCTGCTGCTCTTTGGTGTCACCGGCAGCGGCAAGACTGAGGTCTACTTGCGTGCCCTGGAGACTGCGGTAAGCCTGGGCAGGCGTGGTATAGTGCTGGTGCCGGAGATCTCCTTGACGCTGCAGACTATCGATCGCTTTGCCTCTCGGTTTCCCGGGCGCGTTGCTGTCTTGCACAGCAGGCTGTCGCCAGGAGAGAAATTCGACGAGTGGCGGAGGATCAAACGGGGAGATTTTGATGTTGTTATCGGGCCAAGGAGCGCGCTATTTGCTCCACAGCCGGACCTGGGGCTGATCGTGCTGGACGAGGAGCACGATTGGAACTATAAGCAAGAGGAACATGCTCCTCGGTATCATTCCCGGGATGTGGCGTTGAAGATGTCTGAGCTATGGGGTGCCACTGTGGTGTTGGGAAGCGCTACTCCAGACGTAGTGACCTACCATAGAGCGGAACGGGGCAGATACACTATGTTGCGCCTGGAAGAGCGAGTGGCGCGAAAGGGCATCCTACCGCTGCCGCTCGTGGAGACCGTCGATATGCGGGAGGAGTTGAGGTCTGGGAACAGGGGTATCTTCAGCCGTGCACTAACCGAGGCCATACGCGGGGTCCTGGACCGCAAGGAGCAGGCTATACTGTTCTTGAACCGGCGGGGTGCAGCCACCTTTGTGCAGTGTCGCAACTGTGGACATGTAGTCCGCTGTCGGCGCTGTGATGTGAGCCTCACATACCATTTAGCACATGAGGGACTGCTGTGCCACAGGTGTAACAGACGGTACAAGGTGCCCACGACCTGTCCCGTCTGCCAGAGCCTGCGTATCCGTCTGCTTGGAGCAGGCACGGAGAAGGTAGAGGAGCTCGTAAAGGAAGCCTTTCCGGATGCGCGGACCCTCAGGTGGGACAGGGACATGGACCGGACCAAGCGCTCGGGCGAACGGATATTGCACCGCTTCCTGAACTATGAAGCCGATATCTTAATAGGCACGCAGATGTTGGCCAAGGGGCTGGACATGCCGCTGGTGACCCTGGTCGGAGTCATCAGCGCAGACGTAGGATTATACCTTCCCGACTTTCGGTCTGCCGAGCGTACCTTCCAACTGCTTTGCCAGGTGGCCGGCAGGGCGGGCAGGAGCGAAGGAACCGGCCGTGCGATCATACAGACGTACAGTCCGGAGCACTACTCTGTGAGGGCGGCGTCCGCACACGACTACCTAGCCTTTTACCAGCGGGAAATCGCATACCGAAGGTCTCTCGGCCTGCCACCTTTCAGCAGGTTGGTAAGACTGGTATACAGTCATCCGAACGAGAGCGCGTGCGAGCGCGAGGCAGGTCGGTTAAAAGAATTGATCTCAACAGAGAAAACCGCCGAGGGCATGGCGGGCGTAGAGATCGTGGGCCCGGTGCCGGCCTTCGTGCGCCGTGTACGGGGCAGGTTCCGCTGGCAACTGATCATACGAGGGTCGGCCCCATCATCTGTTATTAGAAACCTTCAACTCCCTGATGGCTGGGTCGTGGATGTTGATCCTGTTAACCTGCTATGAGACATACTGCTTTTGCGGTCTGTACCATTGTTAGCTATAATCACAAGGATATGGGCCATTTGGCGATATCGGGAGCACAATAGCTAGTGGCTATTAGGACGATAAGGACATTCCCGGACCCTGTGCTTCGGGAAAAGGCGAAGCAGGTGCCGGTTGTCGATGAATCCGTCAAGCAATTGATCAACGATATGGTGGAGACCGTAAAGGCAGCTCCGGGTGTGGGACTGGCTGCGCCCCAAATTGGAGTGTCGCTGCGCGTGATCGTCGTTGACGTGCCGGAAAAAGGTATTGTCGCGCTCGTCAATCCCCAGGTGATCCGGAAGGGTGGTGCGCAGGTGTGTGAAGAGGGATGTCTGAGCCTGCCGGGTTATAAAGCTGAGCTAACGCGTTGTGTCTGGATCAGGGTCAAGGGAATGGACCGGGAGGGTAATGAGGTGCGACTCAAGGGACGTGATCTTCTTGCCCAGATACTGGAACACGAGATCGATCATCTGAACGGAGTCCTTTATATAGACCGGCTGGAAAGCAAAGACAAGCTAGTGCCAGTGCCTATACCAGTGCCTATAGAGGAAAAGGCCACTTCGGAGGCTAGTACCTCTTGAGTAATGGGCTGCTACAGCGAATTCCAAATCTGGAAGGCATTGCCCGCCTGCTGGACAGGCTTGGCATCACAGCCTTCGCTGTGGGTGGTTATGTAAGGGATACCCTGCTGGGCCGTTCCACGGATGACATCGATATTGCAGTCTATGGTGATTCCCTACAGATTGGAAAGCGGGTGGCGGATGAATTGGATGGCAGGTACGTGGTACTGGATGAGACCAACAGGGTGGCCCGAGTTGCTTTTCTATCTGATATGCAAAGGCTGTGCGTGGATTTCTCCGGCTTTGAAAGAGACATCGAAAGCGACCTCTCCAGACGGGATTTTACAGTAAATGCCATGGCGGTTGATGTGCGATATGTGCAGAGTGCGCCCGAGTCATGGTCCATCATAGATCCGTTCCATGGCAGAGAAGACCTTATTGAAAAGCGCTTGCGCGCAGTCAGCGACGGCATCTTCTGTTCAGACCCGGCACGGCTGTTGCGCGCTATCAGGCTTTGTGGGCAGCTAGGGCTCATAGTGGAACGGCAGACCGAACAGATAGTAAGGCGGGATGCCAGCCTTCTCGCCAGCGTCGCGGGAGAAAGGGTCCATGAAGATCTGGAGCGCATTTTGTCCCTGCCGCACACTGCGGAACTTTTTGATTACATGGACCGACTCGGCCTGCTGCTGGTAGTCTTCCCGGAGCTTGCGCCAGCCCGTGGGCTCGAACAGCCCAAGGAGCACTACTGGGACGTCCTGGAGCATTGCAAGAAGACGGTTGCGGCAGCCGAGTTCCTCATGCACCAGGGCGAGTGGCCGTATAATGGAAACGAAGTTCTTTCCGCTGTGCCCTGGTCGGCGGCATTGGCCAAGCACTTCGCCGCGCCGGTGACGAAGGGCAGTAGCAGGGGGATGGTGCTGAAGCTTGCCTGCCTGCTGCACGACGTAGCCAAGCCGGGGACGAAGTCCATAGACGCCTCGGGAAGATATCGTTTCCTGGGTCATGCAAAGATTGGCGCCTCGGTTGCTCGGTCGGCGTTAGAGCGGCTTAGATTCAGTGCCCGTGAGGCGAGCCTCGTGGAGGTCGAGGTGGACTATCATTTGCGCCCGGGGCAGCTCAGTCAGGGTCAGGGCACAATGCCGACCCGTCGGGCTATCTACAGGTATTTCCGGGATACCGGGGACGCGGGGATCGATGTGTTCTTCTTGTCCCTGGCCGACTACCTGGCCGCCAGAGGGCCGTTGCTGGATATAGAGGACTGGCGCGGCCATACCGAGCTGATGGCTTATGTGCTTATCGAGCACGAGCGCCAGGAGACGGTCATTGCCAGCCCCAAGATTATTGACGGATATGATATCATGAAAACCTTTGGGGTACAGCCTGGGCCAGAGCTTGGTGCCGTTCTTCAGCAGGTGCGCGAGGCGCAAGCGGCCGGCGAGATTTCCACCAGGGAGGAAGCGATCGAGTGCACGCGTGGTCTGCTGGCCTCCATTAAAGAACGAGAGAGAACGAAATGACAACGAAGAACAACTACATGCTGCTCTTTATACTTGCGATCGTCGCGTTTTCGCTTTGGGCCATTTTGCCTCTGGACGGCGAACGCCTCGGTCGGGAGGGGTTCCGCCTTGGGTTGGACCTGCGCGGCGGCACCCAGTTGGTGTACGAGGCTGACCTGACCAAGAAGGAACCGGGCCAGAGCGACGCTGACGTCATGGAAGCCGTAGTGCAGAAGATACGTAACCGTGTCGACGCCTTCGGCGTCACCGAACCGGTTATACAGACCGGCGGCGTAAACCAGATACTGGTCCAGTTGCCGGGCGTGAAAGATATCGAGCAGGCAAAGACGTTGATCGGACAGACGGCCGAGTTGAAGTTCATGGAGCTGAGCCCTGATAGCCTAGACGCGTCTGGGAACTTGATGTGGCAAGATGGCACCCAGCAGAAGGTACCCTGGGATACTGTTGGCTTTTCCACTATCAAGCAGCTTACCGAGCAGGGCAAGATCACCTGGATCGAGTCCAAGGCAGTGGGCTCGAATGGTCAGGAAGAAGCCCTGACCGGCAGATTCTTGAAGTCAAACTCCCAGGTGGTGCTAGCTCCGAATACGAATGAACCGGAGGTCTCTTTCGAGTGGAGGTCTGAGGGGGCGACACTCTTTGAGCAGATAACCAGGAGGATGCTTCAAAAACCACTTGGCATATTCCTGGACCAGCAGTTGATAACAGCTCCCAGAGTCCAGTCTGTGATTCGGGACAAGGGCGTGATCAATGGTGTCACGCTGGAAGAAGGACGATTGCTGGCAATACAGCTTAACTCCGGTTCGCTGGATGCGCCTTTGAAGATCGTGCAGGAGCTTGATGTTGATGCTACAAGTGGAGCCGATTCCCTGAGGCTGAGCCTTACCGCCGGCATCATCGGCCTTGCCATGGTGTTTATCTTCATGGTGGCTTACTATCGTATCCCCGGCACATTGGCCGGCATGGCGCTGCTCATCTACGGGGTTATCCTGCTGGCGATATTCAAACTCATCCCGGTTACACTCACACTGCCCGGCATAGCTGGCGTCATTATCTCCATTGGCATGGCCGTCGACGCCAATGTGCTGGTATTCGAAAGGCTGCGAGAAGAGCTGCGCTCAGGCCTGGGTGTGGGCGCGGCGGTCCAGAGAGGGTTTGATCGGGCATGGAGCTCCATTCGAGACAGCAACGTTTCCACGTTCATAACCTGCGCCGTCCTGTACTGGATGGGCAGCACGTTTGGTGCTGCCATGGTGCAGGGCTTTGCCCTGACGTTGTTCATCGGCGTAGCTGTGAGCATGTTCACGGCGCTGACTGTGACGCGGACTCTCATACGTGTGTTCATGGGAACACGCGTAATGACGCCGCGCCCAGGCACTATGTAAGAGGACTAAGAAAAAATGATTGACTTTGTTGAACGCCGGTTTGTATACTTGCTCATCTCACTGGTAATGCTGATCGTGGCCATTGTAGCGCTGGCCGCGTTTCGAATCCAGCCCGGCCTGGAATTCAGCAGCGGCACACGCATGACGCTGGCGTTTTCCAAGCCTGTGTCCGAAGCGGAATTGCGCCAGAAACTGTCGGACCTCGGCTACACGGAGGCCGTGATCCAGGATACGAACCTGCCCAGCTACGACCTCACATCCGCCGGCATATTGCCTGCCGATAGAATTGCGGCCATGGACAAGGCCTTGAAGGATAAGTTCGGCCCGTCCGCCGTATTCTTGCATACCGCTGAGCAGGGCGGCAATACCGTGGGCACCATAACCCTTTCTCGCTCGGTGCAGCAAGCTGATGTGGAAGCTGCGCTGCGCAGCGCAGGGATTGCGACTACGGGGATACAGAAGGCGTCCAGTCCTGCGTTTCTGGTTCGCACGAAGACGATAGAGCAAGGGACTGGCGGTGCCGACGCTTCATCGTCCGCCAGGGGGAAATTCGAGGCCACTCTCAGAAGCTCCTTCGGTGATTTCGGCGAGTTCGACTTCTACTCTGTCTCCGCTGCCGTTGCATCGGGTGTGGTCCAAAAGGCGGTGCTCGCCGTTGTCGTTGCTTCGATAGCCATACTGCTATATGTCAGCTACGCTTTCCGCCGCATGCCCAGGCCATTCCGCTGGGGGACCTGTGCAGTAATAGCCCTGGTGCATGATGTGCTCTTCGTGCTGGGTACCTTCGCCATACTGGGTAAGGTCCTGGGGGTGGAGGTCGACGCGATGTTCATCACGGGAGCATTGACTGTAGTGGGCTACAGCGTACACGACACGATAGTTGTGTTCGACAGGATACGGGAAAACATGGGCCGTGGCATAAGCAAAGACTTCGTTGTGACTGTGAACAGCAGTATAATGGAAACGTTAGGACGTTCTTTGAACACCAGCCTGACAACGCTCTTCGTATTGCTGGCGTTGTTTCTAATCGGGGGAGTCACCATTCGCTACTTCATCCTTGTGATGTTGCTCGGGATAATAGTGGGCACCTACAGCTCAATATTCGTGGCCAGTCAGCTTCTGGTCGTGTGGGAGCGCAAGGAGTGGAGGAGATTTGTGGGCTGGCTCCCGTTCCTTCGACCTGCGGCCTGAGCGACATCAAAAGGGTGAGATAGCGTCTTACCGGTAGACGTTGAGGCCCACAGAGATGTCTAGGACAAAGGTTGGAGCTGCCAAGCTCTCAGTTATCTCCAACTCTCTTCTGATCCTGATCAAGCTTACGGCAGGCGTGATCACGGGCAGCATCAGCATTGTCGCTGAGGCTATCCACAGCCTCTTCGACTTGGTGGCCGCCTTAATTGCGCTGGTTTCCGTAAGGGTCTCCGGGCAACCTGCGGACAAAGAACATCCATTTGGTCATGGCAAGGCAGAGAGCATAAGTGGGCTGATCGAAGCGGCACTTATCTTTGTCGCTGTCGCCCTGATTGTTCAACAGGCGATTTCACGCATCATAGAGGGTTCCTCGCTCAAGCTAACCGATGTGGGCATCGGGGTGATGCTCGTATCTGTGATCGTTAATATCGCGGTATCTCGTCGTCTGACAAAGGTATCACGTGATACAGATTCGCTGGCACTGGAGGCGGATGCGGCCCATCTGAACACCGATGCGTACACGTCGTTGGGCGTCATGCTGGGGTTGGTAGCTGTAAGGCTCACCGGTTTGGACATACTGGACTCGATCATGGCGCTGGGCGTCGCCGGCCTTGTAGTCAGGGCTGCATACAACATAAGCGCCAAGGCCTTGCGTGGATTGATGGACGTGAGATTGCCGTTGGAGGAAGAGTCCATTATACGCTCGGCTATTGCTGAGCACTTCGGCGAAGTAGTCGGCTTCCATGCCCTGCGGACCCGAAAGGCGGGCAGCCAGCGTCAGGTCGACCTGCACCTTGTGATGTCGCGTGATATCAGTCTCGAGAGCGCCCACGCTATGTGCGATCACCTCGAACAGGACATGCTCACCAAGCTGCGGGACGTCAACGTTACTATCCACGTCGAGCCCTGTGCCAGCACCGAATGCGACCGATGTGCCGTGGCATGCTCTTTGCAGAAAGGCTCGGACCACAAATCATCTGCAACCTAGGCGACAATTGTACGAAACTGGTGTAAACAACCTTTACTTCCACGTGCCCTTCTGCCGGTCCAAATGCTTGTACTGCGATTTCAACTCGTATGCCGGCATGGAACAAGTTATCCCACGGTATGCCTCGACCATGGAACTGGAGTTGAAGACATGGGCAATTGCCAGGCCGTGGTCTCTGGGCCGGAGTCACATCTCCTCAATATACTTCGGCGGCGGCACCCCTGTGCTGCTCGGGGCCGAGCGGGTTCGGAAGTTGCTTGAAGCGACCAGGGCGTCGTTCGAGGTTGATGCCGCGCCCGAGGTTACTGTCGAAGCCAACCCGGGACTAATCGACAAGGAAAGTTTGGAGGGACTACTGCAAGCCGGAATCAATCGTCTCAGCGTTGGAGTGCAAAGTCTCGACGATAAGGAATTGCGTCTGCTTGGAAGGATTCACACGGCGAGTGAAGCCAGAGCAGCTCTGGGAGCCGCGACATCAGCCGGCATCTCCAACATCAGCATTGACTTGATATATGGGTTGCCCGGCCAGAGAGTTGAAACATGGCGAAACACGCTGGAGGAGGCCATCTCGTTGTCCCCGGCACATTTATCCGCCTATGCGTTGACGCTTGAGGAGGGAACACCTTTGGCGGAGGCCGTCAGATCAGGCCTGCTGCCGGAACCGGATCCGGATACCGCCGCCGATATGTACTTGATGGCTGAGGAGTTGCTAAGTTCTGCCGGGTACGAGCACTACGAGATTTCTAACTGGGCCAGGCCGGGCAGAGAGTGCAGACACAACCTGGACTGCTGGCACGGCCGTCCATACCTGGGACTGGGTGCCGGAGCCCATTCGTATGTGGCATCGTACCGCTTTTCCAACATACGTCTGCCCCTGGAATATATGGAGTACCTGGAGTCGGGGAGACGCCCTCAACGGATGATTGCACCTGGCCTTGGACCCTGGGGAGATGCCGCTCGAGAAGGTCTTCCCATAGACACCATGGAGCATATCACAGAGAGGACGGCTATGGCCGAAACCATGATGCTTTCCCTGCGGCTATCAGAGGGAGTTCTGGCTGACGATTTCGCCCGGCGCTTTGGACGTCCAGTGTACGAAGTCTACGGCAAGGAAATAGAAGACCTGATAAGGCTTGGGCTCGTTTCCGGCGATGGCCAGGGTATACGCCTGACTCCCAGGGGCAGACTGCTGGGCAACCAGGTCTTCTGCCGCTTCTTCACATGATGAGACAACGGGAACCGGACACAGTGCTAAAGGTGGTAAATCCTCTTTAACTCATTCAAGAGGCCACTAATGTCCGGCTGCTTATATCGTCCCTTCGGCTTGCCCAGCGGGTCGTGTATGTCCGTATCGCCCAGCACGACCTGCAATGTCGCCCGGACGGAAGAAGATAGGGCCACGAGGTTGTAACCTCCCTCTAACGTGAACACGAGTCGACCTTCACAGTGCTCGTCCGCCAGTTGTTTGATGGTGCGGACCATGTTCACGTATCCGGACGTAGTCAGTTGCATGGCCGAAATATCGTCTGCCCAGTGAGCATCGTAGCCGGCCGAGACCAGTATGAACTCAGGCCTGAAGCGGCTCGCGACCGGCACGAGAATATTAGCAAAGACTCTGCCGTATTCGTTGTCGCCGCTCCACGGCGGAAGCGGCACGTTTACTGTGAATCCCAGACCTTCTCCGGAGCCTATTTCAGCGGTAGAGCCGGTGCCCGGATACAGTGGTGACTGATGCACTGAGAAGTAAAGCACTCTGGAGTCCTTGTAAAAGGCCTCCTGTGTGCCGTTGCCATGGTGAGTATCGAAATCTACTATCAGAATTCGCCTGTACTCTTCGCCCGCCAGTAGACGGCGGGCTGCGATGGCCACGTTGTTGAACAGGCAGAACCCCATTGCAGCAGACCTTGTGGCGTGGTGGCCGGGGGGTCTCACCAGGGCAAAGGCGCTTGTCACTCGCCGTCGCGATACATTCTCCGTCGCCGCTATCACCCCTCCGGCGGCCAGAAGCGCTACTTGGTACGAGTTCCGCGATACTACAGTGTCTGCATCGAGCCAGCCTCCACCCTCGTTGGTGAAGGCCTTGACACAATTGACATAGTCCCGGGAGTGGACGAGTTCCACCTCCTCGACAGTCGCCGGGCGTGGCTTGAGCTTGAGCAGCCTTCGCATAGTGCCGCTGGATTTGAGGACCGACACAGTTTGTATCAGCCTTTGCGCCGATTCCACATGTGTTCCGGTGTCATGCTCCAGATACATGGGGTCGTAAACCATGCCCACTCTGGGCTCCATCAGTTGACCTCCTCAGGGAGTACTTGTTTCGAGTATGGCCTTCTCTCTGGCGCGCATACGCACCTCGTCGTCGGGTCGTTCATGGTCATAGCCGAGCAAATGCAGAACGCCGTGAACGAGCAGCAAAGCGATCTCCAGATCGACGGGCTTGTGTCGTGTCCTGGCCTGGATACATGCCTGGGGGTACGAGATAACTACTTCACCCAACCGAACGACCGCATCTGGTGGCAGGACGAAGGGAGTTTTCCCAATCGCCGGCTCGTTCAATGCGAAGGACAGTACGTCCGTCGGCTCATCCAGGTGACGGTACTCACGATTGAGGTCACGTATTGTTTCCTGGTCCGTAACGAACAGTCCAACCTCAAGCGGACCTGACTTGCCTTCTGACGTGAGCACCCTCCGTATTAGCGAGGCCAGATGACCTTCGTCTAACAGGTCCCGGAACTGTTCATCCACCTGGACTCGGATATCCATCTGGTCCGGTTCCATTGTTCGGTCTCATCCTGTCTGCCTGCGGAATGGCAGCCCGACGCCATTGCCTGCTGTATAGTTGCCGGGTTGCATCATAGCAGAACTCTTGGAACATGTCAGTGTGTACGGTCTCATGCAGGACGCCAATGCACGACATGCTAGAATGAGGGTGGTAATGATGGTTCAGAAAAATGAACTAGGAGAGAGGTTTACGATGCTGTTAGTCGCCAACAACATTACGACGCGAGATAGCAGGATAGACAGAGCGCTTCGGCGCATGAAACCCGAAGGCAGCAGGACATCTGCCGCTCTGCTCTTGCAGGCCATAGCGAAAGAGTGCACGGCCGCCGGGGCCCATGTACTGGATGTGAACTTGCAGCAACACCATGATGATCCAGAGATAATGGAGTTCGCCGTGAAAGCGATACAGGATGCTGTTGATACGCGCCTTTGCCTGAGCACCAATCATGCAGGCACGCTTGAGGCCGGACTTCAGGCCTGCAGTGTGGCCCCAATTGTCAACCACATATCTTTGAGCCAGTACCACCTGGAGATGCTTTCCCTTGTTGCCCAACACGAAGCTGATGCGATACTGCTTGTTGTGGACCCGGCAAATCCGAATGATGCAAGAGAGATGCTCGATAGGGCTGCGGTCTTAGTAGGTGCGGCGAAGGAAGCTGGAATACCGGATGAGCGCATACTGATAGACCCGGGAATACTGCATGTGACAGCCGAACCGGGATCGCGCCACCTGGTCGAGGTGACGAAATTCCTGAGCGCTCTTCCTGATGCCTTCGAACAGACTGTCAGGAGCATATGCTGGGTGAGCAACGCATCGGTCGGCGCCCCCAAGAGGCTTCGTCCGGCAATAGATGGCGCCGTGCTGGCTATATTGTCCGGTCTCGGATTATCCGCAGCCTGTCTGGATGTGTTGAACAGGGATGTCATGCGCATGGTACGCTTGATATCGGTGCTCAAGAACGAGACTATATACTCCCAAGCTGAGTTCGAACGCTAGCGCAACGAAGTTCGTCAGAGCCATAAGCAGGATGACCTCTGTGTCGACCGGCGGTCGGGTGGGATTTGCGCGATCAAAGTCGAAAGAGGTAGCATAAACGCAGTTCGCATGCTGCTGCATGACATGGTATGAGTTGGCCCAGATCGGTTGTCGCGACGGCGTTCACAAGAAGGCGATCAGAAAGGATATACAATAATCAAGCTGCTGCATACTTCCGATATACATCTGGGCGATGACATCGGTGTTTACACGTCGAAGTGGGGTGTCAGTGGGGCCGACCTCAAGCTTACCTCTTTGGCCAAGGTTATTGATGCTGCGCAAAAGGAGAAGGTTTCCATCCTGGTAATAACCGGAGACCTCTTCGACAGCAATCGTGTCTCCGACATCCTTTTGGATGAGACGATCAGGGAGCTACGTCGCTGTCGGACCAATATGGTCATACTGCCCGGCAATCATGATTGTCTTGTGCCCGACGGGGTGTACTATCGGGCAAAACTTGAAGAAGCTGTTCCGGGGCTAAAGGTTATATACAACGACCAAGGGGAGACATTACGATTTCCTGCGCTTGACCTTGCTCTCTGGGGCAAGCCAATATGTGGGTATGAAGCCGATGTCAAGCCCATGGAAGGACTGCCATCGCGGGGAAAGGAGAAATGGGGTGTTGCCCTCGCCCACGGGCTCGTCATGAACGATGATTACCTTTCGTTCTGCGGCTATCAGATCTCCGTGAATGACCTCAAGGCCAGTAATCGGGACTACGTGGCGCTTGGCCACAAGGAAATCTTTGAAGTCGTCTCCCAGGAACCTCCAGCGTGCTACGCTGGCGCCCCCTGGCGTACCGGTTGCGTGGCGATGGTTGAATTGGATGAGGCCACTGGCGTGCGCGTTCGCTCGCACTCACTGGCTTAGGGACTGTCCTGCGTATGTGGAATACCTGATGCCGCCCGTTCTCCCGCCACGTAACCTGTAGAGAACGCCGCCTGCAGGTTATATCCCCCGGTATCCGCATCCAGGTCTATTACCTCTCCGCAAAAGTATAGGCCTCTCACCAGCCTGGACTCCATGGTCTGAGGGTTGATCTCATCCAGCGCCACCCCGCCGGCAGTGACCATTGCCGCGGCCATCGACAAAGGCCCTTGAATATTGAAACGAAAAGACTTCAGGCATCGCGTCAGGAGTTTTCGTTCCTCAGCGGTCACCTGATGTCCTGGCCTATCCGGTGGCACGCCAGTGAGGTTTGCCAGGGCGCTGGCCATGCGTGGCGGCACGAGAGTGCGCAGGACGTTCTGATAACTTCGTTGGCCATGGTATGAGAGCTCCCCTCGGATTTGCTGGTCTAGCTCCTGTTCAGAGATATCTGGCTTCAGGTCGATGGCTACGCTTACCGGGCCCTGCTCCGTTGCGTCCACTACAGCCAGGCTCATCAACAGGACGGCCGGACCGCTTATGCCGAAATGGGTTATCACAACGTTTCCTGTCCTGCTCTCGATAATCGGACGTCTGGGCCTTCGACCGGCTATCCCCCGGCCGCAATCTGCTGGTGGGGGCGTCAGGGAAGGATCGATATCCTCGGCCTTGCATGCGTAGGAAGTGAGCCGGACATTATACAAGCTTACTCCTTGCATGTTCTTGGCGCAGTCCATTTCATTGACGACGAGCGGTACGAGGGCAGGGCGCAATCGCTCTATAGTGTGGCCGAGGCGCTCCGCTATGCGGTATCCATCACCGCTGGAACCTGTGCCGGGGAAAGAAGCTCCACCGGTCGCCATGACCACTGCTCTGGTAGGTATGGTCCTATTGGCGAGCCTGACACCAACCACCCAGCCGTGATCGACGTCAATACCTTCCACTCTGGCGCCGAATTGCGTTTTCACTCCATGGTCGTTCATGTATCGATTAAACACCAGGACCACGTCACGAGAGAGCATGGATGCCGGGAAGACCCTGCCGTCGGGTTCGATAGACGTCTGGAGCCCATACCGTCCCAGCAGGGCCTTCAACTCTTCCCTGAAGAAGACTTTGAAAGGCCCGTAGAGGAAGCGCCCGTTATTGCCGAACATGGCAATGAACTCTTCGAGCGGCCGGTCGTTGGTCAGGTTGCACCGCCTGCCGCCGGTGATGAGCAGCTTTTTCCCCGGCTGTTCCGTTTTCTCCAGCAGCAACACCGCTGCGCCGGATTCGGCCGCCCTTCCAGCCGCCAGCATGCCAGAGGCCCCTGCTCCTATGACGATTACTCTTCCTGCGCTCATTTCGCTCCGGCCTTGGTCTTCACCTATACAGCAATATGCTGCGTGTGTCAAACATGCCAAGGCCGATAATCTTGGATAACCCCTGTTGCCGAAAGACACCTGATGTGCTAGCCTGACGGAAATGGCAACCCGTTTGTGATGATACTGCCTCGAAGGAGTATAAGCTGGATGAAGGTGCTGGACCCGACGTACAGTTTGACGAGACCTCCCGTGGCGCCCTCCGCTCCGCTAAATTCGTTGGGCGGTAAGAGGGTATCCTTCCTTGATAACGGCTGGGCCAGCGCCGGGGCCATCTTCACCCGTCTCGAAGCCATGCTGAGCAATCAAAAGACGCCATCAAGGCTGCTCCGGAAAAGCATACCGCTGACGGGCGCGGCGCCTCCTGAGCTACTGGATGAAGTGGCAGGCGCATGCGACGCAGCCATCGTTGCCCTGGGCAACTGAGGGTCATGCACCTCGTGGAGTGTCCACGACACAGTGGAATTGGAAAAGCGGGGCATCCCGTCAGTTGAACTTGTCACCTCTTCTTTTGTAAAAGAGGCCGAACTTGTGGCGAAAGGCCGTGGTATGCCCGGACTACGCCTGGTCGTGCTGCCGGCCAACGTGGAGGTAATGGCTGAAGCGGAGCTGGAGGCTGCTGCCTCCGAAGCAATCCAGCAAGCGATCAACGCCATTACAGGTAAGGCCCAGCAAAAGAGGATAGTGGCCAAAAAAGGATCAGGCGCCGGAGGCATACTAGACATTCCGGATTCCCCGGACCGGTTCTATGCACTGGTCTGTGAAAAACGTTGGGGTGACGGCCTGCCTGTAGTGCCTCCTACCCCGGCACGGGTTGGTAGGATGTTCAAGTATGTGGACAGGGCACCCGATGAGGTGGTGGCCGATGTGGCGCCTGCCTTTGGCGAAGCTACGATACGCAAGATAGCTGTTAACGCCGTCATGGCGGGTTGCTTGCCACAGCACATGCCGGTTGTGGTAGCAGCCGTGGAGGCTATGGCTGCCCCGGAGTTCAATCTGAATGGAATCCAGGCGACGACCAATCCCGTTGCGCCATTGCTCATAGTGAACGGGCCCGCCAGGCGAGACCTCGACGTGAATTGTAGCTGGGGGTGCCTTGGCCTGGGCTGGAGAGCCAACGCGACTATTGGCCGTGCCATTAGGCTTGTCCTTATCAACCTTGGAGGTGCGTTGCCGGGGGATATCGACATGGCATTCCTGGGCATGCCCGCAAAGTATTCTTTTTGCCTCGGCGAGGACGAGGAAGGAAGCGCCTGGGAGCCATTACACGTGGAGCGGGGTTTCAGCAAAGAGGACAGCGCCGTCACGGTCGCTGGCGTGCAGGATATGAGAAATGCTGCGGTCTCTGGCACGGATGTTTTGAGTTGGTTGCGCGTGGCGGCCGACTCGCTTGCGACTGTGGGCAATAACGATTTCTGGCTTGGGACGGGGGAACCATTGTTCGTGATCACGCCTGCCCAGTCCAAGGCGCTGGCCAGAGCAGGACTCTCAAAAGCAGACGTGAAGCGATTCCTTTTCGAGCACAGCCGCCTGTCCCTGGAGAAGTGTCTTGCGCTGACCGGAGGCAAACGAGAGCCGGGATGGCGCATTGTCAACGGGAAGCTCGCACCCTGCGAAAAGCCTGAAGATATCATGATAGTTGTCGCCGGGGCCCCAGAGACCTTGCACATGATGGTCATGCCAACGTGGGGTGATACACGGGCCCAAACAGTAGCTGTCAGGGGAAAGAGTAAGCCGCACGTGTGACCGCCAGAGAATGGCATCACACTGTCCTAGGGGACAGTTTCCACTGCTTGTCTTATGGCATGAAGGTTAGCTGGTTGAGCGTCCGACGTGAAGGTACAACCCGGGCCCAGCAACCAGCCTTTCTTGCCCATGGCCACCCTCATTCCGCGCTCCTCCGCTATTAGCTCGCGGGGGCTTGCTTCAGTAAGGTCATGCTGGTGTGGCAACCCTCCTATAACGGCCTTGCCACCGACCACTGCCCTTCCCTCAGACAGGGAAAGATTGCCCTTTGCCCTGGCATCCCAGTTGAATGCGTGAGCAGGATAGTCCTTCAGTATTTGCAACATGTTTCTCTCCCGGCATATGTGTAAGACGTTGAATTCTGCCTGATGCACCGCGTTCAACAGCTTCAGTTCATACTCTCGCGCATATAGCCTGTAATCATCCTCTGTCATGCGCTGGGTTGTAGCCCAGGACGTGGTGGCCAGGAATATGCCGCTGGCGCCCCTTTCCAGGCAGGCCAAAGAGAAAGAGGTAAAGGTTTCGGTTATGACCTCTAGTGCCTGCCGTACGCTATCCGTATGTTCCCGCAGGTGTGCCAGGAACTCGTCCTCGGAAGGGGCCATTCGTGAGGCTATGGATAGCGGTGTGAACACTGTCATGATGAATGGGACCTCGTCTTCCAGTCCTTTCCCTATCAGTTCCAGGGCGCGCAGGTGTTCGCCGAGAACTCCATGCTGAACGTCAAGCACATCCAGCTTCAACCAGTCCCGGGGGTGTCGCACAGGCCTCTCTATGACGGCTGGAGGGGTATCACCGTCATATTGCACCTTCAGGCCCCAGTCCTCGCAATGGTAGGATGCCCTTGGATTGACTTTCATGAAATCCCAGTCGTACTCGCGCTGGAAGGCCAGCATCGCCTCGGAGAGACCTTCCGCCGACGTCTCTTCCTTGAAAAAGTGCCGCCACATGCTGACCGGTGTTCTGTCGACCTCCAGGCTTTCCAAGGCTGCTTTGACTCGCTCTCTATGGCGCATGTGCTCCCTCACGGTTTACTCGACAAGCAGGTGTGTGTGACAAAGTAATAATACTCCAGGCATATTCCCGTCGCTTAACGGAACGTGAACCCTTTCCTGGCAAAAAGGTTCAGGCAGGCCTCTACGACACGAGGGTCGTATAGCATGCCTTTGTCGCGTGAAATCTCTTCCATCGCCTGCTCTATGGTCAGGGCTGCTCTGTAAGGCCTGTGCGAGGACATGGCCTCGACAACGTCCGCCACAGACAGCACCCTCGCCCCTTCAATAATATTCTCCCCTGTCAGACTATTGGGATAGCCGGAGCCATCGAGCCTCTCGTGATGCTGCAGCACGATATCTGCAATAAGCCGAGGGAAAGAGATTTCCTTGAGAGCGTCATACGCCGCTTGAGGATGAGTACGGATTATAGCCTGCTCTTGCTCGGTGAGTTTTCCGGGCCTATTGAGTATTTCCGACGGGGCCGATATCTTCCCAATGTCGTGTACCTGTGCGGCCACGTGTATGGCCTGGGCCTGGACCTCAGGTAGGCCAAGCTCCTGGCTCAACGCGTCCACCAGTTGGGTCACGCGCCGAGCATGATCAGCCGTGGCGGGGTCGCGTTTCTCGGACATAGCGCTAACGGCCTTGACCATCTGGGCAAGATTACTCTGCAGCGCGTCCTTGCCGTCCTGCACTCCCGCCATCTCGTCTTTTGGAGTTCTGTGGCCCAGGGCTACACGTCGCAATAGGCCCCTTACCGTCCCCTTGTCATGCTTGGGCGCCACGCTAGGCTGCTGCGGCGCCGTTTCGGCTTCAGCTACGGCTGGCGCCTTCATTTGTTCGGTCCGCGTTGCTTGAGGACCTTCGAAACCCACGCGCTGAACGGGTGCGGTGGTTGTTGTGCCCTGGTTGTGCAAGGCTGACCGACTTCCCTTCAAGGCGATTCCAACCCCTCTTGTTATCGTCCAGAAGAAACGTGCCGTTCCTCGCGGTGTCACCAGTAGGAACCCCAGGAAGGTCAGGCCGGCCAGGCGGAGAAGACCCCTGATATCGGGGTAAAGGAGTATTTTCTGGCCTGCCATGCCGCCAAGGCTGACATCGGACAGCGGTCCCTGCTCCGGGTAAAAAAGGGCCAGCATTCCCCAGATGGAGACCAGAAAAGCGAGAGTGCCGAGCCACCAGTTCCAGTGGCGGAAAAAAGCGCCGAAGCCACGCCATATCAGCCAGGCGATGGCCCCGACCACAATGGCTACGACTGCCAGCCCGGAGCCAAGGACTTGTAGTGCGTAGGTCGCGGTATCATGAATCCATGATGATACTTCAGGGAAGTACCCCACAACGCCGAAGCCTACGATCGCGGCGGCCAGCAACAACAAGAATACCGACGTGATTCCACCTGAGTCCGTGTGTCGCACCACGTTCGCCTGGCACAGCGGACCTGACCGCCATACTAAGAGGGTACCCATTCGTTGTCAAGGCCTTTGCGCGAGTCTCGTGGCTGTGCCTGGAATAGGCAACAGGCCAAAACTAAACTCCAAAATGGCATCCACAAGAAAATGGTAACGCTCGACAGGCGGGCCATGTTGTGGTAAAGTGTATGTACTGCGCGCGTACACATCATACATATGGGTAATGAATTTCATTTTCAACTCGGTGGAGTGGCCTATCTCCAAATAGCGGAGCATATCAGAACACAGGTGGCCCTGGGAAAGATGCTGCCGGGGGCACGACTGCCTGCCATAAGAGAGCTGGCGCAGCGTCTGCACGTCGACCCGGGGACGGTGGCGCGAGCCTACCGGCACTTGGAGAGCGAAGGCACCATCATAGGGCGGCACGGCAGTGGCAGCTTCGTGGCCACTGTCCCGACAGAAGGGCCGCAGGCGAAAAAGCTTAAAGAACGCCTGGAGACGGCCGTGGATAGGACCATACTGGAGGCATTGGGGCTTGGGTTTGACGTGGAAGACATACAGAGTGTTTTTACACTGCGATTGGCCCAGTGGCGGACCAGGCGAGAGGCGCCTGCCAGGCGCGCTGATGCCGATAGGCGGACGGTAGGTGAAGCTGTTCGGTTTGTTGGCAGCCACGACATAGCGGTGGAACTGCTGGCTTCACAACTGAACATGCTGTACCCGCAGATCAGGCTCGAGCCGTCATTCGTCGGCAGCCTGGCCGGCCTGGTGGCCCTGGAATACTGTGAAGCTGATATCGTAGGGGCTCATCTGTTTGATGAGGAGACCGGCCAGTTCAATATCCCTTTTGTGAAGAGGCTGTTGCCAAACGAGTCCGTGGCGCTGATCAACCTGGTGCAGCGCGTGCAGGGCTTTATGGTACCACGTGGAAACCCCAAGCAGGTTCTCGGCGTCCCGGACCTCAAACGGTCGGATATAACGTTCGTCAACAGGCAGAAGGGCTCGGGTACCCGGGTACTTTTGGATTCGTGGCTGCTCAAGCAGGGCATACGCCCATCTGAGGTCAAGGGCTACGAACACGAAGAGGCCACACACCTTGCGGTGGCCTCTCTTGTGGCACAGGGCAAGGCGGACATCGGCCTGGGGGCGCAATCGGCCGCCAGCGTGGCAGAAGTCGATTTCATACCACTAATGAAGGAACGCTATGACCTTATCCTGCTGGAGGAAAACCTCGAGACCGAGCCCGTGAGGACCGTGAGGGCTGTCGTTGAGAGTGACAGCTTCAATAGGATGCTGGCAGCCGTGCCGGGGCACGACGTGACAAGTACAGGCGAGCTGCAAACGATAAGGCCAGGAATCAGTGGGAAGGAACAGGTACGTCAATCATGAGCAAACAGATACTATCATATCGACAGGCAGGAGGGAACACACCTAAACTCCACAGGCATTTTCCGCCACATATCTGGGGCATTGCTGCAACTGTACTGGTGTTGGCTCTGGCCATCGCCGGCTGTTCATCACCGGCGGCATCGCCGACGACCACGTCTAGCACAACCACGATCGCTGTCGCAACCACTACACCTCCGAAGCCAGCTAACCCTGACATCATACTTGCCAGCACTACCAGCACCGGTGATTCAGGACTGATGGACGTTCTGCTGCCAATATTTCAGCAGAAGACAGGCTACAACGTTAAGCCCATCTATGTCGGTTCCGGCCAGGCGATGACCATGGGTGAGAAGGGTGAGGCCGATGTTCTCCTGGTACATGCCCCGGACTCCGAGGTCAAGTTCATGGAGGCGAGCCATGGTGTCAGCCGGAAGCTGGTGATGCACAACGATTTCGTGATCGTGGGTCCCGCGTCCGATCCTGCCCGCATCAAGGACGTGAAGTCCGCCCTCGATGCTATGAAGAAGATAGCTGCTGCCTCGGTCCTGTTCCTGAGCCGCTCCGATAACTCGGGGACGAACCAGCTCGAGCTGAAGGTCTGGAAGGCGGTGGGTATTGATCCCAAGGGCAAGTCCTGGTACCAGGAGACAGGTCAGGGCATGGGGGCAACACTGAATGTAGCCTCCGAAAAGGGAGCTTATACCATAACCGACCGGGCCACCTACCTGGCGACGAAGAAAAACCTGAGTCTGGACATACTGGGACAAGGGGACCCGATATTGCTTAACATCTATCATGTGATAGAGGTCAATTCCAACAAGTCCACCAAGATCAACGCGGCCGGCGCAAGAGCATTCGCCGACTTCATGGTATCAGCAGAGACGCAGCAGACCATAGGAAAATACGGTGTGGACAAGTACGGCCAGGCACTGTTCTTCCCCGATGCCGGCAAGACAGAGGCTGAACTGGGCAGCAAATAGCATATGGAGCTGGTTTTTGAGGGCATAGGACAGGCTTTCTGGCTGCTCGTAAGTGGCGATACCGCGGCCTGGCGGGTGATACTGCTGTCGCTTATGGTATCAGGGTCAGCCACGTTGATCAGCCTGTGCATAGGCGTTCCGGCCGGTACCTGGCTGGCCCTGAGCAGGTTTCGGGGCCGCCAGGTGCTGGTCAGCCTGGTAAACACCGGCATGGGGTCACCGCCGGTTGTGGTGGGCCTCATTGTAACTATACTGCTGTGGCGTAGCGGTCCACTGGGCATACTGGGCCTGCTTTATACGCCTTATGCCATGGTGATAGCGCAGTTCATCATCGCTCTGCCCCTGGTTACCGGCTTCACGATGGCCAGCATACAGCAACTTGATCCCAGTCTGAGGCTCCAGATAATGGCCCTTGGCGCTTCGCGATGGCAGATGGTATGGCTGCTGCTCAGAGAGACCCGGCTTCCTCTCCTGGCCGCGGTCATGGCTGGCTTTGGCGCTGTGATATCCGAGGTCGGCGCATCGATGATGGTTGGCGGAAACATACTGAACCAGACCAGGGTGCTGACCACAGCAACTGTGATGGAGGTGGGCAAAGGCAACTTTCCCCTGGCCATCGCGTTCGGCTTCATTCTGATGGTACTGGTGTACCTGGTCAATAGCCTACTCACGCACGTTCAACAGCGGTCCAGGACACGATGAAGAACGAGTCAACTTCGCCTCAAGTACCCGCCCTGGAGGCCCGCAGGCTGTCTGTCGCCCTGGGTGGTGTGGAAGTAATCAACGTGCCTTCGCTGGAGGTACACCCCAGTGAGGTCCTGGTCGTCATCGGTCCCAATGGCTCGGGAAAGTCCACCCTGTTATTATCTCTGGCCTTGTTGCTGAAGCCGACCAAAGGCTCTATCTCTTATAATGGTGTCGCGGTAGAGGGGGACAGGGCCGCGTTGCGGTTGCGGAGGCGACTGGCTGTGGTATTCCAGCAGCCGCTTCTGCTGGATAGCAGCGTGAGACGCAACGTCACGCTTGGGATGCAGCTGCGTGGTGTGAGAAAGAAGGAGATGGAGTCACGTGCTGACAAATGGCTGGAGCGTTTCGGAGTCTCGGCGCTGAAAGGACGCCAGGCCAGGAATCTGTCGGGAGGCGAAGCCCAGCGGGTAAGTCTTGCGCGCGCCTTCGCACTCGAGCCCGAGGTGCTTTTTCTTGATGAGCCCTTCTCATCTCTCGATGCCCCGACGCGCCAGGCACTGACGGATGAGTTTGAGGCCATCTTGCGCGAGACACGAGTGACGACAGTTATGGTCACTCATGACCGCAACGAGGCCCTGGCGTTGGCCGACAGGGTTGTAGTGCTCATGAGGGGACATATCCGCCAAACCGGGACCCCAGGCGAGGTCTTTGCTTCGCCGGTGGACGAAGATGTGGCTGGCTTCGTGGGAGTGGAAAACATACTGTCTGGCCGTGTGGAATCTCAGTCAGGCGGCATGGCCTCCGTGGTTGTGTCCGGACAGCATATCGACTCAGTATCTTCCTTGCCGACACAGAGCGACGCCACGGTATGCCTGCGCCCAGAGGATATTACACTATCGCCGGAGACGTCGCGGCCAGGGGCCACCAGCGCGCGGAATCACCTTTCCGGACATGTGGTCAGGGCGATGCCCATGGGTGCACAGGTGAGAGTGACGGTTGATTGCGGTGTTCAACTGATAGCCCTGGTCACACGCCGTTCATACGAGGACTTGCATCTGGAGGTTGACCGGCCCATCGTCGCCTCGTTCAAGGCCTCGTCCGTACACCTCATACCCAGGAGATAGGATGCTGAAGCGGTGGCACCGGACATCTGAAGAGTCTTCGCTATATCTGTCAATGCCAAAATGGCCATGGTCGATCCTGTTGGGGTAATACTATTACATGGTCGAACGAGAAACCATGAACGTGACCCCGGATAGCGACGAACGCGGACGGACCGAGGTGTTTCGTCGTGGGCCCGCGCAATGGCTGGTTGACAATATTGAACTGCTGCCAAAGGGGCGCGCCCTCGATGTGGCCATGGGCAAAGGGCGAAATGCTATCTTCTTGGCCGGGTCGGGCTTCGACGTCGAAGGAGTTGACATCTCCAACGAAGCTGTGGCGGCATCTCTTGAATCGGCGCGAAATGCCGGCGTTGTTATCAAAGCGCAGGTTGCAGACCTGGAAGGGAATGAATACAGGATTGCTGCCGGCGCATACGACCTGATCATCTGCTTCGACTATCTCCAGCGATCCCTCTTACCTGACATAAAAGCTGGATTGAAGCCAGGAGGCATGGTGGTATATGAGACCTATATCGTGGGCCAGGACCAATTCGGTAGACCGAGGAACCCTGAGCACCTGCTGAAGCATAACGAGTTATTGAATATGTTCCGGGATTTCCGATGCCTGAGGTACCGGGAGGGGCTGGTGGAGGAGGACAAGGTCAAAGCGAGCATCGTCGCTCAGAACGTGGCTTGTGTCTGATACGTCCAATATCTCCTAGCCACCGTTGTTTTAGCGCCTGCCGACCTGGTAGCATTAGCAGCGCGCCGAAGAGGGGTGTGACCTGCGGTTGGGAGCCTATCGATAAGTCCTGGCCAGACAAGTCCAAGAAAATCTTCTGCTGGCTGAATGTAATGAGGAGACAGACATGGACCATGTGGGTGTGCTCAAAGACCTGATATCTATAGACACCACTGTGCCGCCTGGAAATAACTACGGCAAGGCTATTGAATACCTGGAGCCTTTATTCAAGCAGGTTGGCTTTCAGACCGAGCAGGTAACGATTCCCGAGGAGTGTGCCGGTGGCAAGCCTGGACGAGTGAACCTGTTGGCCCACCGCCGCAACCGGGGGAAACCTCGCCTGATCTTTTACACTCATGTAGATGTCGTGCCGGCACAAGGGTGGTCTGCGTTTGACCCCGTGGTGCGGGATGGCAAAGTGTACGGGCGCGGTGCCGCCGACATGAAAGGAGGGATTGTTGCCCTGCTGCTCGGCATGGAGAAAATTAGCCGGAAACAAATCAAATACGACGTCTCGGTTATGGTTACGACAGATGAGGAGGTAGGTCAGGCGGAGCAGATCCGTTACCTTGGTCGTTCATTGGAGCCGGTAGAGGGGGCCTCTGTGTTTTCATTGGACTCGGACTTCGGATATGTATCGATAGCTGATCTGGGGGCGATCCACATGGACGTCAAGGTCAGGGGCGAATCGGTCCATTCGGCCATGTCTCACCTTGGCCAAAACGCGATCGAAAAGGCGATACCGCTGTTGAATGCCCTCATGGACCTGAAGCCGAGGGTTATGCAGCGCCACTCAAAGGTGGATGCTCACCCTTCAACCGGGCTGAGGAAGATGGAGTCGAGGCTGAACATAAACGTGATCCGGGGCGGCCTCAAGGTGAACATCGTGCCTGACGAATGCACGATCTCGATTGACCGCAGGCTGATTCCTGAGGAACGCATCGATGAAGCCAGAGATGAACTGATGCAGGCCCTCTACCGTGTACGGGACGTGAGATGGGAGGTAGATAACATCGTCCTTATTCCCACTGTGCCGCCATTCAAGGGTTCGGCAGGGGATGATCTGGCTGCAACGATCAAGCAGGTGGTTGGGGAAGCGGGCAAGTACGGCACCATGGGTTCGGGCGACTTCGGCCCGATAGTAGCATCGGACTGGCGGGCCGGCCTTTTCGGCTTGGGTGTGATTCGACCTGAGTGCAATATCCATGGCAAGAACGAATTCGTGTTCGTCAAGGATATCGAACAGCTCGCAGAGATAATAGCCAAGTTCGTTTCTGCGCCGTAGCCTGTTTCACGCCAGAACCGCGGTTGACGAATGCCTCGCCGCACTGGAGCATATAGAGGACGTGGTGTGCAAGGTTGGCTCATGGCATGGCTATCTACCCGTGCTCGAGGTCCTCATCAGGATTCCGCTCCTGGAACGGCGCCTGATAGGACAGCTCAGGCGCCTCGGGGAAGAGCGGGACCTGGTCCAGGAACTCCTGAATGATCTCCTTGCTGTATTCATCATCCAACTCCGACAGGTCCGGCTTGCCTTGCTGCAAGAGCATCTCGCGGAGTTCTTTCTCGGAGCTCCCGGCGGGTGTGAAAACTACTGCGCCTGAGGGTCCCTCAATGCGTTCGAACCATGAGGTCCATGCCCAGACGAAAACCCTTCCCTCGGAGGGGTCGTCAATGTCGGTGGCGAAGACGCGTGGTCTCGTGCCGCGAAATAAGCTGTGTTTGATTGCATGCCCTTCCATCTTGTCTCTCCCTTATGCCGTCCATTGAGGCAAACAGAGGCACATGAGAAATGCGTCGTGCAGGCGCATGAGGCCTCTAGAGCCTGTTATGAACCACAGTATGTCCTGACTTCGGTCCGCCACTTGTCAGGCCGTGGCGCGAGCATCAAACCGCAACATGTTGGAAGTTCATAACACGCTCTAAATCGATTATAAGCGACTTGCCGGCATCATAGGCCATCATAGCTCGGACAAGACAGATTCAGTGAATATCAGTTCGGCTGGGGCAAGGCAGGCAGAGACGATGTGTGCGGATAGCCAAATTAGGCGTAGATGTCAAGACAGCTCACTGAGCAGCCTTTTGACCCATTTTATTCCATCACGGTAATCGTAATCTCCAAGTGTTTGGGGATAGGAAGTCGGGCTTTCCAGTATGAGCGCAACGCCCTGCCGGTTGGCATCCAGTGCCCTCAACACCCGGGCGATGTCCACCCATCCGTCCCGTGGGTCCTGGCTGGGGTGCACCGGAATGTGGCGATGCGTGAGGTAATCAGCCATGCCGCGCGTGTTCCAAATATGGACTGATCCGAGACATGAGCTCATGGATTGTGCGAAGGAGTAGTAATCAAGGCCGTCCTGGAGGGCCGCCAAATATACGTGAGCGGTGTCGAAGCAGTAGCGGAGGGTGGTGAACTCTGCTAGTAACTTCCGAAGGTACTGAGCATCCAGCAACGGGCTCAGCCCAACGCCTTCAACGTGAATCGGTATCCCGCTCCTCTGGCTAAGGCCGGCAAGGTATTCGCAACTCCCGCGGCCAATATCCCTCAGTTCTTTGACACGGTTGTTCTCGACCTCCTGAGGTAAGCCCGACGGAGTAGGGAAATGGACCACAACGTATTCTGCCCCCATTTGCTCAGCCTGTTCCACGGTGAATGCCACCATCTTCATGGTCAGCGCTCTCTTCTCAGGGGAGAAGTCACACAGAAAAGACCATGTGGGCGGGTGTGGATACCAATCTAGCTTCACCAGCGGGGAGTGTATGCTCCATCTAAGGCCGTTGGACCGTACCCGGCGCTGCAGGATACGGAGTTGATTGGCATCCAGGTTATAGAACTCGCCGCGGCGAAGGTCGTTGTCCAGGATGGTGTCATCCACCTCACGGACATCGTGGCAGTGGAAACCGAGTTGGCCCATACCTTTCGAGTTTAGCACAACAGCCTGAGTTTAACATGGCAGATGGGACACTGTCCTCGTGTTACGCGATTACTGAGCGATTCGATACGTGGAAAACGGAATATCAGAAACAGCCCAACTGGCAACCGACGATCTTCACCTTCTGCATGGTCGCAGCATCGCCGACTTCTTTAGGTGTGGCTTTCAGGCTCCCGGCCACTTTGAAAGCTGTCGGGCAAGAGAGAACACCATCGGTTGACTCCTCCATCACTCTGCCTATCAACGCGTCACTGATATTCATCCCCGCGAGATCGTCGTGAGTGGCCTTCAGGGTCTGGAAACAGCCAAGCTGGCAATTGACGATTCTTATTCTCATCCTGTTTGCCGCATCGCCGACCTTTCGACGGTTGACCTTAAGTTTCCTCGCTATCTCAAAGGCCCCGCTGCAAGGAAGTTTCCCTTCGACCAGCGACGCTCTCACTTGCTCTTCCAGTTCCTGCTCCGCAGTGTCGTGGGTTTCCTGTTGTTCCATTCTACTCATGTGCTCTTCTCCGTTATGTTGAAATTTGATAGCGGACAACATTTGTTGCAGTGGCCCTCGCCCCAACAGCAATCATATCGTTCACCGACCTTCTCCAGTATGACTTTTATCACAGATGTTACCAGGCTTACGCCTGTCCTGTGAAGGACGGGCTTTTGTCCAAAGTGCTACGCATTCGATGGCAATTGTAACAGAAATGTTACCTCTGGCTGGCGCACGAGAAACAACTTTTCAATACGGTATGGGGTAGCATTGTGTTGTAGTTGGTTTTTACTGGATTGCCTCTTGCCGGAGTATCAGGTACTCACTCTTCTCGGTATCCTGCGGCCTGACTGGAGACTTTCTTCACGAAGGAACAAGCCCAAATTCTATTGAGTACATGCACCACTGGTGGAGATTGAGTATGTTGGGAGCGATGAACAAAATTGAGGTCGCTGACCTGTTCGACTACTGTCCTGGAAAGAATAAGTCCTCCTGGCCTCCGCTGGCGATGGTGCTGCCCCTCGTCAGCAAATGCGGGAACGCAGACCTGGAGCAACACCTTTCCAGGCAGGCATCGGCAAGCTGGCAACTCCGGGAGTGCCTCGACACCCAAGGAGGGTATGATTCTGACCTACTCAGGATCGAGACTGCAAGCAGGCAATTCCGGGAGTGGCTGGAGTGGCAACGAGTGTGAAGCCGGAAGGGATAGGCAACCCAGGACAGGCCAGGAGACAGCATCTGACGAGTAGCTCAATCGACAAAAATACGGAAGGAGAAAAACAGTGACGACAAAAACGACGACAAACGAGGAAAGGATTGATTTAGCCGACCTGTACACGAAGGCGTATAGATCGTGGGCTGATGTGTTCGGTTCGTTCACCAGGACTTGGTCACAGCCGGGAGATTCCACAGCGCCGAGCATGGAAAACTGGTTCCAGCCATGGTGGGGCTACATGGACTATTGGGCGAGGATGAGCAGCAACTACGCAGAGGTGGCCAGGGCCATGCGAGTACCCTTCGAGTCCTTGCGCTACTCCAGCGATGCCATGGCCGAGGGCTTCAACATGTACCGGAGGGTATACGAGGCATGGTTCAAAGGTACGGAGAAACTCGCCCGGCTAGGGACAGAGGTTGGCAGGCAGATATACGCCGGCGAAAAGCCGAACGTAGACAAGTTCTTCGATACGCTAAAGTCGGCCTACGATGATATGTCGGAGGGTGTAGTGGAAGCAACACGCGGCACGCGCTTCTCTGGCATGAGAGACGTTGATCAGGCGGTGAAGAAGGCGAGGGATGCCTTCCCTGATGAACAGCAGGTGGCCAAAGATTATCTCCAGCAATTGTTCGATGTCACGATCGAGACTATCAGGTTATCTACATCCGCAATGGCAGAGACTGCCAGGGCATTCTCCGAAATAATGGAGAAAGGCAACATGTCCCCGGAGTCTTATCGCAACCTGATCTACAACTACGGCAGGACATTGAAGCAGTCGTTGGATTCCCTAAAGCCTTCGGCAACGCTGGCTTCAGGATACAGGGAGGTTGTGGAGGATACGACAAATTGGGCCAAGTCGAGCGTGGATACCTATGTTTGCTGGTTGGAGATGAACCTTAAGCTGCAAAAGGCAGCACAGGATTCGTACTCCGTAATCTATCGCGCTGCGCAGAAGGCCCTCGGCGACGGCAATAGGTCTATCACCCCGCAGGAGTTCTTCCGAAAGTGGTCCGACGCATATAGGGAAGCTGCCTCAACCCTGGTGGAGACCTCTCAATTGTCCACTACCGTGCCTGAGTTCATCGAACAGTATACCCAGTGTGCCAGGTCGGTAAGCACGCTCTATCGCAATGCCTTGACTCCATCGTTTGCGACAAGAGAAGACGTGACAAAGGTTTCCGAGGAATTGCAGAGGGTAAAAAGCCAGGCTGAGAGCGTTGCCACCAAAGAAGAAGTAGCCAGGGTTTCGGATGAACTGGACAGGATGAAGGGCCAAACGGAGAGGGCGGCAAGGGGTAGACCGAAATCCGGAGAAGCAGCCTGATTCGGAATAAAGCTTCAGGTAGCCGCCGCAGTTGGCTCCTGGTTGTTCTTTCTTCCCCGCGGGCACCAGCCATGCGCGGTTCATGGCCTGCGGGCAGCCGCGGTGGTCCCGGGCTGTTGAAGCGTCTATGACATGACCCTTTGCGATGTCAACACATACTATCAGGCTGACAAAAGGAGGACCATGGTACCAGCAACAGAGGAAAAAAGCAGGTACGAGCGCGCCTTCCAGGCGTACCTCATGCTGCCGAGTGAGAGCTATGAGTTCATCGCGCGCACCATGGCCATGCGGGGTTGGCTCGAACAGGCATACGGAGTCCTCCTCCGCAACCCTAACCTGAGCGCAAGCGAGATCCATGAAGCGTGGCGTCCCGTTTTCGACCGGGTTTACGACAACCTGTTTGCGATGTTCTTGCAGCCATATCGTCTTCTGATGTTTCCTATGGACTATTTGAAGCGTCCGCTGGAAGCGATGACATCCAGGGCCTTTGCCGACGCTTATATGGACGGCATTCGACTCTGGAGTGAGACACAAAGCAAATTGACGGGTGTCGTCGTCGATGCCTTTGATGCTTTCACTTCCGATGGTCGCGAGCTTGATAGAAGCAGGGACGAGAGCATAACGAGCCAGCTAATGAGCCTGACCCCATTGAACTTGTTCAAAAGGGTAGCAGACGAGGGCACCCGGGCCTACCTGGAAATGGTTGAACAGTTCACCCGTCGGCTGGGAAAAAACGAGTTCGCTCTACCCAAGAGTCTGCTGTCAAGCATCCAGGCGACGGCGACGAGTTACCCCAAAGCCATGCGACTGGGACGGAAGTACGAGACGATGTTTCGTGACATCTGGGAGAAGGCTACGAGGCGCTTTGCCGAAGAGGTAAAGAAGAAGCCTGTGCAAATCGAGTTCAGGGCCTTCTACCGGACATATGTGTATATCTTCGCCAAAGAGTACGGCAAGCTTATGGCATCGCAGGGGTTCATAGAGGTACAGAACGAGCTTGCCAACGTCATCGCCGAAGCAGTTGCTTCTTTGAGGAAGTTCATGGAGGTGCAGTTGGAACTTGTGCCATATCTTCCCTTGACGACGAAGAGCGAGACCAATGCCCTGGAGGAACGTGTCCACAGTTATAAGGTGAGGTCGGACATCTTGGAAAGGCGGGTCAGAGCTCTGGAACAGAAGATTGAGTCCATGACTGTTCCAGCCTCGAGCCATGCGGATGGGGGAAATGGACGCAAACACAGGCATCAGACCACTTCCAGAGGAGAGAAGTAATGGCAAAGGTTTACGACCCTAGTTTCGCCGAGACCATGGCCAAGGTGTGTGAAATCAACTCCGATGTTGGTCTGTCCAGGTTTGAGATCGCCGATGAAGAGGGCATCTTCAGGCTTCTTCACTACTCGCCGGTGACTGAGGAAAAGCATCGGCCGCCGATAGTCATAGTGTACGCTTTCATCAACCGGCCATATATACTGGACCTTCGGCCGGACATCTCTGTGGTCGATAAATACCTTAGGGCCGGGTTCGATGTATATATGTTGGATTGGGGTTATCCTTCGGCCGTCGACAAGTACCTGACTCTCGATGACTATTTCGACTTCCTTGACAAGAGCGTGGAAAACATCAAAAGGCTGAAAGGTGTGAGCAGAATTACCGCACACGGCTATTGCCTTGGCGGCACGCTCACGGCGGCATACAGCGCCATACGCCCGCACAATATCAAGAATCTGGTGCTGCAGGCGGCGCCAATAGATTTCAGCACTGATAACCCTCTTACCGTATGGGCGAGAGGACTGAATCCTGACGCAATAGTGGACGCCTACAATAACGCGCCGGGACAGTTACTAAATACTGCTTTCTTGCTCGTTGACCCGGTGAACCTCATAGTCAGCAAGTACGGTGCCTTCCTTGAGATGTTGGACCTGGATGGGGAGACGAACGGCTTCTTGTGCATGGACCGCTGGATATTCGATAGTCCGGCTATCCCGGGAGAAACCTACCGGCAATACATAAAAGAGTGGTACCAGCAAAACAAGCTCGTCAAGGGGGAGTTCAAGGCACTAGGCGAGACGGCTGACCTTTCAAAGATAGATTGCCCCCTGTTGCTGTTGATCGCGACTTACGACCATATCGCTCCTCCCGCTTCTATCACCGTGCTGCTCGACAAGGTATCAAGTAAAGAAAAAGAAACATTTGAGATGGCAAAAGGCCATATCGGCATCACTACTAGTATGAGCTCGCACAAGGACTTTTGGCCGAAGGTGGTCAGGTGGATCGAGAAGCACTCAGAGAAGCTGGGCCACGTCCCGTCCCACGGCAACGGCAAAAAGGTCGCCATTCTCAGGTAACAATCAGACTGGCGCCTGCCTTGGCTCTTGCCCGCTTACTTCACAAAGTCGCATCCCCCACTACGTGTTACGCATAGGTCTCACGCAAGCACTGCGTTCCCCCGTACTGGATACATTTCTCGTTCCGATTCACACGAGCAAAGGGCGGCCAACGCCGCTCCCAACCATGATCAAACCCGATCTAGTTGACACCGTGTTACGTACGTGTTACAGTGTTCGTTACCATTAGGCGTCATAGTGCTCATACCTATCGAGAAATGTAACAACGGCCAAGGGTCCCAAGGGTTGGGAAATGTGTATGGCTTGCTGTCGGCTGCTGGTGATGCCATCATCTACCTGCCCCTTACTTGCAAGAGAGAATCCCGACTGGACTATTAAGGACGTGTTAACAATTAGAGGGTAGACGATGATCTCTGAGACACTTAGGTTCTGGTCCGAATTGCTGAGGCCATATCAGGCACTCAATTGGAGCTTGACGAACTCCGTTATCTTCGAGAATGATTCTCTGAAGCTCAGGTCTTTCACACCCCTTTCCAAGAGCAACAAGGTTCCGATACTTGTCCTGGCGCCGAATGCCGGACACCATCCGAGTATATGTGAGCCTCTACTGAGAAGATGCCTGAGTGTTGACGTAAATAGGCCGGTGCACGTGATAGATTGGGTGCCGCCTACGTCTTACAGCCGTAGTCGTTTCGATTCGCTGGATGATATGGCAGCCAACATCGACCAGTGCGTTCGTCGGCTTGGGAACAAGGTGCATCTATTCACATTGTGCCAAGGGGCCTGGGCAGGGGCGATACACACGGCGCTTCATCCAGAGTCGGTTGTCTCGTACGTCAATGCTGCTGGCCCCATCGATTTTTGGGCTGGCAAGGGGAAGATATACTCTCTGTGTGGGGCGCTGCCCATGTCGTTTTTCGAAAACATGGTGAACATGGGTGGCGGAGTCCAGCGGGGTGAATGCCAGTTGGCTGGCTTTAAGGGCCTGAATCCATACGACAGGTACTTCGGTGATTACATGGACCTGTGGTTCGCAGTGTGCGACGATAACGAGGAGAAAATAAAGAGGTGGCGGCGGTTCAAGGGATGGTATGATCAACCGCTGAACTTGCCGGGCGTTTGGTACCTTGAGATTGTGGACAAGTTATTCAAGAGGAACCTGCTGGTAAAAGGGGAACTTGAGGTCCTTGGCAAAAAGGTCGACTTGAGGAATATCAAGTGTCCGGTATTCATGATTGCTGGGGAGAAGGACGACATTACGCTACCGGAGCAGGTTTTCGCCATGGCGAAGTACGTCTCAGGAATGACCAAGACGAAGTTGATCGCAGACGCAGGCCACATAGGGGTCTTTGTAAAGGAGTCCTCGCTTAAATACTGGGAAACATCCATACTGCGCGTGCTGGACGCCATGGACTGTGAATCCGGAGTCGCGACCGGCTCTGATACTATTGTCTTGTCAGGGCCGGCATAGAGCTAACCCTTCTGTTGTCTGGCCGAAAGTTTACTTTCCGGCAAATCCTATTTAGCTTCTTTTGCCCTGATATGACGGCGGACACACTTATCTCCTCCACGAGTCCCGGCGGAAGGGGCATCGCGTATCAGCCGTTTGGTTCTGCGCCGTTTCCTGGCCCGCTCATGATGCGTCGCTTACGCACCGGGTGTGACAGCACAGTGCGGTGACGAGTATAATAGCTTCGAAAGTTAGTATCTGCCTGGGACTCAGGCCACCAAGACTATGAAATCCACTGTTCGAGATATGCTATGGACGGTCCTTTTCGCAGTTATTGCCTTTCTCCTGCTGCGGATCAGCATACAGACATTCCGGGTAGACCAGCCCAGCATGCAACCCAATGTTCAACCAGGCTGGTGGGTGGTTGTGAACAAGGTCAGTTATCGCATTGGTGACCCCAAGCCTGGCGACGTAATAATCTTCAATGCGCCTATAGACATGGAACGTGACTTCATAAAGCGTGTGATCGCCGGGCCCGGTCAAACTGTAGAGGTAAAAGGTACCAGGGTCTATGTTGACGGGAAGGCAGTGGACGAGCCGTACATCAAGAACATCGCGCATTACTCTATGCCGCCGACGGTCGTCCCACCTGGCGACTACTTTGTCCTGGGCGACAACCGCGACCTGAGCGTTGATTCTCACTACGGATGGTATGTCCCGCGCGATTCTATAGTCGGCAAAGCATGGTTGGTCATATGGCCTCCAAGCAACTGGGGGCTGGCCCCAAACTATGACCTTATCGCCAGCAACGTTGAACCAGCGCCTCTTGCCGTGCTGCCTGGAACGTCGTTGCCTTAGCTCTCAGGAGGGACATTAGAGTGTCATCTGATGTACAGAGGACGTTCGAGGAGGCGGGAGCCATAGCACACGGCCACTTCCTCCTTACGTCGGGCCTTCATTCCCCCGTATATTGGGAGAAATTCAGAGTTCTGGAATCCCCGGTCCACACTGTCAGGCTCTGCTCAATGATCGCCGACCACTTCCGTGGCCAAGGCATACAGGTAGTTGCAGGTCCAACTACCGGCGGAATGCTGCTGGCATTTGAGGCGGCGCGGCAGATGGGTATACGGGCGGCATACGCCGAGAAAGATGGCAATGCTCGGGTCTTCAAACGCGGACACGGCATAAAGCCAGGAGAGCGCACCCTGATCATCGACGACGTGCTCACCACGGGCTCCTCTGTGGCCAGTGTTATCCAGGCAGTGCAAAACAGTGAAGGACGCATAATGGGCATTGGTGTTCTCGTGGACCGTAGCGAAAAAGGCCTGGAGTTCGGGTATCCTCTATACTCCTGTTTGCGCAGTCCCGCGGTGACCTATCCCCCTGAAGAGTGCCCTTTGTGCAGGCAAGAAATCCCTCTTGCAAGGCTTGGTGGCGCGTAGAATACCTGGCTCACGCGCGGTTGACACACTCGAATCTGAGCACTACAATAACTGCGCTTTCCCACTTTGGCAGGGGAATGAGACGGTTGCTGTGGCATTTGCGGCGCCGAGGTAGCTCAGCTGGTAGAGCACGCGACTGAAAATTGCGGTGTCCCCAGTTCGACTCTGGGCCTCGGCACCATCCGGTGCACAGCTTTCGTCGGGTTTCCTTCGCCCGGGATGTGGTAGAATAACAAAGCTATAAATGGTCGCACAGGGCGCCGGAACCGGCACGATTGCGTACCGATGAGGGTCCGGACCAGGCCTCGTTTTGGAGCTCAGCAAGCGGAGTGTGAGCTTCATCCCCGGCCGGATTATCGAGGGGAGAGACAACGTGCCTGACGGATATTCGGGCCGGAGTGGCGGAACAGGCAGACGCGACAGTCTCAAAAACTGTTGAGGGGCAACCCTCGTGTCGGTTCGACCCCGACCTCCGGCACTTTGCGGTCAAAACTGGGTAATCGCATGGGCCAGTTGGGTAGGGACGGTCCCGCGCTTCGTGTGCCGGCAGATTGAGGCCTCAATGCCGAGTAGTGCAGCGGTAGCACAGGGGACTTTGGATCCCTAAACCCAGGTTCGAATCCTGGCTCGGCAGCCATTCCCCGATAGCTCAGCGGTAGAGCGGGCGGCTGTTAACCGCTAGGTCGTAGGTTCGAATCCTACTCGGGGAGCCACCTTCTTTCCATATCGCCAGAGAACGAGCGGCACGCCTACTCCCGTGTTTTACGCTTCGACCTTCTCCTGGTTCGTGTCCTTAGTCGCCTTCGGCTTGCACCTTCTCTTTTCGGGCGGCTGCTTTGTCTTGTGCTCGTCTGCTCCTGATAGTACAATCCGGAAACTGACCAGGAGGCGGTCCAATTGAGTCGGGAACAACAAAGTCTGGTCCGTTGAGAACAGAGGTTGGGAGGAAAAGGTGGGAAAAATGAGTTGCACCGCCCTCTGGAGAGGGATGACACTCTAGACAGGACTGCCCTGAGCCAAAATAAAAACCTGGCTCGAGACCCACTGAATGCGAAGATGGGAGGACGTGACCATGGACTACCCCGAGATTGCTAAATCCCCTGTGGCGGGGATGTCTGTGCCCCCAAACCTGGCCGACCTATCCATGCTCGGCGCCGATTTCGATTGGGAATCTATCAAGAAGGAACTGGGCATCCGCGACAAACGGCAGATGAACCTGACACACCTGGCAATAGACCGGCATGCCGCTTCCGCCATCAAAGACAAGGTGGCTCTGTTCTGGGAGAGCAGAGACAGGCAATCGGAAACCTATACCTTTGGCCAGCTCAGCACGCTAACTAGCAAGTTCGCCAACGTCCTGGCTGGCCTGGGCGTGGCCAAAGGCGACCGCGTTTTCACCTATATGGAACGTTACCCGGAACTTTATGTCGCTGTTTTCGGCGCCCTCAAGCTAGGTGCCGTCGCCGGCCCGCTCTTCGCCGATTTCGGGCCTGATCCCGTGCGAGACCGCCTGCGGGACAGCGGGGCAACGGTGTTGGTCACTTCGCCGACGTTGAAGGCCAGGATCGCCTCAATATTGTCGGACCTGCCAGATTTGAAACACGTGATCGTCGTTGACAGGGCAGACCGGAGTGCGGAGCGTCCTGGAGAGATCAACTACTTCCGGGCGATGGATGAGGCCTCCTCCGAATTTCCGGGTATACGCACCAGCGCCGACGATTACTCTCTGATGCACTATACATCCGGCACAACAGGCAGACCCAAGGGCGCAGTACACGTCCACAACGCTGGCCTGCAGCATTACGCCACAGGTAAATGGGTGCTGGACTTCCATGATAATGACGTCTACTGGTGTACCGCAGACCCGGGATGGGTTACAGGCACCTCCTATGGCATGATGGCGCCCTGGATCAACGGTGTGTCCCAGGTCGTGTACGAGGGAGGCTTCTGGGCCACCGGCTGGTATTCGATCATACAGAAATACAAGGTGACGGTATGGTATACGGCGCCCACTGCCCTGCGCATGCTGGTGAAGGCAGGCTCCGATGTCGCCAAACGCCATGACCTCAGCAGCCTGCGCCATATTTGCAGTGTAGGAGAGCCGTTGAATCCGGAGGTGGTGATGTGGGCCCTCAAGACCTACGGCCTACCGGTGCACGATAACTGGTGGCAGACGGAGACGGGGGCCATTCTTATTGCCAACTACGCGGCCATGCCTGTCCGGCCTGGCTCTATGGGACGGCCCGTACCCGGCATACGGGCGGGCATAATTGATGACAAAAACGAGGAGGTCCCGGCCGGAACAGAAGGACACCTGGCGGTAAGAACGCCTTGGCCGTCCATGTTCCGCTCGTACTGGAATAATACGCAACTGTACCAGTCGCGTTTCAAAGACGGATGGTATATCACCGGGGACCGTGCCCGCCGTGACTCTGACGGCTATTTCTGGTTTGTCGGCCGCGAGGATGACGTTATCAAGTCAGCGGGACATCTGATCGGACCCTTTGAGGTCGAAAGCGTGCTGGTGGAGCATCCAGCGGTGGCCGAGGCAGGAGTCATCGGCAAACCTGACCCCATAGCCATGGAGGTTGTGAAGGCTTTCGTATCTCTGAAGCCGGGGTTCGAGGCCACGCCAGAGCTGCACCGGGATTTGATGCAGTTCGCTCGTCGCAAGCTGGCCGCCGCGGCCGCGC